>JAKACY010000114.1 GCA_021821025.1 Bacillota bacterium | reverse complement strand
TGTTGTTGCGGTTACGGCTATCGTTTGGGACGCAACGCTGACCTTTGTGGCTATCATTATCACATCAACTATTTTGGATAAAATCGGCTTTTTTGAATGGGCTGCATTAAAAATGGCTCATGCAGCAAAAGGGAATGGACGACGCGTTTTTCTTTACGTCACCGTGCTAGGTGCCTTAGTGTCAGCCTTTTTCGCAAATGATGGGGCCGCGCTCATCTTGACACCGATCGTGCTTGAAAAAGTACGCGTTCTGCGCTTTGATGCGAAAAAGATGCTTCCATTTATCATGGCCAGTGGATTTATCGCAGATACGACTTCGTTACCGCTTATCATCAGTAACTTAGTCAACATTGTTTCTGCTGATTATTTTCATATTGAATTTATCAATTATGCGATGCACATGATCATTCCTGATCTCGTCTCGTTTGTAGCGAGCGTTGTGATGCTGTACCTGGTGTTTGGTCGTGATATCCCTCGAACTTATGACCCAAGTCATTTATCGCATGCGAAAGATGCGATTGTCCATGAAGGGATGTTTAAGGCATCTTGGGTAATTTTAATTGTACTTCTTATCGGCTATATTGCTACGCAACTTTTGCACATTCCTGTGTCTGCGGTAGCAGGTCTCATTGCGATTGTATTTTTGGTTGCGGGACAAAGAGTGAAGGTTATTTCTCCGTGGCAAGTCATTAAAGAAGCACCCTGGGCGATTGTGTTTTTTTCCATCGGCATGTATGTCGTGGTCTATGGATTACGTAACGCTGGCTTGACTGATCTTCTCGGTCATGTCATTCATGCTTCGACAACAGCAGGTTTGTATGGCGCAACGTTAGTCGCTGGGTTTTTAGCGGCCATTTTATCAAGTATCATGAACAACATGCCAACGGTCATGATTGAAGCGCTGGCTATTCATTCTGCTCATGCTACGGGTGTTATGCAAGAAGCCTTGGTGTATGCCAATGTTATTGGCAGTGACTTGGGACCGAAAATTACACCGATTGGGTCTTTGGCGACACTCCTATGGTTACATGTGCTAGGAAAAAAGGGGATTCGCATTACATGGGGCCAGTATTTTAAAACAGGTGTTATTTTGACGATTCCCACGCTGTTTGTCACGTTAACGGGCCTTTTTGTATGGCTATCGATTATTCACTAAAGTATTATCCACGTTAAGGAGATGCTATTCATGAAAAAACCATTGATCTATTTTCTTTGTACTGGGAATTCCTGCCGCAGTCAGATAGCTGAAGGCCTTGCACGTCACCTTGGGGCACATGCTATCGAAGTACAAAGTGCTGGCATAGAAGCGCACGGATTAAATCCACGCGCCATTTCGATTATGCAGGAAGCGGGAATTGACATCTCTCATCATACGTCCAAATTAATTGACGATGAGTTGCTCATCCACGCTGATTACGTCATTACGCTTTGCGGCGATGCTAACGATAAATGCCCGATAACGCCACCTAACGTAAGACGTTTGCATTGGGGATTTGATGATCCGGCGAGAGCCACCGGAACCGAAGATGAGATCATGGCTAAGTTTCGTGAAGTACGCGATGATATTCGCGACAAACTAACGTCTTGGCTAGCAGAAGAATTGCATTTTACGGCAAATACGAAGTAACGTAACCTTAGTTGCCATGTTATCTTTAGTATGGTTTACTTTGACTAGACTTGCGATAAGTAGAAATGAGGTTACGTGATGGCTTCCGCATGGGCTTTAATCAATGAACTCTTCATGATTGCTAGTTCGATTTTTGCTGGCATGGGTTGGTATCAAATCAGACACCGCGACGTACACCGACACCGACGCATGATGGTTTTGGCCGCATCACTTGGTGCTGCTTTTTTTGTAAGTTATGCTCTTGGGACGTTACTGGTCGGTGATAGTCGTTTTGGAGGTCCACAAAGTTTTGCAATGTTGTACCAGGTTATTTTACAAATCCATGTGATGCTCGCGACGATTGCAGCTGTGTTGGGTGTACTTACAGTTGTACTTGCTGTACGAAGACGTTTCCATATGCACCGAAAGATTGCGCCTTGGACAGCAATACTTTGGTTTATTTCAGCTGGTTCTGGCTTGATTGTGTACCTTATGTTGTTTGTCATATTTCCGCCAGGGCCATCAGTGGGCAATTTGTTGCATCTCATTATGTCTGGTCATTAAGTATAAAAAGCACCTGTGTCATAACGTTAACGTCTGGCACAGGTGCTTTTTATTTTGTTTTTCACATGGAATTCGCTCATTTTTATAGCGTCCGATAATATATATTATGTAAACTATAAATTCATATGATAAAAATCAATTTGTTGTAGAAAATGTCGATAGTAAGCAGTGATTCGTCCGAAAACTACTAACTTAGCAATTACTTCTACTCAACCACTCGCGCCACTTTACCATTGCATATAGCATGTCGCCCACGTAATGCGATGTCTATTCCGCTAAATACACCTGATAATTAAGAATAAGAATTCGCTTTTGCAGTATTTGCACTTCGCATGCCCTCTGGTCGATCCCGATTGCTTCTTATTCACACTGATTATAATTCTAACTTCTGGCACGTATAAACTCGTGAATCGCAGTCCAAGATGCTAATAGAGTAGATGATCGGCCGCTTTCAGACAGTCTTGACACAGGCCCCCCTGGGCCCCTCATTTTTAAAGAAGGGATAGCGATTGTAAATATGGTGCCGTTAAACGTGAATTCATTTTCAGATGAGGACTGGGTTACACTCTCGGCCATACAGCACTATAGCTATTGCGAGCGGCAATACGCGCTAATTTATAAGGAGCAATTATTTGAAGAAAACTACTTTACCATGCACGGGCGTCTAGCGCACGAACGGCCAGATACACCGGGAAAGACACACGTTGGCGAAGTGACAGAGTTACGCAGCCTCACCGTATGGTCTGATCGCTATGGACTTTATGGCAAATGCGATGTCGTGGAATTTCAAGGTGGGCGCATCTTTCCAGTCGAGTATAAGCATGGCCACGCGCACACATCGGAGCATGATGAGATGCAGCTTTGTGCACAAGGAATTTGCTTGGAGGAGATGTTTGACACACCGGTTCTTGCAGGTGCGATATACCACATCGGGTTAAAGCACCGCACAGAAGTGGAATTTACCGCGACATTAAGGAATGCCGTACTCGATCTTGCAGAGCGTATTCGAGCAGCACAGCAAACCGACGTTCTGCCACAAGCTTGCTATGACAAACGCTGTACGGACTGCTCACTCATCGATCTGTGCATGCCCATGTTACATGCTCACCTTGGGTATGATCCAATGTGGGCACAGAAACTGCCAAAGGGGGCGCTCGAGGTATGATCGATGCGTTACAAAATGTGCTTTACGTGCAAACGGACGGCGCCGTGATGCGTCTCGACCATGACAATATCGTTGTCTCGCAAGAACGTGAGGAGATATTTCGCATCCCCATTCACCACATTTTCTCGATCATCGCAATGGGACGAGTGTCGATGACTAGTCCACTGATGGCGTATTGCGCCGAAAAAGGAATTCCAATCGCACATTTAAAATCATCAGGCCGCTTTGAATATCGGATCGAAGGCAAACGTTCCGGCAACGTGCTACTGCGCATCGCGCAGCACCGGCTCTTGTGGCAACCGGATAACGTCGTAAACCTAGTGCAGGCGATTGTGGCTGGTAAGCTCTATAACAGCCGCCAAGTGTTACTGCGCTCTGCTCGCGACAACCACGATGTTGGCAAACAGGTCGAAATGCGCGGCGTGTCCGAAGAGATCGCCCGCGATCTTCGTCGGTTACACTCTATTCACCATGTGGATCAACTCCGCGGAATAGAAGGCATCAATGCCAAACGATATTATTCGCAGATTCCCAACCACTTGCATTCTGAACACTCAGCCTTCACCTTTACCGGTAGAACAAAACGACCACCGCTTGATCCCATCAATGCGCTACTATCCTTTCTCTACTCACTGCTTACCAATGACTGCGTCTCAGCACTACAATCGGTAGGACTAGACCCCCAAGTTGGATACTTACACACGTTGAGACCGGGGAGGCCATCGCTTGCGCTGGACTTAATGGAGGAGTTTAGACCGGTACTAGCCGATCGATTGGCATTTACACTGATCAACCGCCAGCAAATACAGCCTGACCATTTTGATCGGGAACCTTCCGGGGCTGTTTTTTTAAATGAGCGCGGTCGAAAGGCTGTCATTTCCACGTACCAGGAACGAAAGAAAGAGACGTTTATGCACCCGGAGCTCAAACAGCATGTCACATATGGCACGTTGCCGCTCGTACAGGCTCGGTTACTTGCACGAGCGATTCGCACAGATCAACAATATGTTCCATTTTATAGCAAGTAACACATCGCCAGAGGAGGTCTCACCGTGTTTATTATCGTTGCCTACGACATCTCAACAGAAACCAAGACCGGACAGCGCCGCCTGCGTAAAGTGGCCCAAACATGCCAAGGTGTGGGCCAGCGTGTGCAAAACTCAGTCTTTGAATGTCAGTTGGATGAGGTCAAGTACCTGCAGTTTGTTCATAAACTACAAAAGTTGATGCACCGCGAAGAGGACAATATAAGATTATACCGACTGACGTCCATCTCGCCTGATATGATCTTGCAGTTGGGCCACGGCCGCGCGATAGACTTCACGGCGCCTCTGATCCTATAGGTTCACTTCAAAAGGCCGCTGGCAACACAACGGCCCTTGAATCACACATAGTTCACAAGCGCTTACTGGAGATGCTCAGGTACTTCCTGGTCGCGCAATTTATGATCGGTTTCGCTTCAATGATTAGATCGCCTCTTACCGCATGCTGTGCAGGTGGGTACGGATGTGCAGCATGCAATCACAGCGGCGATCCTTTAATGGTGCCGCAGGATAAACCTGCGGATTAACGTGTCTTTTTTAATAGGTCAGTCGCATTCGATTTCCTTCAATGGTGCCGCAGGATAAACCTGCGGATTAACGTTACTCGCCATTCGAGAAGGCATTGAACTCGTTCCTTCAATGGTGCCGCAGGATAAACCTGCGGATTAACCTGAAAACACTAGGATATAGCGTGACCGTTACGACCCTTCAATGGTGCCGCAGGATAAACCTGCGGATTAACGCGATCTCATGACATCTCCTATGCGGAAGGTATTCTCCTTCAATGGTGCCGCAGGATAAACCTGCGGATTAACCAACTCAGTGACCACACGATGCAGATTCGTAAGCACCTTCAATGGTGCCGCAGGATAAACCTGCGGATTAACGCCCTACAGGGAATCGGTATCAATGTCTTGAATACACCCTTCAATGGTGCCGCAGGATAAACCTGCGGATTAACTGTGCTGTGCCTGTCGTAATACGCGAGACAAGTGCCCTTCAATGGTGCCGCAGGATAAACCTGCGGATTAACCGCTCGCGCCTCAGACCTTATCCTGCCTGGGTTTACAGGAGCAAAATCGCGAACCTGCCACATCTCGTCCGTATCCGATCGAACCAGTCACACATAACCCCTTCTCAACGCCCGAAAAGTCTACAATGACTGCAATCGCGAATACCCCCATTATATCCCATCACTCCAGTTTCGCGCTAGATCCTTTCAATACCAGTTGTTTCAATACCCCCAACATCGGTTCCGTCACCATCGACCTTACGTCATTCCATAAGAAGGGACTTAGGAATCTCCACACCGCCACTTTCATGCATCACAGCCCCAGACTCTTCCCCTTGCGGCGCAAACAGTCCCAGTCCATAGTGGCATCCATAACCAAAACACACAGGACCCTCAATCGGCTCAGCAAACGTGATTTTTACAAAGGAACCGAACTGATCAGGCATCCTCTCCCCGGCTGTATTCTCTGAACGCACACGTCTAAACGCTGACTTATAGAGCCTGCGCCTTCGAGCCTCAACGACACCTGCGGTTAAATCACTCCACACGGAATCTCCCAAAAACTCCACATCCAGCACTTCAGGCATACTGCGAAGTTCGGCTTCGTGCCTGATCTGGTCCGCCGGCCCGAATCGACCATGCTTTTTCCGATGCCATGGATGAAAATAAGGCGTGCGTGTGACCCATACTCGTGATTTTTGCATCAGAGGCGTAACTGCAGCCAGGACATTGCGGGTACCGATCGCCTCTAAGATAATCTCCCAGCGTTGGGATTTACCCGAACCAATGCCTCCATGTGTAAATAAATACCCTGCGCGAGTGAGCGCCACTTGCACATCTTCGCTCACAGGACTTGGCGAATAGAAAACTACATGATCGATCAACCCATCGCCATCCGCATCCTCAGGTAAGAAAAATGCGTGGCTATGACTCTTTCGCAATGGCATCCCATCTTCATCCCTACCCAAGATCGCTTGAGACGGCTTGTCTGCCCCTAATGACATCAAGGTGGCACGAAGTAAATTTCCGATCTCCACACTCTGCTCTACCTTAGGTCGAATCTTCCCCGTCAAGAGGTAGCGTGCTGCTGCATGTGATAAGACAGGTTCGGACAGCCGGTGCCCCGTTGATTCGACACTCCTTCTTATCTCGTAGGTTTCCCAGTATGCCCCTGGCGGATTTGACCACAGCCCCTTGTGCAGATCATTCGTCTCAACTAACAGCGCCTCGTAAAGGTCCTCTGGCGGCAGCCATTCTGATTTTACCCTCTTCCATGACGACTTGAGTGCCGTTATAAACCCTTGCGACCATGTCCTATACAAGGTAGGCGTCAAAGGTATGAGGACCTGTACATTTTCCGCCCTCCCCTGCAACCTCGATGCAGGTTCACCCAGCTCGCGTGCAGATGCAACCGGGAAACAATTGAACGTTCCATCCCAGCCATCTCTGCGACTGGCACTGACCCAGCTCTCGGCACGTCCCAGATAGCCCATATTTTCAAGCAAAAAGTCAAGGACACCCAGCAATTCTGGTGACAAATCAGTCTCCCGCCAAACGACGAGCATCGACTGGCGATTGGCCCCTTCCCCCACACTCATAAACGCATCAAACACCAACGTCGTGTCAACTTTTTCAGGCATGTAGTGCCTCGTGTGAAACGATGACGTGTTCGGCAGCTTGAAAAGAGGTAACTCCATCGTTAACAGTAGGATCAGCTCACGCAGTTTTTCTTCAGGATAGCGCACTGGGTCAGCCTTTCGATGCCACACTGCGATCAGTGATCGTAAAATTCGCCAAGGGGACGGCGGCCACTCTATCGCACCTTCATTCACATGCCGATCCCACGGCGTGGCGTGATAACGACCCGTGAGAAAGTCCAGCTCAAGGACCAGCATGTCTATTCCTCCTTCTTTACAGACTTCGGCGTATAGCGAATCAATGTTACAGCGGGATCCGAAAAGATTTCCGCAGTCTCGCACCTTTGAATCAACGCCGGAAGTTCCTCTTCTAACTGCTCCAGACTCGGTAGTATAAAATGTTCCGGATGGCCTATATGTACCGCTTCTTTCATCTGCAAGTCGCATGCCGTGCGCAAGCGCAGACCTTCAGCAAGAAACTTTTGAATCTTGTACAGCGACAGCGCAATCAGGAGATTTTCCACATCACTCCCCAGTCGATAGCCGCGAATCTGAGCCAGATCGATGTTAAAGTACGCCTTGATCTGCCCTGTAAACTCTTCTCGGTGGTATGGCACATTGCCAAATCCCGATCCGGTATCCCCACTCGGATTGATGTGGTCATTTTTTACGCCACCGCTTTGCACGACCCGTACATCCTTAGCTTCGATAAACCCCGTCAGTGCCCGAGCCAAGCGCAGACGTCCACCAGCGAGTTCCTTTTTTGCAAAAAACACGCCATGTAAGAGCGAATTAATATCCAACTGAGCCACCACTTTGGCAAGCTTGCCAAGATCCACGGGCCCTTGTGTCATACTCGCGAGTTCCTGCTTCAACTGATTGAACACGGTCTTATCTGCGCCCTCCAAGATATAAGCCGAGCCCAGTCGGTGTGCTTCCAAGATCGAGGAGGTCAGAAAATCACCATTATCATTCACCACGCGAACGTACGATAATCCCTTCAGTGGTGTAAGCAACTCCTCACTCGCCCGGTCCCATATGCTCATCTCAAGACGATTCGCAACGCTTTGTGCAGACTCAAGCAGCACCATCTGCGTCCCATCTGGCGTTTGGTATTGCGCCGCACCCAGATCGGGAAACCCTGTTGGCTGAAAACGTTCCCCTTGCAGTGGCTCTAACGCCACATCTATCAAAACACGCGGATAAGATGACAACTTTGCCCAGTCAGTCATTGATCTCAACCCTCTCATCGTTATTGAGCTCATTACATACAATCTTTGCCAATATCCTCGTGTCAGATAGCGAGATTGGAATTGCCAATGAT
>JAKACY010000113.1 GCA_021821025.1 Bacillota bacterium | reverse complement strand
TCGAATTTATTTGCGACCATGATGACCTCATGCGTCGCCAGGATACCAGTCATACCACGCAACAAACTACCATTGAAATCAAATAGATCCACGACATATAAAACCACGGATGGCTTGGACAATACGCGCATCACCGTGCTACGGTATTCTTGCAATGAAACATTGGCCGGCGTGATCTCTCCATAGTGAATCAACCGATAACACCTTTGGCATAAGGGTCGATCACGCATAAACGCCTCACTCGTGATGTAGCCCCTTTCGCCAGGGCTGTCCATTTGCAGCGGAGCGCCACAGCCGGTGCACACCAAACTCATCATCATTAACTTCCACCTTTACCACGGTTTTTCGCGCAGAACCACGCGCTCGAATAGGCGCATCAGGCGCGTTCCACCGGCCTCGCGGCGATGGATCGGTTGCACCATGATCGTGTACATGCCCATTCGATTGCCTCCTAGAATATCCGTAAATACTTGATCTCCGATCATCACGGTCTCTTTCGCCTTGACAGACATCATCTCTAACGCTCGTAAGAATGCTGCACGCTTAGGCTTTCTTGCGGCATAGAAGGCGGGAATGCCAAGCGGCCGCGCGAACGACACCACGCGGCTTTCTTTGTTATTCGATATGATAGCAACCTGAAATCCACGCTCACGCAGTTGCTCTAGCCACGCGACGAGTTGCGGTGTCGCAGTGGGCGAATTCCATTCGACTAACGTGTTATCAAGATCAGTGAGCACGGCGCGATACCCTGCATCCCAGAGTCCACTCACATCAATATGGTAGATCGACGAAGCAAACACTCGTGGCCGCAAAACATCAAACACCGTCATCCCGCCCCTAGAGAATTTCTCCTCATGGTATCACAGGATGGACAGCCACGCCACTTATACCATAAAGTACATCATTCCCGCGTCGATCGGCCAAACTGCTCCTGCAGCTTTTCTAACGCGCGCTTTTCGATTCGCGACACATAAGAGCGTGAAATACCCATTTCGCGCGCGATCTCACGTTGCGTTTTTTCTGCTCCATAGGGTAAGCCAAAGCGCGCCCAGATGATCTGCCGTTCGCGATCATCTAGAATCGCGAGACCATTGTAGATCTCATCGCGGTCCATCCGAAATGAAACCGTATCGATGATCTCATCCCCATCGGTGCCAAGAATATCAAGGAGAGATACTTCGTTTCCTTCTTTATCCTGGCCAATCGGTTCATGAATCGATACATCCCTAACCACTTTTCGCTGTGCTCTCATGTGCATGAGGATCTCATTTTCAATGCATCGGGCTGCATACGTGGCAAGTCGAACACCTTTGTCCGGATTGTACGTCTGGATCCCCTTGATCAACCCGATCGTTCCGATGGAAATCAAGTCATCTGAATCAACTCGACTTGATTCATACTTTTTCACGATGTGCGCCACAAGCCGTAAATTATGCTCGATGAGGCGATTGCGCGCTTCCATGTCGCCGCTTTTCCATGCTGAGATCGCCTGATCCTCTTCATCCGTAGACAGAGGTTGTGGGAAGGTATGGTTCTTGACGTAGGAAACAAATAAAGTCAGTTCTCGAACCAAGAGGGTCAAAATCGTGAATAGGCCCATCCTCTCACCTTCCATCCCTGATTATCGGCACGGCCGTATAATCCTCCCGGTACTTTGCAGCGCAACGGCACCATGAGCGTCAATCAGCTTGTCGTTTGCGCATCAAAGCTTATGCAGATAGGACAATGAAGATGAGCGAAGCGATATGGAGGTCTATTCACTTAGATAGCCTTGCCAAATTGGCTTGGCTACGGGCTTCATTGCGAAGTTGCTGTGAGTAGGTAACCGCAAAATACTGCCGACCTGATCCGTCAAAGCGCGCCACATAGTATAGGTACTTCGTGTGCGCCGGATAGATCGCAGCTAAAATAGATGCCAAGCCAGGATTGGCGATCGGACCCGGCGGCAAGCCCGCGTGCATATAAGTGTTGTACGGGCTTTGCAATCTCAGATCAGCAGGCGTCAAATCTGTCGTCGTCCTCCCTAACCCATACAGAACCGTGGCGTCGATCTGCAATTTCATAGGAGGATGCTGCCTTAACCGATTGTAAATAACGCTCGCGACCAGTCTGCGTTCACTGGGCACTTTCACCTCGCGCTCCACCATCGAAGCCACTGTCAAGACCTGGTTTAAAGTCTCATGCCGCTTAGCGATCGCCCTGCGTATCGAGTGTGAAAGAACTCGGTTCGTTTCGGACAGGAAGGTATTCACCACATCATACGGCGACTCATCAGGCACAAATTCATATGTATCTGGAAAAAGATAACCTTCTAAACGGTATCGAATCTCCTTAGTATGCGGTAATTGATTCATAAACCAATATGGAAAGCGACCATGTTGAACAAGCTTATAGAACGCCCTTTCGGAACAAATATGGCGGGCAGCTAAAAGCTTGGCGATCTGACTTACAGTGAATCCTTCCGGAACCGTCACCTCGGTAGAAAACTGTGCCGTTCCTTGGTGCAATAACGACACGACTTGCGAGATGGTCATCCCGGAAGAAAAGCGATAAGTTCCAGCCTGTAGATCCTTTTGATCCACTAACAGCACATAAATCTTGAACCAAAAGGCGCTCGCCACGACGTGATGCGACTGCAGCAAAGCGCCGATATCGGCCGTCGATGAGCCCTGTGGTATGCTTACCCACATCTTATCTCCTGCTTGTCCATAACTTGTATCAAACATGATGTGCCAAAAAGTATACAAAGCCAACAGTATTGCAATCAGCGCGATCAAGACAAGTGTGATCCACTTACCCCATACCCTTTTATAGACCTTGTTAAGCATCCTGTCTCCCCGATCAACTCTGGTCATCAAGTTCAAACATCAGTGTATCGAAAGCCTCAGCCACCCGCTCCCATTCATCATCATCATCGATGCCGGAAAGTGTTGCCTCGTCCCCCTCGACGTCGCCCTCAACACGCAGAATCAGCGGTTCTTCTAGCGGTTGCGCCTCAGACCGCAACAAAACGTAGTGCAAGCCTTCCATCTCAAGCACTCGCAAAACCTGATATTCTTCCTCTTGCCCGGCTTCATCCGTCAACAAAACGTACCCTTGCAATAAGTCATCTAACATCAGGATCGCCCCTTGGTTTCGAGATAAGCCTGTAAAATCAAAGCTGCTGCCACTTTGTCGACGACGTTTTTACGCTTTTCTCGTCTGACATCGCCTTCTATTAAGGCCCTTTGCGCGCTGACGGTCGATAATCTCTCGTCAAACATTTCGAAAGGCAAGCCCGTCGCTTCTCGTAAGCGCAGCGCAAAAGCCTCCGTTTTTTGCGCTCTTTCACCGATGGTGCCATTCATGTTGCGAGGAAATCCGATCACGATCAGATGCACTTCTTCCTCTTGTGCAATCTCTGCGATCCGCGAAAAGACATCCTTTACCTTGCTCTTATGAATCACCTCGTATGCTTGCGCAGTAAACCCAAGCGGATCGCTAAGAGCGATGCCGATGCGCGCATCCCCATAATCGATGCCCATGATCCTCATGGCAGGCGCGCCGACAGGTACGCGCGAACCAGTTCTTCAATCAGCTCATCACGCTCCACCCGCCTGATCGCATCACGCGCATCTTTGAAACTGGTGATGTAAGCTGGATCACCAGATAACAGATAGCCTGATATCTGGTGAATAGGATTATACCCTTTTTCATTCAAAGCTTCATACGCAAGAAGCAGAGCCTTTTCCGCACGCGACGGTTCATCCGGCCGCACGCGAAACTGCATCGTTTCATCCAGAGAAGACATCAGAGAACACCTCTTTCGCGTAGTCTATCCAGATTATTGGCGCAGTCGCATCATCTTCCCCAGCCGGTGGGCTGCACCACCGGCTATCTGCTCTTCGAGGCTAATATTCTTCATCTTTGCCATAAATCCCTTTATGATCGCCCTAAGACTTGCAGTTTCTCTTGCAACGTATTTTTTGCAAATAACAGCGCTTCTTGAAGTTTACCCTGATCCTTAGCCCCCGCCTGTGCAAGTTCTGGCTTACCACCGCCAGAGCCACCAGCCACCTGCGCGATCTCTTTTACTAATTTGCCAGCATGCAGCCCCATCTCTTGCATCCTTTTCGGCACGGCGACCACGAACGACACGCCACTCTCGTGTGCAGACCCTAAAACGATCAACAGATCATTGCGGCGGGACTTCAGACTATCAGCCAAGGAACGCAATCCTTCGACATTTTGACCCTGAACTTCTGAAATCACGGCATCTCCGCCTGCAAACGACACCACATCACCAAGCAGTTGCAATGCCTCCACGTTGCTAAGCTTGCTCGTAAGTTGTTCCACCTGCTTTTCGAGGCCTTTATGATCTTCCATCATCGTTTCGATCCGCTTTGGCAACTGAGCAGGCGTCGAACGCAGATGCGCCGCAAGGGACAGTAAGAGTTCTTCCTGCGCCCTGATAAACTCGTATGCATGTTTGCCCGTCACGGCTTCGACGCGTCGAATGCCCGAACCGATACCTGAGTCGCCAAGCAGCTTGAACAGCCCGATCTGACCCGTGCGATCTACATGGCAGCCGCCGCAAAGTTCGATCGAATAAACACCAGCGCGGACGACTCGCACACGAGCACCGTATTTTTCACCAAATAACGCCATAGCCCCGAGACCTTTTGCAGAATCGATATCCATTTCCTCAATCGTAACCGGTTCATCGCGCCAAATCTCTTCGTTAACGAGCCTTTCGACCCGGCTCAGTTCGTCTGGCGTCATGCTGCCCATATGCGAAAAGTCAAAGCGCAGGCGCTCCCCTTCAACAAGCGACCCTGCTTGAGCCACATGCTCACCAAGCACCTGGCGCAGCGCTTTGTGCAACAGATGCGTAGCCGTGTGGTTTTTTGTGATATCAGAACGTCTCACAGCGTCAACGACCGCACTCACAGAAGCGCCGATGGGCACCTCACCCATCACGACCTCACAGCGATGGATGTGCTGTCCGTTTGGCCCCTTTTGAACATCGTGCACCTTCAGCTCGAAATTCTCACCCAAAAGTACGCCGGTATCTGCCACCTGGCCACCGCTTTCTGCGTAAAATGGCGTGCGATCCAGCACGATCTGCACCGTCTCTCCAAGCGGCGCGCTCGTGATCGGCGCATCATCAAGAAACATCGCTTCGATGCGAGCTGCCATTTGCAAAAGCGAATATCCCACAAACTCGCTTTGTACCGCAAGGTCCCTTAGATGAGTCGTTTGTACATGCATACTGCGCACATCTTGGCGAGCGCTGCGGGCACGTTCACGCTGCTCGCTTAACGCCTTTGTAAAGCCCTCACGGTCTACATCGATGCTGCTCTCCGCTGCGATTTCCTCGGTCAAATCGATCGGAAAACCGTAGGTATCGTACAACTTAAACGCCTCAGCGCCCGGCAACACCGTTTCTCCCGACTCCTTTAGCTTCGCGATCACAGCGCTAAGCAGATGCTCGCCTTCAGTCAAGGTCTCAAAGAAGCGCTCTTCTTCCATGCGCATCACATTGGCGATGTAATCATGCTTTTGCATGATTTCCGGGTAGTAATCGGCCATCACATCGCCTACGACCCGCACTAAGGAATACAAAAATGGCTTTGTTAGGCCAAACTGTTTACCATAGCGCACAGCGCGCCGCAACAGCCTGCGAATCACGTAACCACGGCCTTCGTTACTCGGCATGACACCGTCTGAGATCGAGAAGACAACCGCCCGAGCATGATCTGCGATGACCTTTAAGGCAGTATCGCAAGCAGAATCTTGCCCGTAGGCGATGCGCATCTGGCGCGCTGCGTCATCGATGATCGGGCGAAACAGATCCGTATCATAGTTTGTTGCGACATTTTGCAGCACCGACGCTGTACGTTCTAATCCCATCCCAGTATCGATGTTTTTCTTAGGAAGTGGTGTGTAGGATCCATCCGGATTGTGGTTATATTGGCTAAATACCAGGTTCCAGATTTCCAAATAACGATCACAATCGCAGCTCGCATCACACTCTGGCCTGCCGCACCCGACGTGCGCGCCACGATCATAAAAGATCTCCGAGTTTGGTCCACAAGGGCCCTCACCGATATCCCAAAAGTTATCTTCCAAGCGCAAAATCTTATCTTCCGGAATGCCGATCTCGCGATGCCAGATTAAAAATGCCTCATCATCCTCAGGATGAATCGTCACAGACAAGAGCGCAGGATCCATCTGTAAGCGCTCGGTAATAAACTCCCACGCCCAGTGGATCGCTTCACGCTTAAAATAATCGCCAATCGAAAAATTACCCAGCATCTCAAAGAAGGTATGGTGCCTGGCGGTCTTGCCGACATTCTCAATGTCGTTCGTACGGATGCACTTCTGGCTATTCGTCAAGCGTGGATTCTCAGGGATCACTCGCCCATCAAAATACCTCTTAAGTGGCGCCATGCCACTGTTGATCCATAATAGCGACGCGTCGTCTTGCGGTACAAGGCTTGCGCTCGGAACGATTTCGTGACCTTTGTCTCTAAAAAACTCGACGTATCTCCTTCTAATCTCGCTGCCTTTCATCAAATAGCCCCCATTTTCTAAATAATATCCTCGTTATCAACATAGCGCTCGTAGGCGAGCTTCTCCGGTAGTAAAATAGTCCCGGAAAATAAAAATAAGCCTCCTAGTCCGAAAGGGACGTGAGACTCACGCGGTACCACCCTCATTATGCCATATCCCTGTTCGGATAGACTGGCATCACTTGAGGCGCTATAACGAGCGCAAATCGGCGCGGTTCTACCACGCAGCCTTCGGAACCTGCTTCCCATCTTCTTCGCATGCGCACCCTTTCAGCCGCTGACGCGAGGTACGCTCTCTTTTCACGGGCTAGATGGTACTCTTGTCCTGCTTCGCCATTGGTTTGGAGTATATCAGACGCTGAGAGGATATTCAAGATCACGAAATTCGGGGCTTTTGAGATCCGAAAAGTGATAATAATAGCGGATCCCAACGGGATCCGCTATCTGTCTGGCGACGTCCTACTCTCCCAGGACCCTGCGGTCCAAGTACCATCGGCGCTGGAGGGCTTAACCGTCGTGTTCGGGATGGGAACGGGTGTGTCCCCTCCGCCATCATCACCAAGCAATGTTATATTACCATGCATATCGAGCGGAGTCAAGCCCTCTATAATCACTTTTCACTTCGCACGAACCTGCCTGACCTGCTCCACGATCACCTTGATCACCGCAACGATCGGGACGGCTAGAACAAAGCCTGCCACCCCGCCGATCTCACCCGCCAACATGACCGCCAAAAGAATCAAAAGTGGATGAAGGTTCATGGTCTTGCCCATGATCCAGGGTGAAAAAACATTGCCTTCGAGTTGCTGCACGATGAGATTGACCAGTAGAACTTTGATCAGCATCGCCTTCGAAATACCTAGCGCCATAAACAGTGCAGGAGCCGCTCCGAGAAAAGGTCCGATATACGGAATGATGTTGGTTAAACCCACGATGATTGACAGCAGCAACGCATTTTGCATACGCACGATGAGAAGGCCGATAAATACGGCGACACCGACGATCACCATCACGAGCAGTTGCCCACGCACGTAGCGGCCAAGAGATTCATCGATGCCTTCCAGAATCCGCTCCACAGTGGGCCTCGAATCCCGCTTAAACAGGCGCACGACCAAATTTGTGAAAAACCTGTAATCCTTTAAGAGATAAAACACCAAAAAAGGCACAACCAGCGCAGAGACCAGACCGCCCAAAACATCTTTCACACCGACTAGCGCACTAGAAAACCATGTGATAAGTGACACTTCCGCACTGCCGAGTGCCTTTTCAATACCTAGTCTGACGCCATTTGGCAGCACACGAGCAGCGAATGACATGTGGTCCAGCAGCGAATCGAACATTCCAACGTACGCGGGCAACTGTCGTATAAAGCCGGTCGCCTGCTGCAAAACCATCGGTGCAATGTTGATGATCGCCACCGCGACCGCGGCCGCCATGACGACATAGATCAGTAAAATACTCATCGACCGCGGTACCTTTCGCGCTGACAACGCATCGACAATCGGACGCAGCACATACGTGATGATGATTGAAATAACCAGGGGGCCGATCACCGCACTTAAAATACCCCAGATATCATAAAAAAAGCTGCGCAACTGCCCGATGAGCTCTAGACAACCTAATATCACCAAGGACAAAATCGCGAAGTAAATCGTTCGATCCTTATGATCCTGCAATTTCACAAGCGCAGCCTCCATTTCCCTCGACGGCGCACTTCGATGCACGTCAAGGGCGCACCACATCCCTTGGACGAACCTGCAGGTTCAGTATATGCGGAAATGGATTTGGTTACGCTACTTGCTACAA
>JAKACY010000112.1 GCA_021821025.1 Bacillota bacterium | reverse complement strand
TATCGGGGCAAGTAGTGGGTAATGCGTACATCCAAGTATCAACGTATCGATACCAGAACCCTGCATGGGGGTTAAACTCTCCTGGATAAACGATCGAGCATGATGGGTATCCATCAAATCTGCTTCTACAATTTCCACGAATCCGGGACATGCTAAGCTACGCACCTCGATACCTTGGTGCGTCTCATAGAGTGCATTTTTATAACTATTAGAAGCGATCGTCGCTCTCGTACCGATTACGCCTACCCGGCGCGCCGTTGTGGCGGCGATGGCAGCTCGAGCACCGGGAGCAATCACACCAACTACCGGCACACGATATCGCATACGGGCTCGCTTTAATACGATTGCGGTCGCCGTGTTGCAGGCGATCACTAGCATTTTCACGCCACGGTCTACTAAGTAATCTAATGCTCGAAACGTAAATGTCGCAATCTCTTCCGGTGTACGATCGCCATATGGACAGCGCGCCGAATCTCCATAAAATAACACCTGTTCGCGCGGGAGCTGCCTCCAGATCTCCGAAACGACTGTCAGGCCCCCGACGCCCGAATCCATTACACCGATCGGTGCGCTTCTCAACACTCTCACCTCGACTTCACGATACAACAGCATACGCCAAACAAAAACAAAGGGCCACTATCCCACTTCAAGGACTCAAATATTGTACAACACGCGCGTGAAGCAAGAAAGCAAATCACCATATAAAACCGTATTAGTGTATACTCAGTTTTAAAATAATTGGGAAGAAGTGAGAAGTATGATCACCAGGGGTAGAATTCTGATTTCGTGTCCAGATCAGCCAGGGATCGTCGCGCGAGTTTCGCAGGCGCTCTATGAACTTTCGGCCAATATCACGGAATCCGCGCAGTACACCACAAACCCCAGTGGCGGAACATTTTTCATGCGAGTCGCATTTTACCTGATGGAAGAGTCCGACACTTTAGAGGCGTTGCATAGAGCTTTTAAACCGATCACTGAAGAATTCCAGATGCAAATTCAAATCGCCATGCCCGATATAAGAAAAAAAATGGCCATCTTCGTATCAAAAGAAGAACATTGCCTTTTGGAACTCTTATGGCAGCAAAAGATGGGAACAATCGCAGCCGATATTGCCATGGTCATCAGCAATCATAAAGATCATGAAGATACAGTCAAGGCGATGGGCGTTCCCTATCACTACATACCGGTCACGCCTGAAACAAAGTATGAAGCAGAACAGATGCAGGCCAATCTGCTGCAAGGCAACGCCGATTTTATCGTCCTTGCTCGTTACATGCAAATTCTGTCGCCACTGCTGATCGAGCAGTTTCCGAATCGCATCATCAACATTCACCATTCATTTCTTCCAGCATTCGTCGGGGCAAGGCCATATGAACGGGCTTACGAGCGTGGTGTAAAGATTATCGGTGCAACCGCGCACTACATTACAGAGGAGTTAGACGCTGGCCCGATCATCGAGCAGGATGTCGCGAGGATTCACCATGGCTATTCTGTATCGGACATGAAAAGCATCGGGCGGCAAATCGAACGCACAGTATTGGCGAGAGCGGTCCGTTGGCACTGTGATGACCGTATCCTCTTGCATGAAAATAAGACGATCGTCTTTAATTGACATAAAAAATGTGGATTGCTATGACCGCATGGCAAGCAATCCACATGGACCACATCTTATCATCCGTGTACCGCGTGGGAAAATCCAACTGCAACCAGCACCACCATCACGACTACATAGATTCGAAGTACCCAAAGGAATATCGACCGTCCCTTCGTGAGTTTCATCCGTCCCATATCTTCTAAACGCATCCGTCGATTCACTTTTTCACACCACCTTTCTTACACAAACTAACACGTTCCCGCCGCACATCAAACCTACACGTGTATTAATCCGGGCAGCACCGTCGTTACCCCAAGAACAGTCGACAGCGCCAGGATGCCGACCACGATCGTCCAACTGAAGACGTTGCTGAATATGCCGTTGACGTGCTGTCCCATCAACTCCTTGTCATTGAGCAGGAGCAGCAAGAATCCGAGTGCGGGTGGCATAAGCAGCGTTGCAATCACCTGCACCGTGATTGCGATCAGTTCCAGCGGCGCATGCGGAATCAGCACGATCGCGGCCGCGAACACCACGCTGCCGACGTAAACGCTATAAAACGCAGGCGCTTCATGAAGCTTCCAGTTCATGCTATGGCGAACTTTGAAAGCTTCTCCGAACGACCATGCGGATGACATGGCAACAGTCACGGCAGCGACAAATCCAGCCTCAAACAGGCCTAGACCAAACAGAACAGAAACCACCTTGCCGCCAAATGGCGCTAATGCGGAGATAAATTGCGCCGGCGAAAACCCGCTGGTGCTGATATGATGGGCAAAAAGCGAACTACCAGTCGTCACGACGATCGCGATGGCGATAATCCCCATGAGTACACTCCCTGTGAGCGTATCAATGCGACCATGACGAATGTCTTTTGGCGTGAGACCTTTATCCACCACTGCGCCTTGTTGATAAAAAAGCATCCAGGGTGCGATCGTGGTGCCTACATTAGCGATGATCAGAAAGAGAAAAGCGGTAGTAAAACCTCCAGGGATGGACCAATTACCGAAAGAGTGCCAGATATCGATCGGATGGGAGTGCACCATAAAAGCGATGGGCACAAATACCACATTAAAGATGGCGAACGCGAGCACTGCCTTCTCAGCGGTAAAGTACCGCCCAGATAACACGATCGCGATGAGTAGCGCCGCACTGAGGATGATCGCAACGGGAAGTGGAACACCAAACACGGCCAACCCTGCACCCATCCCAATGAATTCCGTGGTCAGTGTCAGAATGTTGCCGATGACAAGATCTACAAGCGAAAACATGCCCCAAAACTTGCCAAACCTTGTGAAGATCAGTTCCGCATGCCCATATCCTGTAACGGCTCCAAGTCGTACAGTCATCTCTTGCACGACATACGCGACCGGAATCATGAGCACTAAAAAAGGAACGAAAAAACCAATGCCATATTGCGCGCCTGTTTGCGCGTAGGTGATCACGCCACCGGCATCGTTGTCGCCTAACATCACCAAGATACCAGGGCCAAGCAAGAGCCATAGCAAGCGCAAGTGCTTGCTCCATCCCCTGTGATTATTCCGAATATCTTCAACTTTCCTTTGATCAGCGAGCCGTTTTTGCTCTTCGGACGACAGGAGCAGCGCATCGTCCGTCAAGCGATCCACTTGAATCGCCATCGCAATCCCTCCTATAGACATACTGAATACGCCAAGACACACTGCATTCGCCCTCACGATACGATCGCGAGGGATTGCGACTAGGGCCTACGTCCACTCCTGCCACCTCCTTTAACCACGAGTAAAAACGACGTGATAACTGGTTAACCGCCTAATCTCGACGGATACAATAAACCCCCTGTTCCAGTTATGCGAACAGGGGGAATCTTGCTAGTCGCGCAAAGACACGGCCCAGCCTTCATATCCCCCTGGTTGAGCTTCAGCACTGTACAACGTAAAGCACAAGTTTGTGCTCAGCCACCTTAAGTAAAGCCTTAATCCGGCAATACCTGGTCTACCCATTGGCGTCTCTCGACATTTCCGGGCAGTGGCTTATGTTTGTACAGGAGCCTCGCTTAACGGGAATAAAATCAATGCAATTACCATTTCCTAATGCAAGATACCACATAACCCAGATGTCGTCAATCGTTTTCGAGCCCAATTGTTACCGATGTTCAGCCCATCTTGAGTTAGGAATAAGTGGAAACCAGTCTTTTCTCAGCGGATCACGATCATACGGATACCCACCTAGCTCACGGTACAACTCAGCATATCGCATGAGCTTATCTTCATCGAGTGTCACCCCTAATCCGGGGCCCTCGGGCACCTTGATACTGCCATTTTCATAGACCATCTTGCCGCCGACGATCAGGTCATCTTGCAGATGATGATAGTGCGCATCTGCAGAAAACGTCAGATTCGGCAGCACTGATCCCAGGTGCAGCATAGTCGCCAACTGAATACCAAGCTCTCCCGACGAGTGCACGGCGATCGAAAACCCGAATGTTTCACAGACCCCTGCCGCTTTGATGCAAGGACGGATACCACCCCAAAATGTCGTGTCGAGCAAAATGACGTCGATCGCCGGATGCAGCGTGTTTTCCGCGAGTTGCTCAAAATTCACCACGACCGTGTTGGTCGCCAGCGGCACTTTGATAAATTGTCGCACGCGGCGGTTGCCATTCAAACCCCATGTGGGATCCTCAAGATAATCGTTGTTCAAACCCTCAATGGCCTGCCCAAAACGAATCGCCTCTTCGACAGACAACGCAGCGTTTGGGTCATAGCGCAATCGATCCTGCGCAAACGCGTCGGCGAGCGCATGATAACACTCCAGTTCATAGTCTGGATGAAACACGCCGCCTTTCAGCTTATGCACAGTGAATCCAAAGCGTGTCTTGAGATCCGTCGCATGAGCTACCAGTTGATCAATCGTCCTGACTTCCCCGCCACCTGTCGATTCATTCGGCGAGCGAAAAAACAAGTAACTCGCAAATGGCACGCGATCTCTCACCGGACCACCCAGCAAACTGTTCACTGGGACGCCTAAATGCTGACCTATAATATCTAAACACGCAAATTCGATCGCCGCTAGAATCTGCGTGCGGTTATTGTACAAACTCGCGGTTGGATTCGCGATTTTAAAGCGCAGTTCTTCCAGACGAAAGGGATCGTGTCCGATCAAGTATGGTTTTAGCCCGTGCACGGCGGCCTCTGCGCTCTCACCGCCACCTCCCATCTCACCTAGACCCACAATGCCTTCATCTGTATACACTCGCACGATCGTTCGAACAAATCGTCCCCAATGCGCGCCATTACTGTGACGAAGCGTCGCTTCCAGTGGAACTGTGACCGTGGTCGCCTTAATATCCGAGATTCGCATGAATTAACCCCTTCCTAATCTACCTCAGATGGCACTGCGTGGCGCTGCGATCAGTTTGTAAAATACGTCGGAAACAGTTGCTTGACCGTATACAGGTCTTGCTTCACTCGCCGCAGATGATTCGTCAAAATCGTCGAGGCGTCCTTCATTTGACCGTTCAACAGGGCCGCAATGATCTCTTCGTGTTCTTGTACCAGAGAATCGACAGACTTAAGATTTCGCAGCGATAGCATGCGAACGCGATTCAAGTGCCCTCTCATCTGCCAGATGGTCGAAACAAGCGTCTGATTGTTTGCAGGTCCCATCAACAATTCATGAAACGCTTCATCTGCGCGCAAGAATTGTTCCATGTCGCCATGCGACAAATAATTCTTCTGAGTTTCAAGAGACAGTTGCACTTTCTTGCGCAAAGCGCCATGGGACGCCTGTGTCTGATCCCATGCCTCGATGCCTTCCTTCAGACCGGAAATCTCTAGGCTCTCCCTGACAAACTGTGTTTCAATGACCTTTTTCTCTGAGATCAGGGCGATACGCATGCCGCGCTGCGGCAATACGTAAATCAATTCTTCTATCAGTAACATGCGCACGGCTTCACGAATAGGCGTGCGGCTCATGTCTAGCATTTCGGCAAGCTCTGATTCATAGATCATCTGACCTGGCTCTAAGCGCAGAAACAAGATCGATTCGCGAATGACCTGATAGGCCTGTTCGCCCAATGTTCCTTTACCTGAGGTCATAAAATAGTGGTTAGGCATCAGTGGTAAGATTCACCTTCCTCACGTGTGTGCCCATGTCCTGCAAACACGTTGTAAGAATCAAAGTCTTGCACTATACTGTGCGCATCATCCATCGTCGAATACTAGTATACATTATGTTGAGTCAAGATGGTATTAAAGTTCTCCTATCCCCGATTCACGCCGCATCGGGGTCGATCGCACACAAACGACTGGCACTGGCTACACCAAACAGTATCGCGAGCCAAATGCGCAAATGAATGAATATTTTGAATAATTCCTGGATGATCTTCGCTAGTTTTTCACCACATCGACTACACGCACAGGTTAAAATCTGGAAAAACTGTCATACAGCACATTTATGACCGGCATTTTGCAGGTGTCTCCCAGGCCGAGGCCTTGCGTGATGCCTGGGAGACCCTTCGAGATCATGTCGATCCGATTCGCTTTGAACAGATCCACCCGCGCCTAACGTTTCAAGTTGAGCACGCAAAAGAGTGGCGCGATGTAGTTAGTACGTAGGAGCGCATGATTTTCTGATCCAGAGGCGAAAGTCCCCGTCACAGACGGGGGAACCGGATCTATATTTGCAGCTCTCCTAGTCTGACGAGTTCGACGACCGCCTGCGACCGACCTTTTACCGCCAGCTTTTTCATCACATTAGAGATATGGTTCCTTACTGTTTTTTCACTAATAAACAGAGACTCCGCAATTTCTCGAGTCGTCTTGTCTTGCACGAGTAGTTCAAACACTTCTCTTTCGCGGCTGGTCAGAAGAGACTTCATGCGAACATCCCTTATCGCTGTCAATTTTACTATCCCCCCTTGCATCGATCCGGATGGTCACAAGGATTAGGGATACAGTTACGGTATTGTATGAGCGTCGGAAAATGGATGTGCAGTGAAACAAAACAATGGGCGACGCCACCTTGTCCATGCAGGATTACCGTCACCAGCGTCGAATGAAAGCGTATAGCAAAGATCTTACATATTGAAGGGGGCCATACCTTATGGATACGATGCAAAATCACGTCATGACGCAAGTGGCGATCATTGTCAATGACATAGAGAAGACCGCGCAAAGCTTCGCAGACCTCTTCGGTGTTCCGATACCGAGCATCAACTTGACAGACCCGATCGAAAAGAGTCAGGCTATTTACAAAGGCCAGCCTACTAAGGCCCGCGCCAAACTGGCATTTTTTAATATGGGTTCCTTGTCCCTAGAACTGATTGAGCCAGACCACGAACCAAGCACCTGGCGCGAATTTCTAGATACGCACGGACCGGGCGTACACCATATTGCATTTGAGGTAAAAGGTATGCAAGAGACCGTCGCATTTTTAGAGGGTAGAGGCATGCCCATGGTCCAAAAAGGCGAATATACTGGTGGACGGTACGCATATATCGACAGCCAATCTCCACTTAGCGTGATGCTCGAACTCTTAGAGAACGACAACGTCTAATCACAGGTGCCCCACTTCGCATAAAAGCCAGAATGGCTAAAAAGGCCATGCCGTAGCGCAAATTGCCTACGGCATGGCCTTTCGCATAAAACTAAAACCCACATCCTAACTAAAGCCTGCATCACATCGCAACTACTTGTTGAGCCAACTGGAAAAAGCGTATTTATTAATGCCCTTATTCATCGCCGCGATCGAAGTGGTGAGGGGGATACCCTTCGGACACACTTGAACGCAGTTTTGCGCATTGCCACATTCGTGGATGCCACCTTCGCCCATCAGCGCCTCGAAGCGCTCGGCTTTGTGCATCGCACCGGTCGGATGCGTGTTGAATAATCTCGCCTGAGAAATCGCAAACGCACCCATGAAAGATGTCTTCTCATTCACATTCGGACAAGCTTCCACGCAAGCTCCACACGTAAAGCACTTCGACAACTCATATGCCCATTGTCGATCAGCTTCTGCCATCCGTGGTCCAGGTCCAAGGTCGTATGTTCCATCGATAGGAATCCAGGCTTTGACCCGTTTTAACGCATCGAACATGCGCGAACGATTGACTACTAGATCCCTGACAACCGGGAACGTACGAATGGGTTGCAAGCGAATCGGTTGTGTCAACTGATCAACAAGTGCCGAGCATGCCTGCCTGACCTTTCCGTTGATCACCATCGTGCAGGCCCCGCAAACCTCTTCAAGGCAGTTTGATTCCCACGTCACGGGGCGTACTTGCTCCTCGCGCGCGTTTGTGGGGTTTCTTTGAATCTCCATCAACGCTGCGATCACGTTCATCCCAGGACGCCAAGGAACCACAAACTCCTCGTCATACGGACTGCTCTGCGGGTCTACTTGGCGTTCGATGATGAACCGCACCGTTTTTGAGCGTTCCCTCACTTCGCCCTCTACAGTGGCCATTAGACCGTCGCCTCCTTACTGACGTCATACCGCCGTTCGCGCGGCCGAATTAGCGAAACATCCACTTCATCATAGCTGATAGACGGACCCTCCGGCGTCCACCGCGCTATCGTCGTCTTTAAGAACTTCTCATCATTGCGCGTCGGAAAATCTGGTTTGTAATGAGCGCCACGACTTTCATCTCGAAGCAGTGCCCCGATAGTAATCACACGCGCTAGTTCTAGCATGTTCCAAAGCTGACGAGTGTATGGGGCCATCTGGTTCTGCCAACGCGATGTATCCACCATGCCGACGTGATGCCAGCGCTCCATGAGCTCCTGAATTTTTTCA
>JAKACY010000111.1 GCA_021821025.1 Bacillota bacterium | reverse complement strand
AGATTGTGAGCAATAGCCGCAGTCTTCCGGACATATGTTGCTCTTCGCATTGATGATCATATTCAGTTTGACTTTATTGCCAAAATAATGCCGCCTGATTTCATATGATGCCGCCAGAAGTTCAAGCAGGCGATCATCCGGTGTTTGCAAAAGTGCAAGAGCCTCTTGTTTCCCAAGGGCTTCCCCAGCCAACACGCGCTCTGCTAATAAGGTAAATGGTAGATTCAGTTCTGTAGTCGACATTGATTCATCTCCTCGAATTATATTGTGAAACATTCAATGTAGGATTTGGCCGATGGCCACTGCTTTCGTAATGAATCGGCTCGGGCATCCGCCGTCTCATCAGAGAACCATGGCAACACGGCGAGCACGGGGCACTGTGCGTACTCTTCAATCATGGGAATATTGGCCCACTCCATACGGTCATCCCCTTCAGGCATGCCCGAGATGATGACGCCTGCCACCTCTAACCCGCGCTGCCTGGCGTAAGCAGCCGTGAGTGCCGTGTGATTCACCGTCCCGAGACTCGGACGCGCCACAATCAGCACAGGATAACTGACCTCGCACGCCAGATCAGCCACTGTGGTGTCCTCTGTCATCGGGACGAAGAATCCGCCAGCCCCTTCTATGAGAATATTCTTGTGGGCCTGTTTATAGGCTTTCAAATGATTGAGCAGATCTCGGCGAGTCGCATGAATCCCTGCACGGCTTAAGGCTAGGCTGGGGGCGAGAGGCTCCATTACCGCATGCAGGCACATGGCAGACGGATCGTCGGCAATTCCAGACATGGTCTTCAACCGCATCACATCACCTTCTGAGTGGTGCAGCGCATGTCCGCTTTGAACTGGTTTCCAAACCCCCAAGTCCAACCCATCCTGGCGCAGCATACGAGCCAGGATCCCCGTCACCATCGTCTTGCCGACGTCCGTATCCGTTCCCGTAATAAAAAGTCCACCCACTATACCGTCTCTCCATTCGTGGCCCACTTGATCGACTCGTACAATATGTCGAGCATCGCTAGAATTTCCTGCTGATTAACAATCAATGGCGGGATGAAGAGCGCGATGGGGCCGAGCGTTCGGTTGATCATGCCAAGTTCTCTGGCACGCTCACCGACCTTAACGCCAATGCGATCATTCCAGTCGTATGCCTCTTTGGTCTGCTTGTCTTTAACTAGTTCAATTCCGATAAAAAGCCCCTTTTGCCGAATCTCTCCAACGTGCTCCAAATCGTTAAACCTCGCGAGCACCACGCGAGCAACCTCAGCCATCTCCCTTACGTGCTCGATGATGTCCAAGCTTTCAAATTGATTAAGGTTTTCAATGGCGACCGCACAGCCCAACTGATTCCCTGTAAACGTGTGTCCATGGAAGAATGTCTTTCTATCTTCATACGGAGCTAAAAACGCTTCGTATACCTCATCGCTTGTCAGAGTCGCCGCAACAGGCAGGTATCCTCCAGTTAGCCCTTTTCCAATCGTCATCAGATCAGGGCTTACCCCTTCGTGGTCGCAGGCAAACATCTGTCCTGTGCGGCCAAATCCAGTCGCCACCTCGTCCACGATCATCAGCACGTCATACTCTGTGCACAGTTCTCGTAGCTGCGTCAGATAACCTTGCGGCATGGTGATAATGCCGCTAGAACCCTGAATCGGCTCGACAATCAGAGCTGCGATGTCATCAGATCTTTGCGCCAAAAGGTCACGTAACGGTTCAAGGCAAGCATGCTGGCAGGTGGATAACTCTTTATTTAGCGGGCAGCGATAGCAGTAGGGATACATTACCTCGAGGGTCGGGAAAAGGAGGTCCCGATACACCGCATGAAACATATCCACAGCGCCGACGCTGACCGCTCCAATCGTGTCTCCATGATATGCTTCTACGAATTTGACGAACGCCTTTTTCTTTGGCCTCCCTTTATGCTGCCAATACTGGAAGGCCATCTTGAGCGCAATCTCGACCGCCTCAGCACCGCTATCGCAATAAAATACTTTACGAAGGCCTTCTGGTGAGATTTGAATCAAGCGTTCAGCCAGTAAAATCGATGGCACATTTGCATGCCCTAAAAGTGTGCTGTGAGCCACCTTTTGCGCCTGCCGAATAATGGCATCAGTCAGCGCAGGATGATGATGTCCGAGCGTATTGGTCCAAATAGACGCCACGCTGTCGTAGTAGGCTCGACCATCTACGTCATAGAGCATCACGCCTTCGCCCCGTTCGACAATCAGCGGATCGGTCAACATGTAGTCCTGCATCTGCGTAAATGGATGCCATATGTATGAAAAGTCTTTCTCGATAAGAGACTGGTATTGCGGCGAAACCATACACAAACTCCCTTCAAACCATTCTTGCACGTCTACTATATCACTGATTTACCAATCTGAGCATCGTGATATAATAAGTGGTATGTCATGCAAAAGAATTCGGGGGTATTTTGGTGATTGAACACGTGGTCCTAATCAAGTGGAAAGAAGCAACCTCACAAGAGGTAAAAGATCGGCTGTTGCACGAACTAGGGGAGCTGAAGGATAAGATCTTGGGCATTGTCAGCTACCGTGTTGGGCACAATTTCTCAGAGCGCAGCCTAGGTTACGATGCTGCTGTAACCTCTACATTCGTCGATTTGCCAAGCCTTCAGGCATATGGTCCCCATCCAGAGCATCAAAAGATTGCTAAACAGCTTGGGGAGAACTCAGTCAGTATACTGGTGGTTGATTTCGAGCCATTGCCAGCGCAGTGAGCTTTGCCAGCTTAATCAATATACATGTCAAGCCCGACTTGCCTGTCGAGTCATGGGATCGTGTGCCAATTAGATTGCCACGTGATTCCATGCTACTTGAGAGGCTATTTTTTTTATCACTATAAACATACCAATTTTCGACATGATATCCAGACCCATGTATCTTTCTTCCAAATTTCGGACATAAAGATATTATCAAGGTTTGGAGGGATTCTGGAATGGAACTAATGGAACGATGGGCGTCTCGTTCCGACGCCTGGACACCTGAAGATGATGTCACACTCGCAGAACTAGTGCTTCGTCATATCCGAGAGGGAAGTACTCAACTCGTAGCGTTCGATGAAGCGGCGTCACTGCTCGGTAGAACATCTGCAGCTTGCGGTTACCGCTGGAACGGTGTAGTGCGTCGACACTATGAAGACGCTATAAAAGAAGCAAAGCAGGTACGTAGAAAGGCTCTGGAAGAAAGGCGCAACCGTCGGCCGAACCGCACACAGATCACGCTGGGTTCTGAGCATGAATTTACACTGGATGTATTGATTCGAGGCCTTCGCGATTTTGAACGCCGCTATCATGAGCTGAGTGACGAAGTGGACCAACTGACAAAACTGAAACGCGATCTTGAAGAGCGTTTGGCGACGCTTGAGCCCAAAGTCATTGCACCGCCACGCGAAATTACGTTTCCGCCAACCACTCCAGAACAGCTGGAGGAGGATTCACGCGCACTGCTCGCCATCATGGAAAGAGCACGCCGCCTACTTGAGGCAGAGAACGATCCGTTTAAACCGCGTTTTCGCATGGACGGTAATGGCAATATCGAACGCGTGCCACAGGAGTAGTCGCATGCTGCATCAGGCGCCAAATAAATGGCTGGGTTTCAACGGTTTGAAGCCCAGCTCATAGTCTGTCAGGAATCCTTTTTAGGCACAATCAGTTTCTGATCAACTGTCTCAGTGGGGAAAAAATCAACAAACATACGAGCTCTTATCAGGGAACGAGTCGCGATCAGGACAATCGGCCCTAGCAGCAAACCTAGTACCCCAATACTGGTCAACCCCACATACATACCAAATAGCGTAGCAAATGTGCCAAGCCCCATATTAGACGCCAATAGCTTGGGCTCAATCGTGTGCCTGACAAGCGATGCGATAGCTTGTAACAAAAGGATTTTGATGGCCAATATGTAATTTCCAAATGCAAGTGCACCAATTGCCCATGGAAAGGTGACGATGCCAGAGCCCACAATTGGAACCCACCCCGTTAACCCAATCAGCATGCCAAGGATGAGCGCGTACGGGATACGCATGAGAGCCAAACCAAACACGCAGATCACACTGGTCACCAGGATTAAGATCAGTTGTGCGCGAAACAGCCCAGCCAGCGCCTTTCCCACATCTCCGGCTACGCCCTCTAGTTTTGGAGCCCACCCTGGCGGAAGCATTCGGCGAAGTCCATGGATCAAAACATCTCTGTCAGCCATGAAAAAATATGACGCAATCACGGATATGATCACGATCACGATAAAGTCTGGCAACAGCGCTACATCTGCAAACACGCCAGAGAAAAAGGACATCAAAAACTGCCGTAATTGATCAATCGCTGACGTAAAGGTTGATTGCATAGCACCTACTAGTTTGGGCGGTAAATGCCCATACATCGCCATGCCCTTCTGAATCGTAGTCAGGGACCAAACCTTCCATGAGGATAGGTAGTGCGGCAAAACCTGAATCAGTCCCGCTGTCTCCTCTGCGCCTTGAACAATAAGAAAGCCCGCTAGGGCCACGATCAGGCCAATGACGACCGCTAGCGTTATAATGATCGAACTTCGTCGTGATAGTCCAGCACGCTCTAGCGTGCGTGTGATAGGAAGCAACACCACGGCTATCGCAAAGCCGATGATAAACGGTAAGATATACGTGAGCGCGCGAACGAAGAGCGCCATCGCCACAAACATGAAAACTAAAAGCACCGTGACTTCCAATACCTTCAACAGATACGCCCGCAATGCAGAACTATCCTCCCACCCTGGCCATCGATATCGATTATCAGACAAACGAACACCCCCTTGATCACAGATTGATCGTGAACCTCGCGCCTCGTCCCTCAGCGTTAGTAGCCTCGATCGTCCCCCTGTGCTTTTCCACAATCGCCTTTGCAATCGCCAGACCAAGTCCAGTATCGCCCTTGGCTCCATGAAAAAACCTTTCAAATACTCTTTTTTCTTCCCCTAGCTCAATTCCCTCACCATCATCTTCAACGATCAACTGGAGAAATTCGCGTGCTTCCAGCCGGATCAAAACCTGGCGGCGCGCGTGCCGAATCGCATTTGACACAAGATTCAGTAGTGCCTGTACCATTTTATCGCGATCGATGACTGCAAACACCCTTTCTTCCGGAATATCAGGAATAATATTGATATGTCTCTCTTTTGCAAGTGGATGCACGCGTTCGATCGTCCGCACGATTACCATGCCAAGATCTTGTCTTTCAAACGCATACAGTTCATCGAGCGTCTCCAGCTTTGACAGGTAGATCAGCTGGTCCACGAGCCGCTTTATGCGTACACTTTCATCTGCGATAATATCGAGAATATGAGTCGCCTCGTTTGGCTCAAAAACGCCATCGCGCAGTCCTTCGGCATAACCTCGAATCGCCATAAGTGGTGTCTTTAGTTCATGGGATGCATTTTGCAAAAAACGCTTTTGTCCATCGTCAAACGCTCGTAAGGCGTTAACCATTTCTGCGAATGCGACCGAAAAATCCTCCCACTCATCACCCGTCCTAATGATCGGAACAATTGCAAAATCTCTATTTCGGACGCGTTCGATCATCTTTTTGATGACTGCAGCTGGTCGCATCAATCGATGCGCAAGCATCACGCCAACGACCGCTGTAATCAAGCTTGCGATCGCCAGTCCCTGGGCCACGGCCAACCAAATTTGCAAAGTGATACGCTGCAGATCCGATACACGTGTAAACAGCGCTACAACTTTGGTGTTTTGGTCTGAATAAACCTGTGGGACCGGAAGGCGTAGATCTCGAGGAACAGGAGGTCGATTCACTTCAATCGGAATATCTGAAGTATAAGAAAATGGTATTGCCACAAATTCATAGACGGGATTATCCGCAGGGTACACGCCGCTGGTGATCCGACCCCGAAGCGCCTTTTCCATCAACCCCTTAAACTGAGAAAGAATAAGGAAATCCCCATGCGAAAAGGTATTCCACAGGACAGAGCCGTTTGTATCGATCACGACATACTCCCGTTCGATCGGCTGCGCTGCAACCATCAACTTTGTCTGGTTATTAACTACGATTTTATTCAGATGTTGGATCAGTGCCAATTGACCATATAACTCATAAGCATGAATGACCAATTGTCCATCAGCAATCAGGCTTTTTTCCGTTGAGCTTAACACATACTGTTCGATGGCGCGAATAGCCAATGCGCCGGACAGTGCCAGTGACCCGATTACGATGACTAGGTATATAGACGTCACCTTCATGGCAATCGATGCCTTCACAGGATCACCTCTTGACGTCGACCTCAGAAGCCGCGGCCTCAAGCTTATATCCATAACCCCAAACAGTGATAATCTCAGCGCTCGAAGCAACCGCATTCATTTTCTTGCGCAACCTCTTCACGAGATCATCAATTGAACGATCATCACCAACAAAAGTGTAGCCCCAGATTTGTCGAATCAGCTGCTCTCGAGTGAATGCACGACTTTTATGTTTGACCAGATAGGCCAGCAGGTCAAACTCTTTAGTGGTCAATGACAGCTCCAACTCTGCATTTGTTATCCGTCTCTCCTGCTCCCGCAGAATAAGACTGCCGCAAAACGGTAAAACCTCTTCCTGCGATCGGTTGGTTATCACATCATTGTCACCTGATCCACGCAATCTTCTAAAAACGGTACGCACGCGCGCTACGAGTTCCCGGGGGGAAAATGGCTTTGCGAGGTAATCATCGGATCCGAGTTCTAGACCCAAGATTCTATCTACTTCTTCATCGCGCGCCGATACCATAATGATCGGAAGATCGCTTCGCGCTCTGATCCATTTACACAGATCGTAGCCACTAATACCTGGCAGCATGATATCTAATACCACCATGTCAGGTGTCAACTGATTCAGTGCATTCATGGCTTTTTCTGCACTTGTAAAAGTCTGCACGTCGTAACCTTCACGCACCAAATATCTTTCTACAATAGTTCGCGCGCTCTCTTCATCATCGATTACGTAGATCGTTCGCTTGGCTTCCACGCTGCATCGCCTCCGTCTACCTGATCAATGATTGACAGTACGATCCCGCATCACCCGACCTTTAACCACAAACCCGGATGCTGCCAGCAACACGGCAATGCCACATATGACAAGCGCCATGCTCAAATGCTGATCCATGAGCAATGCCCCTACCGCCAATAAACCCATCACCACTACCGACAGCGCAAAAAAACCAAATTTCGCACGCTTAGAAATTTGAAACCCCTCCTAAAATAGCGATTATAACGCTGGTTGATCATTTAATTTTCGAGCTCTGTCCTGAAGCGTTCGCCGGTAAAGCGCCATCTGCCGCTCTGCCGAATGAGGCTCCATGCTTTGTACGCTATCATACAAAGACCTATGAATAGACACAAGCCAAGTTTGCACATCAGACTCTTCAATCAGAAGCTTTAAAATACTATACAGCGGTTGGTATAAAATTCGCAAAAGGTTGCCTGCCATCTCGTTGCCAGATATATCAGCTAAAAGGAGATGAAAGCCCTGCTCTGCCACCAATACATCATTTGTGGAGCCGATTCCAATCTCCATGTCGAACAGCCACTGTGCCAAGTGGTCACAATCGCTGTCTGTTCGCCTTAGGGCAGCTACACTGGCAATTCCGGATTCGAGCCACGAACCCACTTCCAGCAATGGCTGAACGTGAGATGCACCTAGTAACAAAGCCGCATGAACGGGCCGAGTGAACATATCAACTGTAATCAGCCGCACGTACGTCCCGTCACCATGCCTCAATTCAAGTAGGCCCGACCCGACCAGGAGACTGCACGCCTCCCTGATCACAGCTCGCGACACACCAAAAGAAGAGGCGAGGTCATTTAAAGAGGGCAGCTTTTGTCCTGGCAACCACTGCCCACTCATGATTCGCGACTCAATTTGCGAGGCGACATCCAAATACAGCGCTTGTCCTGTCTTCATAAGATCAACACTCACGTTGGGATATAGGAGTACGAACAGAAAAACTGTCTCTTGCCTCATCATAACCGATATCAATCTGTCCTTGTACAACGGTTGCCGTGTAGGGATCGATCGCAAACGTAATGCCGTTTACTTGCGTGACCTTGTCACGATTTCTTCGCTCATCCAGAGCGAGGCTAAAACGAACGCCGCCTCACCCAGGGGCAGCTGCGATTCTGACCACTAAATCGTCAGCAGGCTCTTCTTGGCATATTTCAAGAAGCCGCTCTGCTCCTTTTTCGCTGATTTGAACCCAGGACATACACTTCACCCCCTGATTAAATGGTCGAACAGCATTCTTTGAAACACTTTGGCAAATGCTAACTCCTGAACTTTTTCTCGATCCACCAGTTGATATGGCGCACGACACAAAAACGGTTCTGCGTCCACGAGGTACAACGAAAGATCCCAATTAAGATGTGCAAACTGCTGGCGATAATT
>JAKACY010000110.1 GCA_021821025.1 Bacillota bacterium | reverse complement strand
TTGGCTTTGATTGTATTTCTTGCCGCCGTGCTGTTAGTAGGATGGAACATGTGGTCGGTCAATCCCGTTTCGATCACCCGTCTGTGGGCACACGGCGGGTGGTTGCCACATGGCGTCATGGGACTTTTGCAATCCATGTTAATCGTCATTTTCGCCTACTCTGGAATCGGCGTCATGGCAACGGCTACCACGGAGTTAAAGAATCCTAGAGATGCGGGGAAGGCTGCCATGTGGGTTGTCTTCGGCCTCAGCGCCATCTATATCCTCTCACTGGTTGGACTATTATCGGTTGTTCCGTGGTTTCACGTCAATATATCGGCGAGCCCATTTGTCAGCGCCCTTCACGTGATGCAGATGCCGATTTTAGTGGATATTTTCAATGCAGTTATCTTAGTGGCGGCATTTTCTGTCATGGCGGGTACGATCTTTTCGGCGATGCTGATTTTGCGCAATATGGCTGATGTACGTGAAGCGCCTCGGATCATCGCTCGAGGTGGCAAAAGGCGTATTCCGGCGCTCATGGCTACTTCGATCGGCGTGCTCATCATCATCGGCGTATCGTACTTATTGCCGTCGCGGGTGTATAGCTACTTGATTAGTGCAGCATCTTTTTTCACGTTTTTTAATTGGGTGGTCATCTTAGTCTCGTGGTTACGATTTAAAAAGCAGCATCGAGATGACCATGAGCTGTACCGCTCGCCGTTTATCCGGTTTGAACCGTTCACCATTTGGTTGACCATTGCAGCCATCGCCTTGCTGACTGTCTTCTCACTAGGTAGTTTTGATCAGGCGATGGGCGGGTTGGCGGCACTCAGTTTAACGATCATCGTCGCGATTCCATATCCTTTTGTGGCTCATAAACGAAGGGCACAGCATATGGCTGATCCGACGCAAGTGGATTGACACGCTGGATCGACTGGCTTGCGTCACTTGGTGACGCCTGTCGTGCCTTGCCGTACCACCCACGATACGATGCGAAAATGTGCCGTCTTATCGGTTAGCATCTCTTTTAGTGATCCGGTCGGGTTTTCTTGCAGCAGGGCATCTAGGCGCTTTACAACTTCCCTACCTTTTCCCGATAGGGCCAGTGCGTTATTGTGATAGAATATTTGCATGGTGACTCCTCCTTCATTATTTTCTATGAAAGGAGGTGTCTACTTTATGACGTCAAACCGAGCTGGTGATAGATTTATGCGTAATAATGATGCGCAAGAGGCTATGAAACGCTTGCGTGAGGTTAAAATCAAGCGTGAAATCGTTTTTTCGGGCAAGATGCTAACGATGTGCGTGGACGCGGTGAAACTCCCGAATGGACGTGAAGCGACGCGAGAAGTCGTGCTGCATCCAGGCGCCGTGGCCATGCTTGCGATCACCGAACAAGATGAGGCGCTCTTGGTTTCACAACTTCGCTATGCGCTCGATCAAGTGACGTTAGAATTGCCAGCAGGCAAATTAGAGCCAGAAGAGAATCCGGATGATGCCGCCTTTCGTGAGTTGGCAGAAGAAACGGGATACCGGGCGTCAGGATTAAAGAGGGTGCTGGAGTTTTATACGGCTGCCGGATTTTCAGACGAAAAGATTTATTTATATGAGGCAACCGGGCTTAAAAAAGGCGAACAACACTTAGATGAAGATGAGACAATCGATCTTGTGGCCCTGAGAAGAGACGAAGTAAGGCAGATGATTGATCGTGGGCAGATCACTGATGCTAAGACTTTGATCGGGCTGTTTTGGTGGCTAGGCCGCCCATGATTACTCAAGATTATTACGTTGATGCGCACATTCACATTGGCAAAACACTTTCGGGAAAGAGTGTGAAGATATCCGCTGCGCCATCGCTCACGGTTCATGGCATTCTTGATGAAGCGTTGATGCGAAAGGGCATCGACATCGTCGGGATCATCGATGCCGTATGCCCACCCGTCTATGAGGAAATTGTAGGGTTGATCGAACGTGGAGAACTTGCGTCGCACCACGAAGGGGGCCTCATCTATCGGGATCAAGTGACGCTGCTGCTTGGTGGGGAAATCGAAGTGCGTGGTCCGCATGGGGGGGCAGCACACTTTGGCATTTTCGTCCCGGACTTGGTCGCATTAAGGGAAGTCATGTCGTGGTTGGCGAGCCGACAGACCAATCCATCACTCTCGTCGCAACGTCTACAGTCTGGTGATGCGTTCAACTTGGCGAAGTTGACGAAGGATGTTGACGGCATCTTTATCGTGAACCACGCGTTTACACCGCACAAAGGTCTTTTTGGAAGCTGCGTTGAGCAGATGTCTGACATGGTCTCGCCAGATCTTGTAACCGCAGTCGAGCTTGGCCTATCGGCAGATACTGAGATGGCTGATAGAATATCCCAACTCGCCACACTTTCGTTTGTAACGAACAGCGATGCGCACTCACTGCCTAAAATTGCGCGTGAATACCACAGCGTCGCTCTGACGTCACCGTCATTTGCCGCATATAAACGGGCGTTGCTGCGCACCGGTGATGACCGCATCACCAAAAACGTGGGGCTTTGGCCGCGTTTGGGGAAATATCACCGCACCATGTGCCTCGCTTGCGGTGAGCAGGCGGACGAGCCTACACGTATATGTAAAAAATGTGGGTCGCAGCGCGTGACGATGGGCGTGTGGGACCGCTTGATCGAGGTTGCTGATTGCCAAGAATCGGTGTCGCCTCCTTTTCGGCCGCCTTATATCCATCAGATTCCGCTAGAATTTATCCCTGGGTTAGGCAAGCAGAAGCTGAAGCGGCTGATGGATGCGTTCGGACTTGAGATGACGATTTTAAACGAAGTCTCAACCAAAGACCTGATCTCGGTGCTCGGTGAAGATCTCGGGATATTGGTTGATCGAGCCAGATCTGGACAATTGGCTTTGGAGTCTGGTGCGGGTGGGCGTTATGGACGCTTGATCTTGTCCTAATTGCGATAGGTCAGTCATACGCTTGTGGCGAGGGAGATGTGATGCACGATGCCCCTTTTGCCACAGCGAAAGGCCAAATTTCGCACGCCGACCGAGGCTCAACCAAGACGTGCGCCGCTCGGTCATACGTTCTTGTTTATGAGTGTTTTATACGGCACAGCGGTGCTGATCGGATTTGTCCTATATTTTGCGCTGAACAATTCGCTTCGAACTATGGTGTTGATGAATTTTCGAGCGGGACTAGCTGCGTTTTTGTATATGGGCAATATAGGCGGCCTGAGCGCGGCGTATAACGAGTCATGGTACAATATCGTCTTTCTTATTATCACTTGGGTCGTAGGCCAGTCCACGATCGGTGCTCCGATCATCGTGCTCTTATTGTTTATAAGGGGATTGTCGCTCGGATTTGCCCTGTCTCTCACAGTATTGGTTGATGGGCTTCATGGGGCGATCTTTGATTTGATTGGCATCATGCCTTGGAATATACTCATTATGGGCGCGTTCATCGTGGCTGCAAGCATCAGCTACTTATTTACCAGAGAACTGCGAACGATCGGCTTCGCTCGGATGTCTGCAGGCCTCTTGGCTGCATATTCTGGCGTATACGTCATCTGTGTGGGTTTAGTCTTACTTGCCGGGTGGGTTGAGTTTTTAATCGTGCCAAGGATCTTTGCTTGGTTGGGGTGAAGAGTATTATCGAACAGCAAACAAAGCGCTTTACTGTCATAAATGAGTCTTTCACCTGCGTGGTTTGTGGCACAGCTGTATCACCCCTTCGCACGGGATGCAGAAATCACTGTCCACATTGTCTGCATAGCATTCACTTGGATAAGAGCCCTGGTGATCGAAGCGCGGGGTGCGGTGGCATCATGGAGCCGATTGCAATTGAAACACATAGTAAGAAGGGGTACAGGGTTGTGCATCGCTGCACCAGTTGTGGATATGAGACTGTCAACAAGCTAGCCCTGGATGACCCTACGCAGCCCGATGAGATGGACGCGATTCTCGCGATAGTGCGCGGGGAAACAAGGGGGCATTAAGTTTGATTATCGGTGTTGTAAAAGAAGTGAAAGACAACGAAAACCGCGTGGCGATGACGCCTGCCGGCGTTCGCGCGCTCACAACTGGCGGTCACCAGGTCTTGGTTGAAACGATGGCAGGGTATGGTAGCGGATTTGTGGATGACGACTATACGCTAGCCGGAGCTACGATCCTCGGACAAGCAGCACAGGTTTGGGCTCAAGCGGACATGGTGATGAAAGTCAAGGAGCCGATCGCTTCAGAATATAGCCATTTTCGCGAGAACCTGATCTTGTTCACCTATTTGCATCTGGCTCCGGAGCCGGAGCTCACGCGTGCACTGATGAGAAGCGGCGTCGTAGCGATCGCATACGAAACGATTCAGTTGCCGGACCGTTCGCTACCTCTTCTCATGCCCATGAGTGAAGTCGCGGGTCGTATGGCCGTTCAGATTGGCGCCCAGTTCCTGGAGAGTCCAAGCGGGGGCAAGGGGATTGTTCTCGGGGGTGTGCCCGGTGTTCTGCCCGGCCGCGTCGTGATCATCGGCGGCGGCATCGTTGGCACGAATGCAGCCAAGATGGCGATCGGAACAGGCGCGGATGTAACGATTATCGATGTCAACCCAGATCGTCTGCGCCAGCTGGATGACTTATTCTCAGGGCGAGTGAGAACGCTCATGTCCAATGAATACAACATCGAACAGGCTGTCAAAGACGCAGATTTGCTCGTTGGAGCTGTGCTCATTCCTGGATCGCGGGCTCCGAAGTTAGTGTCCCAAGCAATGGTCAGCCAGATGTCACGCGGGTCTGTCATCGTCGACGTCGCGATCGACCAAGGTGGATCGATTGAAACGATCGATCATGTCACGACGCACAGCAATCCGACGTATGAGAAGTTTGGTGTGATTCACTATGCCGTGGCCAATATGCCGGGCGCAGTCCCACGCACCTCGACGTTAGCGCTGACTAACGTAACACTGCCTTATGCTCTGCAGATTGCTAACAAAGGGTACCGGGCGGCGATACGCAGCAATGTTGCCTTGGCAAAGGGTGTCAATGTGATCGATGGTCGTATCACGTACGAGGCTGTGGCGAGCGGCTTACAACTCGAGTATACGCCGCTTGAAGACGTGTTGGTGTTGTCTTAAGCGAGTGATATTTACGATGCACATGAGAGGTCGAGCGATCACGCTCGACCTTTTTAATTGGTAGTAATATGTAATCGTGTAACATAGAATGAATTAATGGTGTTCGGGACGAGGCCTTCTGGATCACGGGAGGTAGTTGGAGGGGTAGTTATTGCAAACTCGGGTGTACGGCACTTTAACTTTTATTGCCGTCAGTTACGCGCTGTTTTTATTGTTTCAGCACCTCTCTCACTTTTTGTTGCAAGAGGTTGCAGGACTGCCGGTATTTGGCCAATTTTGGCGCCAGGCTGCAATCTGGATTGTTGGCGGGCCATAGAGGATTATCACGCTCCTCTGTTGAATTATCAAAGTATCAGTAAACCATGCCTGTATAGCCGTTTGCTGATATAACCTCGGAAGGGAGACCTTGTATGTGGATGCATTATTAGAGGCTTTCACTCATCATGTCGCCGTTGAACGAGGGCTGTCATTAAATACTCAAGAATCTTATCAGCGCGATTTGGTTACGTTTTTAGATTTTTTGTCGCGAAAGGGCATCACAGATATCAATGCGTCAAGTCGAAGTCTGATCGTTCAGTACCTTCAAGAGTTGCGAGAATGCGGTCGGGCAACGGCCACTGTGTCTAGAAACTTAGCCAGCATACGATCTTTTTATGCTTTTTTGGCTCGTGAGCGAATCATCGCCGTCGATCCGGCGGCGCAGCTAGAAACACCGAAACGTGAGAGGCGCCTGCCGCAGGTGTTGAGTGCCGTAGAAGTTGAGAGTCTGCTCGGCAGTCCCGATACATCGACAGAGATGGGCCTGCGAGATAAGGCGATGCTAGAGTTATTATATGCCACCGGCATTCGGGTCTCTGAACTTATATCGCTAAATGATACGGATGTAAACCTTTCGGCATCATTTTTACGTTGCTTCGGCAAAGGTTCCAAAGAGCGCATCGTACCCCTTGGACGACTGGCGCGAAGAGCCGTGCTCGAGTACCACGAAAAGGCGCGTTTTCACTTGTTGCGAGATAAGAAGGAGTCATCTTTATTCGTCAACCATCTGGGCGATCGACTGACCCGCCAAGGGTTTTGGAAGATTATTAAAAAGTATGCGCGCATTGCGGGCATTACAACGGATCTTACGCCGCATACACTACGGCATTCTTTCGCTACGCATTTGCTAGACAATGGAGCAGATTTGCGCGCTGTTCAGGAGATGTTAGGTCACGCGGATATTTCTACGACGCAGGTTTATACACATGTGACCAAGTCCAGGCTTCAGGATGTTTACTCGAAGTCACATCCACGCGCTTAGATCGAGCGTTTCTCATGGCTTATGCGCCACAATTAACGAGAAGATCATACGGACTACGCCGATAATCGGGATAGGTCAATTCATGTATGTAAAGACTACTCCTCATAACGACTCATGGATGAGGAGGAAAAGTCATTGTGGAAATTCCTCATGAAGCATCGCCTACAAAATCTTGCCCTATGTGCAGTACTCGTTGGCGGCAGCTTCTTCATGGCAGGGCCAAAAGCTAGCGCCGAGGCGCCTATGTTGGCGCATGAGGCTAAGTCTGCCGTTTTAATGGACGCAACAACAGGGACTGTTTTATTTAAGAAGAATGAACACGCAAAGCTACCCATTGCTAGCGTGACGAAGGTGGCCACTATGCTACTTGCGATGGAGGCCATTGAACGCGGGCAAGTTCGCATGTCCGACCCGATTCGCACCTCCGATTACGCCGCCAGCATGGGTGGATCGCAGATCTTCTTACAGCCAGGGGAAGTCATGACGTTGCGAGATATGCTAAAGGGGATTGCGATCGCGTCAGCCAATGACGCTGCAGTTGCAGTCGCCGAGCACATCGCAGGATCGGAAGCCAACTTTGTGCAGATGATGAACAAAAAAGCGCAGGAATTGGGGCTTCACGATACGCATTTTGTTAATGTCAACGGATTGCCGATCCCGAATCACTACTCGTCTGCGTATGATCTTGCCGTGTTATCGCGGGAATTGGTGAAGCATAGTGAGATTACTAAATTCACTGGCGTATATAGCGATTACTTGCGAAACAACACGACTCGTCCTTTCTGGTTGGTCAACACGAATAAACTCGTGCGGTTCTATCAAGGGATGGACGGGATCAAGACAGGATTTACGGCGGAGGCCAAATACTGCTTGGCAGCTTCTGCAAAACGTAACCACTTTCGCGTCATCTCCGTTGTCTTAGGTGAACCCACCTCAAAGACGCGCAATGGTGAGGTTACAGAAATGATGAACTATGCCTTTAGTCATTTTGATACGAAAATCGTGTACGATAAAGGGCAGGTTGTCACCTTGGTTCCGGTCGTGCGCGGTCAGTTGCAGGCTGTCGCTGTGAAGGCAAAGTTCCCAGTCGGCATTCTTATCAGCAAAATGGACCAATCTTCAATCGGACAGACCGTAACTGAAGTGAAGCCACTTATCGCGCCAGTTAAAAAAGGCCAAGTGGCTGGCTTTGTAAAGGTATTTCATAACGGCACACTTCTGACAAGCGTGCCTGTTGTCACAGCGGTTGATGTCGCAAAGGTATCGCTATGGGAAATGCTGGGTCGATCTTTGCGCAGCATGTTTCTCTTTGGCGTCAAGCAGTGATGCGCGTGATGGTACGCTGCTGATCTACCATGGCCACGAGTGTGCACAGGCGCTCGTGGCATCTATATGCCTTCATATCGTCGTGAATCTCGCTGTATAGTTCCATCAAGTTGCGCAGAACAAACTCTTCGGTCATCATCAGTTTTAGGTCATCAAGGATCGTGAGCGCCGATTCGAAGGCGTGAATCGCCTCCTCTTTTTTATCCAACGCGCGAAGTAGTTGTCCATGCACGCGGTAGGCCTCGGCATGTTCGATCGAATCTGGGGCTGCTAAAGAAAAACTGCGTTCTAGACTGCGTGCCGCATCTTCATGTTTTTCTGACAGCAGCTCGCAAAGTGCTCTTTCTGTCCAGGCGTTTGCCAATGAGCCGTTTCGACCTTGTGAATAGTATTCGGCGATGATGTTCGGCAACACTCGCAGTGAGCCGCTGTAGTCGCCTAGTTCGCGTAAGATGATCGCGTGGTTCATCTTGGCATCGACGAGTTGGTTGGATAGTCCTAGGCTACGATAGATGCTGACTGCGTCCGTCGCAAATTGCAGAGCTTGCTCGGAGTGCCCCTGTTCTACATACAACACACTGAGGATGTGGCAGATCTCGGCGAGTTCTTCCATAAAGTTGCTTCCTTGCAGTTCTTCATAAGCCAACTCTGCGTACTTTAGCGACAGGTCAATGTTGCCCATGCGATACGCGCAGATACTGACGTTCTTACGAGCGGTACACAGCGCATCAAGTGGCGGGTTATGCGCTTCGAGCAAAAACATGAGAGACTTATGATAGGCATATAGGGCAAGCGACAACTTGCCTAATCTTGTGTATAGGTCGCCTTGGCGATTCATGCAATTGGCTCCGATCAGATGTTCCTGATGCGAAAAGGCGTACTGTTCGACTTCCGTAT
>JAKACY010000109.1 GCA_021821025.1 Bacillota bacterium | reverse complement strand
AGGCTTTTATAGTCCCGCCTGATTCTCGCTACTTCTGCCGCCGAGCAGACGACACCAAACGCGCCTGCAGCCTCTGCTAACGAAGCTAAGGCGAGCGACGATTCTGGCAGCGGATTGCGAAGTCCGATATCCTGTACATCCGACCCGCCCATACTCGTCAAAATCGTGACAGCCAGCACGCCAGTCTTCTTGCCGCTACGCTCCCCGACCTCCGTGGCCGCTTCAACCGCACGGGCAACCATCTGTTTTCCACCTAGCGCGTGAACCGTGACTAAATCGACACCCAAAAGCGCGGCTTCTTGAACAGCATGGTACACGGTGTTCGGTATGTCGTGAAATTTTAGATCTAAAAAGACGCGCTTATCGCGCCGCACGAGCTCTTCCACCAGGCTTCGCCCCTGCGCCAAATAAAGCTGCAAACCCACTTTATAATGCGTCGCGACATCCCCAAGTCTGTCGACGATGCGCAGTGCGTCATCTGCACTCGAAACGTCTAACGCGACATACACAGGCACATCCTGCGTCACTGTGTTACTGTAGCTGATCGCCATCGCCTCCATTCAATCTGCATCATGCGTCCATTCTGGTTATCGGCGTAGCCGTCACTGCTTCGCAGCCCCAACCAGATCCGTTACGCGAGAGACGCCGTGGTCTGCGCACCACTGCGCCAGTTCCGAGATGATGCGCGGGCAAGACCACGGATCCACGAAGTTTGCCGTGCCGACTTGAACTGCTGTCGCGCCTGCCATCATAAATTCGACGACATCACGGCCCGTCATGATCCCGCCGATGCCGATCACAGGAACCTTCACGCGGCTTGACACCTCGTACACCATGCGAACCGCGATCGGGCGAATCGCAGGACCCGATAATCCACCGCTCGTATTGGCGAGCAGTGGGCGTCTTTTCTCGACATCGATCTGCATCCCTACCACCGTGTTGATCAGTGACAGCGCATCCGCACCCGCCTCTTCGCAAGCCAAGGCCATCGATACGATGTCTGTCACATTAGGCGATAGCTTCACGATGACTGGCACCGAGGCGACTGCTTTGATCGCGCGAACCATCTCCTGCGCCACTAGAGGATCAGTGCCGAACTGGATGCCACCACATTTGACATTCGGGCAAGAAATATTAAGCTCGATGGCAAATACGTCAGGCGAGTCGCGCAGTGCCTTAACGACTTCGACATAGTCCTCAATCGCAGTTCCAGCTACATTGACGATCACTGGCAAATCATCGAAGCGGCGAAGATATGGCAACTCTTCTTCCATCACGCGCTGTACTCCAGGATTTTGCAACCCGATCGCGTTTAGCATCCCGCTCGGCGTTTCGGCCACGCGCGGCGTTTTGTTGCCGAGCCTTTCCGTCAGGGTCGTGGCCTTGACAACGATCGCACCTAAAAGGTTCAAGTCATAAAGCATAGACACTTCGCGCCCAAACGAAAAACACCCGGACGCCGGCATGACCGGGTTTTTAAAGCGGCGTGAAAATAAGTCCAAGGACAGATCAACATCTTCTGAGTTAATGATCACGAGAAGACCACCTCCTCACTAGGGAAGACAGGGCCTTCCTTGCAGGTTTTCACGTACTTTAGCTCGCCTTTTTGCGAGATTTCATGCACACACCCGACGCAAATGCCGATGCCGCATCCCATTCGCTCTTCCAAGGATAAAAAACCTGGAACACAAAACACCTTCATCGTCGCTTGCACCGCCTTTAACATCGGCGTGGGACCGCAGGAATAAAACCGATCGACGTCCATTAGCACATCTTCTGTGAGTGCACCGGTAACGAGGCCCCTTTCTCCAATGGTGCCATCGTCGCTCATGACGATCATGTCACCGATCTGCGCAAACTCATCGAGCAGTATGGCTTGTGACTTGTTTTGAAATCCAAGGACAGAGATCACGCTCTGCCCTTGTTTTTTCAGATAGCGGCCCAACTCCACGAGTGGTGGCACGCCGATTCCGCCTCCGACAAGAAGCGACCTGCGATCGCCCGAAACGGCTGCAAAGCCGTGTCCCAAAGGTCCGAGTACATCGACGACGTCTCCGGCCGCTAGGCGCGCCAAGCGCTTTGTCCCCTCACCTTGCGCACGATACACGACCGTCAGCACATTGTGTTCAACATCTGCCATGCATAAGGAGAGCGGTCGACGCAGCAAGAGGTCATACGACTCACTCGGCCGCAGATGCAAAAACTGTCCTGGCATAAAGCCCTTCTCTTTGAGATCAATCGGCGATTCAAAAACCATCTTGTAAAGTCCGGTCCCGACAGACTCTTGCTTAACGACTCGCACTTTCGGCAAATTGATCCCCCCGACTGTGTGTAGCCATCAGCGGCTGCGTCAAAAAACGCAGCGACGCCAACACTTCAAACATCGCCTTCGCCGTATCGAGCGATGTTAAGCATGGGATGGCATGTTCCACCGCTTCTCGCCGGATGCGAAAACCATCGCGCTCAGGCGCACGACCGCGCGTAAGCGTATTGATCACCATCGTAGCCTCGCCACGCCTGATCACGTCGAGCAAGGAAGGCTCGCCGGATGAGATCTTATTGACCATCCTGGCCTGGATGCCATACCGCTCTAAGAATAGCGCTGTGCCTTCTGTAGCTAGGATATGGAACCCAAGCGCAGACAACCCGCGCAAGATCGGCAGCGCTTCTGCCTTATCTTTGTCCGCGATCGTCGCGATGATCGATCCATGCAGCGGGAAGCGAAAACCTGCCGCCAACATGCCTTTATAGAGTGCCTTCGAGAACGTCTGATCAGTGCCCATCACTTCGCCGGTAGACTTCATCTCAGGGCCGAGGGTGACCTCTACCTCGCGCAGTTTAGCAAAAGAAAACACCGGCACTTTGACCGACACGCGGTCCGATGGTTTTAACAGTCCTGTGGTAAATCCTAGATCCGCAAGAGACTGCCCTAACACGGCCTTCATCGCCACGTCCACCATCGACAAGCCCGTGACCTTGCTTAGAAAGGGCACCGTGCGAGATGACCGTGGATTGACTTCCAGCACGTAAGCTTGATCCCCTTGCACCACAAACTGGATGTTGAGAAGTCCGATGACGCGCAGGCTCTTCGCGATTCTAATCGTCGCATCCACGATCTTTTGCTGCACATGCGTAGGGATCGATTGCGGCGGATAGACGGCGATCGAATCACCCGAGTGCACGCCCGCTCTCTCCACATGTTCCATAATGCCTGGGATGATAACCGTCTCACCGTCCGAGATGGCATCAACCTCCGCTTCTGTGCCGACGATGTAGCGATCGATCAGAACTGGATGCTCGTTGGACGCTTGCACAGCTTCTTGCATATAAGTCCTCAGTTCCGCTTCAGAGTAGACGATCTGCATCGCGCGTCCGCCTAACACGTAGCTTGGGCGCACCAGGACGGGAAATGACAGCTCCCTCGCGGCCGTCAGCGCCTCGTCCAGGTTTGTAACCGCGCGCCCCAAGGGTCGCAAAATATCCAGCTCGGTCAGAAGGTCATCGAATTTTTCACGGTTTTCCGCTCGGTCGATATCTTCTACCGATGTGCCCAGGATCTTAATCCCGCGCGCCGCCAAGGGCTCTGCCAAGTTGATCGCAGTCTGACCGCCGAACTGTACGATCACACCAAGCGGATTTTCGCGTTCGATCACGTGTAACACATCTTCGATATGAAGCGGCTCAAAATATAGTCGCTTTGACGTATTAAAATCTGTCGATACGGTCTCTGGGTTGTTGTTGATTACGACTGACTCATATCCGTGGGCGTTTAAAGCCATAGCCGCGTGAACCGAGCAGTAGTCAAATTCAATACCCTGGCCGATACGAATCGGGCCCGATCCAAGCACCAACACCTTTTTACCATCCGACTCTTGCACTTCATCTTCCTCTTCGTAGGTCGAATAGTAATATGGCGTCTGCGCGGCAAATTCAGCGGCACACGTATCGACCATCTTATAGACGGGCTTCAGGCCCAAGGACTTTCTCATAGTCTCGACTTCGCGTGCCGTCACGCCTGCAAGCCGTGCCACCCACGTATCGACAAAGCCCGCTCGTTTCGCTGTTTGCAGCGTCTTTTCGTTAAGACTTGCAGACACTGCATCCGCGACTTTCTGAATTTTTGTCAGCTTGTGCAGAAAAAAGAGATCGATTTTCGTCGCCTCATGAATCGCTTCGATCGTTATCCCGCGGCGAATGAGTTCATAGACGACAAATAACCGCTCATCGTCCGCTTGGATTGCCCTTTGCCACAAAGTGTCGTCAGGCAACTCGCGCACGCTCGGAAGTTCTAGCGAATCAAGTCCGATTTCCAAGGACCGCACTGCTTTTAAGAGGGACTCTTCAAACGTGCGACCTAATGCCATCACTTCGCCGGTGGCTTTCATCTGCGTGCCTAGGCGGCGCTCTGCGCTGGCGAATTTGTCAAATGGCCAACGTGGGATTTTCGTCACGACATAGTCAAGTGCGGGCTCAAAGCAAGCGTAGGTTTGTCCTGTGATCGGATTTAGCAGTTCATCAAGCGTATAACCGAGCGCAATCTTGGAGGCGATTTTCGCGATCGGATAACCCGTCGCCTTTGATGCCAACGCGCTCGAGCGGCTGACGCGAGGATTGACCTCGATCACGTAGTACTGCGTGCTAAATGGGTCTAACGCAAATTGGATGTTACATCCACCTTCGATGCCGAGTGCTCGGATGATGCGCAGGCTAGCTGCGCGCAACATCTGATACTCTTGATCACTTAAAGTTTGGCTCGGCGCCACGACGATACTATCGCCAGTGTGGATTCCCACTGGATCGATATTTTCCATGTTACAAATCACGATGCAGTTGTCCGCATTGTCGCGCATCACTTCATACTCGACCTCTTTAAAACCCGCAATGCTTCTTTCGACTAACACCTGCCCGATCGGAGACATCATGAGGCCTGTGTGAACAAGTGTCGCAAACTCTTCCTCGGTGGCCGCGATCCCGCCGCCTGTTCCGCCAAGTGTATATGATGGACAGATAATGATCGGCAAGCCGATGCGATCCATAAAGGCTTTTGCTTCATCGTAGTTGGTCACGATCTCGCTGTCAGGGACCGGTTCGTCAAGCTCTCTCATGAGCGAGCGAAACAGTTCGCGGTCTTCCGCCTGTTTGATCGAAAAAAGCGAGGTGCCTAAAAGTCGGACATTCTCTTCCTCAAGAACGCCTGCCTCCCCTAACTGCACGGCCAAGTTGAGGCCCGTTTGCCCACCTAGCGTCGCAAGCAACCCATCCGGTTTTTCCTGCCTGATGATCTGCGAGAGAAACCCCACCGTGAGGGGCTCCACATAAACGCGGTCCGCGATCTCTGGGTCTGTCATGATCGTCGCAGGGTTAGAGTTCACAAGCACGACGCGCATGCCCTCTTCGCGCAAGGCTTGGCATGCTTGCGTTCCTGCATAGTCAAACTCGGCTGCTTGCCCGATCACAATCGGACCCGAGCCAATCACCATGATCGTCTTCACATCTTGATGCTTAGGCACCGAATTCCCCTCCTTTTCCGAACTCATCGATCATCTTCATAAAATCGTCAAATAAATAGTCGCTGTCATCGGGACCCGGTCTTGCCTCGGGATGGTATTGCACAGAAAATGCCGGAGCATACAGATGTTTGACCCCTTCAACTGTGCCGTCATTTTGATTGATGTGCGTCAGTTTTAGTAAAGTACCCTGAAGGGAGACTTCGTCCACCACGTAGCCGTGATTTTGCGACGTCATACAGACACGGTTAGTTTCTAAGTCTCTGACCGGGTGGTTCACGCCGCGGTGACCAAAACGCAGTTTGCTGGTCTTCGCGCCACAAGCCAAAGACAGAATCTGATGCCCCATGCAAATCCCGAAGATCGGGACACGCCCGATCAGTTGCGCTACGTTTTCGATGATCTCCGGCAAATCATCAGGATCACCAGGGCCATTTGACATCATCACGCCTTGCGGATTCCATGCGAGCACCTCTTTTGCCGTCGAATACGCGGGCAGCACAACGACATCGCAACCCCGTTGGCTTAAGGAACGCAGCGTTCCCATCTTCGCCCCAAAATCCAGCAGCACGATCCGCCTGCCTTCACCTGGTAGGCGGTATGGCGATTGAGTCGTAACCTTCGCTACTTGGTCCTTGGGCATCGAGAAAACTTTTAACTTTTGCTCCAGGACATCGATGCTCGTCTCCTCACTCGTGATAACGCCGCGCATTGTGCCGTGAACCCGCAAGATGCGGGTTAATTTGCGCGTGTCGATGCCAGATATTGCGACGATGCCCTGCTCTTTGAGGTACTCATCAATCGATTTCTTACTCTTATAATGGCTAGGAAAATCCGCGCCCTCGCGCATGACAAAGCCGCGAACGTGGGATTTAATCGATTCGACATCGTCCGTGTTGCACCCATAGTTACCGATGAGTGGGTAGGTCATGGTCACAATTTGCCCATAGTATGATGGATCGGTTAAGACCTCTTGGTAACCGGTCATCCCTGTATTAAACACAACTTCGCCGAACGACTCCCCTGCAGCCCCGAAGTGCTGCCCTTCAAAAAGGGTGCCGTCTTCTAGCAATAACCGCGCGATCATAATCATCCTCCATCCTAAATATCGGCGCAGCCGTATATTTCTCTTACAACGGTGGCGCATGCGCACTGTGTCACCGTTTAGCGGTTGTTATACACTACATTGCCTGCGAAAATCGTGAGCACTGGCCAGCCTCGTAGCACTCTGCCTTTAAACGGGGTCACCTTGCCTTTGCTATAAAATCTATCTGGATCAACCACTTTTTCGGATATTGGATCCACGACTGCGATGTCGGCAGGCTGCCCGACAGCGAGCCTGCCACCGTCTAGATGAAACGCTTTTGCAGGCCTGTATGACATGAGAGCGACGAGCTCAGGCAGCGATAGAATGTGGCTGTGCACAAAAGCTGTATACATCAGCGCAAAACTAGTTTCGATTCCCACAAAACCAAACGGCGCATGAAGTAGATCGCGACTCTTCTCCTCCGTCGAGTGCGGTGCGTGATCCGTTGCGATCATATCGAGCGTTCCATCGAGTAGGCCGTTCACGCACGCGCGGCGGTCTGTTTCGCTACGCAGCGGTGGGTTAACTTTGGCCGTCGAGCCTTGCAATAAAACCTCATGATCCGTCAACAAAAGGTGGTGCGGCGTCACTTCCGCCGTCACATGAGCGCCTTTGCTTTTGGCTTCCTTGATGAGACCTACCGCATCTGCTGGGCTGACGTGGCAAAAATGCACATGAGCACCCACGGCTTGCGCCAAAACGATGTCCCGAGCGATCATCGCCGTCTCCGCATCAGGCAGGATGCCAGGCACGCTCAGAGTTTTCGCAACATCACCGAAGTTGATCACGCCAGAACCGGATAACGTCTCATCCTCTGCGTGCACAATCACTGGCTTCGACAAAGCCTTCGCTGCGAGCAGCGCATTTCTCATCATCTCAGCAGATTGCACGCCTTTACCGTCGTCCGAAAAGCCGACTGCCCCCGCCTCGCTTAACGCTTCAAATTCGGTTAATTCTTGCCCCTTGGATGATTTGGTTATGGCCGCAATCGGATGCACTTTGGCATACCCGTATTTCGCAGCTTCGTCGATGATGTGGCGCACCCATGCGGGCGAGTCTACCACAGGCGTCGTATTCGGCATCGCACATACCTGCGAAAAGCCGCCAGCCGCCGCCGCCATCGTACCAGTTTCGATCGTTTCTTTATGCGTTTGACCAGGCTCTCTGAGATGAACATGCACATCGATCAACCCTGGCATGACGAACTGATGTGACACATCATAGACGGTGTGCCCCTGATGGGCAATCTCCGGCGCCATCTCGATGATCACTGTGTGGTCAATAAGCACGTCGAGCTTTTGGATCGTTTGCGCGACCGGATCAACGACACGGCCCCCTTTTAACAGCAACCCCATACCTTCAACTCCTCAGTCAAAATAATCGTCGCCGTCATCAGTGATGTCCGTGTAGGCTGTAGTCGAGAAGCGCCATGCGCACTGGCACACCATAATGCGATTGTCGAAAATACGCGGCCCGCGGATCCTGATCGACCACCGCTGCGATTTCTCCTGCACGCGGCAATGGATGCATAATAATCGATCGTTCTTTCATGCAGGCCAAGATCTCTTCGTCGATAATGTATTTGCCTTTGCTGCGTTCATAATCTTCAATGCTTTCGAAGCGTTCCTTTTGCACGCGCGTCTGATAGAGGACATCCGCCTGTGCCGCTGCCTTTTGCAAATCATCTTCGATTTCGATCACAACCCCATGCATCTTTGCGTACTGCACCACTTCTTGCGAAAGAGGCGTCGCAGGAGGCGCGGTGCAAATCACGCGAATGCCCTCAAACAAGCTCAGCAGATACACCAGTGAATGCACGGTGCGTCCGTACATGAGGTCACCCACGAATGTGACTGTGAGATCATGTAATCGCGAAAGCTCCTTTTGAATCGTAAAGATATCGAGCAGCGCTTGCGACGGGTGTTCCCCTGCGCCATCACCAGCAGACAAGATCGGAACCGAGCTGACGGCTGCAGCGCTCCTTGCCGCACCGATCTCATAGTGGCGAAGCACGATAACATCTGCGTAGCCTGCAACCACGCGAATCGTGTCCTCGAGCGTCTCGCCTTTGATGGCTGACGAAAACTCACGCGCATTCTCCGTG
>JAKACY010000108.1 GCA_021821025.1 Bacillota bacterium | reverse complement strand
AAGGAAGCATCATGACCCGTCGCATGCAGTATTAAAATGGTCCAAAAGGAGATGCAAAGTTAACAGCTTCATCCAGCAAACCTTGCTGTTCATCCGAACTCATCCTGCGATACTTCTCCACAGCTTTTGCAATCAGCGGCAACAAATGAACGTCACCAGCTGTAGCAAAACCCGTAATCCCTGGTTGAGACAGAACAAAAGCGACACTCCGATCGATGCGCTCTTGCTGATCAAAAGGCTCATACCAAGTCGCATACCGCTTGGCTTCTTCGCTCTCCCACGGACCCTTCGCAATGGCTTTAATCACCATGAGACCCGTATCTTGACGGGCGGTCTCCTCCACCAAGGCGTGAAAAGCGTTTCGATACTCGGCATTATTGTACAAAATAAAGTTCAGCGGCGTGAGAACGGTGGCAAATGGATAGCGGCGTAAGCCCTCTAAGTGGACTTTTGGCGCCATGTGTCCATGGCCTGTGATGCCGATATTTTTTACCATGCCCTGCTCTTTTGCCCAGATCGCAGCTTCGAGTGCACCGTCTTTGCCTGTAACCTGGTCCAGTTCCTCAAAACTGGTTACAGCATGAAGCTGCAGCAAGTCCACGTGATCAACCTGTAGCCTCGTCAAAGACCGCTCGATGCTGCGACGCGCCGAATCTTTGTCGCGGTCGCCAGTTTTCGTGGCCAGAAATATCTGGTTACGAATCTTTTTCATCCACGGTCCAAGTCGCAACTCCGCATCGCCGTAACTTGCCGCTGTATCAAAGTGATTGATTCCCGCTTGAAGCGCAAACTCAATCGATTGATCCGCTTCATCTTGCGTGACGCCGCCAAGACTCGCAGCACCGTAGATCGCTACAGAGCTCATGTGACCAATCCGACCTAACCGCCTCTGTTCCACTGCCACCACTCCTATGTATGATAGATTACGAAACGTTATTGTTCCCCATAGAGGTGTTGCGCCGCAGCCAGCGCCGCCTGATAGACGACCTTCACCGGCACGTCCCTCGCCTCCGCCGTCTGCTTACAGACCTCATACTCAGGCGCTGTGTTAATCACATGGGATCCAAGGCGGGCGACCTTTACAGGCAGATCTCCGAATGAGGTATGTACCTTGATGATCTCGCGCGGTAATTCCGATTTCATGACACTATAATAGCGCAAACCAATCGTAGAAGTCTGCCTAAAAATCTCCCTTTCGAAATATTCCACTTTATCCGGCGTACACAAAACTCGAAGTTGCACACCTGGGCGACCTTTTTTCATCGTGATCGGCACCCACCAAGCGTCCATGGCGCCCGCTGCCATGAGGCGATCTAGGGTGTATCCCGCCAATTCCGGGTTCATGTCATCGATGTTAGCCTCAATCACAGTTGCGCCAGTTGGTGTTGGCAACTCCGAATCTACCTTTGCACAATCATCATGCGCAACCCACTCGCCAAGCTGGATGCGCAGCACATTGGCCATCGGCAACTCCTTCGTTCCGGCGCCATAACCCGTACGAGCGCTGACAAATGATCTTTGCCACCTTGGCTTTGCAAGCGTTTTGATGATCGCCGCGCCTGTCGGCGTCGTAGTCTCCCCAATCGTTCCAAAAGATTTCGTCGGGAATCCCTGTAGCAGTTCTGCCGTCGCAGGAGCTGGCACCGGCATCAGTCCATGCGCACACTGGACGGTACCGCCACCCACTTCGATCACAGACACCGCGCATTCCGGTTCCCCCAGTAGATGCCACGAGATCATGCTCCCTACGATATCAATGATCGCATCGACCGCGCCCACCTCGTGAAAATGAATCTTGTCCGGTGTAGTTGCATGCACTTTAGCCTCCGCGACTGCTAGATGGTAAAATGCTTCTTTACTCCTTATTTTCACCACATCCGGCAGATCGCTTTCATCGATGATGCGCTCAATATCGGGTAAGTGGCGGTGGTGGTGGCTGTGGTGTGTAAGCACATCCACTTTGACCGCTGCAACGCCCTGCTTCATCACATTGTCGATCGAGAGTTCGAATTCTTTCACCGACAAGCCCGCGAGGTGTCGCCGAAGATCATCTTGTGAAACGCCAAGGCTTAGCCATGCTCCTAAAAACATATCTCCGCTAGCGCCTGCCGAGCACTCTATCAAGGCGACTGCCATTTAATGTTCCCCCATATGATTGATCATACTTGCCAAATATCCCGCTCCAAAACCGTTGTCAATATTGACGACCGATACACCAGGAGCACATGATGTCAACATACCCAAAAGTGGAGCGAGGCCTTGCAACTGCGCACCATAGCCGACGCTAGTCGGGACGCCGATCACAGGTACATCGACAAGGCCTGCGACCACGCTTACGAGTGCGCCTTCCATGCCCGCCACGGCGATGATCACTTTAGCCTGCTGCATCCGATTTAGCTGTCTCAACAAGCGATGAAGCCCTGCGACACCAACGTCGTATACCTTGTCAACACGATTGCCCATCAGACTCGCGGTGATGGCAGCCTCTTGGGCAACGGGGAGATCAGAAGTACCGGCGGCTAGTACCAGGATATTGCCTACCACGGCGTCATCCCTCTGCACATAAACCGTCCGGGCCAGTTCATCATACTTTACGCCATCCACTTTCTCTGCCAGGCGTTCGAAGACTTCGCGGTCTGCGCGCGTACCTAAGACGTTACCACCTTTGACGATCAGGCGTTCAAGGATCACCACCGACTGCTCGATCGTCTTACCCTCACAGTACACGACTTCAGCAAAGCCTTTGCGAGCTCTTCTTTCATGATCAATCGTCGCGAAACCAAGTTCCTCGATCGGCGCTTCGGTCAAGCTCTTTAGCGCCTCTTCAACAGGCAATATCCCGTCTCGTACCGCCTGAAGGATATCTCGATAAGAGTGAGCCGTCATCGTCCTTGCCCGCTCGCCTTTAGCAAAACCTCGTTCATACTGCCAGAACGGTACCCTTGAAGATCAAGGCTGACATATGTATAACCAATTTGCCGCAATTTCGCAAAGACCGTATCCGCCACGGCCACGATATCTTGTAGCCTGTCTTTCGGCACTTCGATCCGTGCCGTCTTCTCATGCTGGCGCACGCGCACTTGACGAAATCCTAGCTGCATCAAGAAATCTTCAGCTTGATCGATCATCGATAGCTTTTCTTGAGTAATCGCTTCACCATAAGGAATGCGCGAAGATAAGCAGGCAAATGACGGTTTATCCCACGTTCGCAATCCGACTTCACGCGACAGGTGCCGAATCTCCGCTTTTGTGAGACCCACTTCTAGAAGCGGCGCAGCAACCCCTTGTTCCTTTGCGGCTTGTAGCCCTGGACGGTATTCGCCAAGGTCGTCCGCAATCGCTCCGAACACCACATGCTGGTGTCCATACTTTTGCGCGATCGGGATGAGTTGTGTAAAAAGTTCCTGCTTACAAAAATAACAGCGATTGACAGGGTTTTGCGCGTAACCTGGAATCGCGAGTTCACTCGTCGCAATCAGTTCATGCCGCGCGCCCAACTCTTTCGCCAGCGCCAACGCTTCAGCGCGTTCGCGCTCCGGATACGTCTCCGAATCGGATGTCGCTGCCAGCACATGGTCTGGGCCAAGCACGTCCAGCGCGACCTTCAATAAAAATGTGCTGTCTACCCCGCCTGAAAATGCCACGACGACGTCTTCGTAGGATCGTAACATCGCCTGTAGCCGTTCAAACTTCTCTTCTATCGCTCCCACAAATCCTACCCCCATTTCCAATATACAGTCGCCGTCGTTCCCATCATACAAAACGAAAACAAACTCGTAAACTGGAAAAGAAGTATCGAGCATGCGTTACACAAAATTCAATAAGACAACACGTCTGCTTCAATAGAAACGCCGCCTTCTATGTGATATCTTAATACGAAAACCTGTACAAACACATCTTTAGGAGTGTTTCGCTTGTCTAAACGTTTCGCAAACGCACTTTACCATTCGTTTATTACCCATGTCGGGACACTCACGGACCTGGCTTATCGCATCGCGGAAGTACTGATCCTGTTTGTGATCGCGCGCCTTGCCATCTCATTTTCAGCCAAACTTGTAAAACGGCTGATGCACTCTCGCGCCGTCAAGATGGATCTGCGCCGACGCAACACACTCATCTCTCTTTTCGACAACGTATTAAAATACCTGATCTACTTTATCTTCGCGCTTCTAGCGTTAAATGCCCTGGGTGTTCACATCGTCGCACTCTTAGCTGGCGCAGGCATTGCCGGCATCACGGTGGGCCTGGCAGCGCAAGGTCTCATCAAAGATGTCCTGACCGGATTCTTTATCTTATTTGAGGACCAGTATGGAGTCGGCGACATCGTGCAAATCAACAATTTCACGGGCAAAGTCATCTCCATCGGCCTTCGCTTGACCAGAGTTCAAGCGGTGACTGGAGAAGTCGCAGTCATCCCAAACGGTCAGATCCAGCAGGTCACGAACTTCTCTGAATACCCTAGCGCCACCTTGATTGACGTACCAGTGAGCCCTGATTGCGACATCGCACAAGAGACATCCGCTCTCGAGCATGCGCTAGAGGACATCAAGTCCGCGACGCACCTGATCCCAGGGCAGGTGCGCGTCATCGGCTTGGTTGCAACAAGCCCGAACGAACTCGCGATTCGTGCGACAGCCGAATGCGAAAGAGATGCTGGCGCACAAGTTCAATTGCTAGTGCGAGAGAGGATTAAGGCGAGGTGCGAGACCACCACGCCTTAGTAGAGGTGGTGGTGATTTGCTAATGTAAAATATCAATCACTAAGGATGTGTTTGCCTTGATGATCATCGAACTTTGCGAAGCCAATGAGATGGCCAGCTTATTGGATATCCTGGAACAAGAACGCTTCGACGTCGTCACTTATCCCTGCCTAGATCGCTGCGAGGCTTGCTTCATGGGCCCTTACGCATATGTAGATGCCAAATTATACGAGGCAGACGACCCCACCACATTACTTGAAATGATTCGGCAGGTTAAAATGTAGATGAGTGACTTTTATAAAAGGCGGAACTCGTGATGAAGTGCCGCCTTTTGCTCAGCCGTATTCACTCGTCTAAGCCATAAAGCGGTATTGCGCCTCAACTAGTTGATGATAGTATCCCCGGTCTTTCATAAGCAGACCATGCGTACCACGTTCCACAATCTTACCATCTTGAAACACGAGGATCTGGTCTGCTTCGCGAATCGTGGATAGACGATGTGCTACTACAAACGAAGTGCGTCCCTCTAGCAACCTTTGCAGCCCAAGTTGAATCAAGTGTTCCGTATGCGTATCGATGCTCGCTGTCGCCTCATCCAGGATGAGAATCCTTGGATCTGCTAGGATGGCTCTGGCGAACGAGAGCAACTGACGCTGACCCATCGACAGGCGGCTCCCGCGCTCCCGAACCTCTGTGTTATACCCGTTCTCCATCTGCGAGATGAATTCGTCAGCATATACGGCCTTTGCCGCAGCCACAACTTCTTCATCTGTCGCGTCCGGCCGTCCATACCGTATGTTATCCATAATTGTTCCCGAGAAAATGAACGTATCCTGCATCACGATGCCAACCTGCTTGCGCAGCGACTGAAGCTGGACCGTACAGGCATCGAGATTATCGATTAATATGCGCCCAGACGTAGGTTCATAAAAGCGCGCCAGGAGATTCATCACGGTACTCTTACCCGCCCCAGTATGCCCCACCAGTGCTATGGTCTGCCCTGGGTTAACCAAAAAGTTAACCCCATCAAGAGCTCGTTTGCCGCGCTCATATTCGAAGATTACATCTTCAAATTCAACTCTACCTACAATCGGCGGCATAACAGTAGCTTTTGGCACGTCCTTCACGCTAGGCTTTGTATCGAGATACTGAAAAATCCGCTCTGAAGAAGCCATGGCGACCAAGAGTGAATTGTAAATCTGGCCCAACATCGAAATCGGAGTCCAGAAGTTTCCCAAGTAGTTTGCAAATGCGACCAAAAGTCCGACTGTCACACCGCTATGTGGCGCTTGTAACAGGTGAACCCCAAACCAGAACAGCAAAACGTTACCGATCGACCCGGTCACGTCAACGCCGGGCCCAAATATAGCCGAAAGCGCTGTGGCAATGCGGAACTTGCTGCTAAAATCCTGATTCATGCCTTCGAAAAAGTGTTGATTCTCATCTTGCCTTACATAGGATTCCGTCACACGCACGCCCTGAATCGCTTCGCTAAGATGCGCGTTCATCCGCGACGAGCGAAGGCGCACCACCTGCCAAGCACGCCTGATCATCATGCGCAGCCTCGTCGATAAAAGAAACATAAACGGTACGATGACCATGGAGATCAAAGCGAGTTCAACATTCATGCTGAACATGATGATGACGATCCCGACAAGCGTAAGCATATTGGTAAAACTATTGATAACCCCGTTGGTGAAAAGGTCTTGCAGTGTATTGACGTCATTCATAATACGAACTAGCACTGAACCGGCAGGACGTTGATCGAAAAAGTCGAAAGATAGGCTTTGCACATGAGCAAAAAGTTCGTTGCGCAAGTGCCTGATCACCGTCTGACCGAGGATGTTCGTGTATTTAATACTGAGCCTGGTCGTGACAAATTTGGCAATATATAAAACCAACATGATTGACACAGCAGTGACTAACCCTGTGACGTTTGGGCGATTGATGGCATCGTCGATCGTTCTCCCCATCACATATGGGACGATCAGCGCCACTACGCCACCGCTGACAGCCGCAAACAGCGCCCACAATGCCAACCTTGGATACAGTAACATATACCGAAACAACCTCATCAATTGCTCAGCTCGAAACGGTCGTTCTAACGCTTCGTCATCCTTATAAATAAATGGCGCCCGCGTATCTGGGCGAACCTGCGTTTCACCCATCTTGGCCGCGGTTTGTACACTCACACAGATTCCTCCCCAAGTCTTCCTGATAACACCTAGCGTGAACTGGCCTTAACAAATAACACGTCAATTCTTCACCTTGCAACGCCAGTAGTGCCTGTAGCCGGCACTTGGCCATCGGAAAACATCTCCGCATCTCGAAACTGCATATCAAAGATCATGCGATACAAACCAGTCTCGCGAAGCAATTCCTCATGCCGCCCTCTTTGCACGATTCTGCCGCCATCAATAACCAGAATCTGATCAGCCCGTTTAAGCGAAGAGATGCGATGTGCGATAATGAACGTCGTGCGTCCATGCATTACTCTTTCTAACGCCTGTTGAATGCCGTACTCCGTCTCCATGTCGACGGCAGAAGTTGCGTCATCCAGGATTAAAATCGACGGATCCGCGAGAATCGCGCGTGCGAGAGCAATCCTTTGCTTTTGCCCACCGGACAAGCCGAGTCCGCGTTCACCCACTAGTGTGAAGTACCCTTCAGGCAGTGCTTCAATAAACTCAGCCGCATCCGCGAATTTCGCTGCGCGCTCCACTTGCGCCATCGTCGCGTCAGGATTGCCATAGGCGATGTTAGCAAAAATCGTCGTCGAAAAGAGAAAGGATTCTTGAAAGACCACGGCGATGTGACGCCGCAATTCTTGCATATCCCAATCTCTTACATTCACGGAATCTACAATCACCTCGCCTGATGACACATCGTAAAACCGTGGTATGAGGTTAACGATGCTCGATTTTCCAGACCCCGTCATGCCAAGCAGCGCGATCGTTTGACCAGGAGTGGCCTCGAAAGTGATATGGTCAAGCACCTTTTGGTCACCATATCGAAGACTAACATCTTTAAACTCTACGTGACCGCTTACAACACCGGAATAAGAGCTTTGCGCCGACGCAGTTTTGTTATCAGCCTCCAGGATTTCAAGCAGGCGGTCCCCCGCTGCCAAGGACTGCGTCCAGTTATTCAGAAGGTAACCCAACTGCGACATCGGCATCGTGATAAACCACAGAATGCTAAAGAATGCGACCAAGTCACCCAAATTCATATGGTGGTAAATCACGAGTAAACCACCGACTAACAGCACCAAAATTAGCTCCAAGTTACCGATTAGTTCCATATAAGGAAAGAATTTTTTCCAAAGATTTGCAGTAGTTATATTCGATGACCAGTAGGCATCGTTTCTAACGTCAAACTTTTTCGTCTCAAAACCCTCACGAGCAAACGATTTCACTGTACGGACGCCCATAATGTTCTCTTGCACAGCGGTGTTAAGCTGTCCGAGGCTACGCCTAACCTCTCGATAAGCAGGCCACAGCTTGCTATCAAAGCGAACCGCGACAAACGCCAAAACGGGCATCAAACAGACGACCGTCAAGGTCAAAATCCAGTTCATGGAGAGCATCATCAACAAGCCCAACACCACAAGCAAAACAAAGTTGACGATGCTGTTGAAACCAAACGCCAGAAACTGTCTAAACGCATCAAGGTCTGCGGTCATACGAGACATCAAATCGCCCGTATGGACATTATCGTAGTATTCAAAGGACTGTTTGTTCAATTTAGCATACAGGGTGTTTCTCAGGTCATACGCCGCGTGTATGCCGAACAGTTGCCCTAGGTACTGCTGCCCAAAGTTAAACCCCGCTCGAACTACGGCCGCGATCAAGATGAGGCTTACATCTTTGAACAAATCCTGATAGACATGAGCCATGATGACCTTATTGATAATATTGCGCAGCAGGTACGGATAAACCAAACCGAGCGCAGTGGTCAGAGTCAGCATCACGAGGCTCGCGATCAAAAAATGAAGATACGGTTGATAAAAGGCTCGCAGCC
>JAKACY010000107.1 GCA_021821025.1 Bacillota bacterium | reverse complement strand
CCGATTGCTTCATGCGCGAACGGACTTCCACAAACACCAATGAATCGCCGTCTATCATCACAGCATCGATTTCACCGATCGTCACCCGCCAGTTGCGCTCTATTAAAATATATCCGAGGCTCTGCAGATAGTGAACTGCAAACTGTTCTCCTCTTCTTCCTGTTTGCATTCTCCGATCGATCAGTGGAGTATCAAATGTATAGGTTGACGCGCTCTTCTCTCCATCTTGATCCAGCAAATTTCTTACGGGAGCGAAACTCTTCCGATGGATCTCCGTTGCTCCGTACTTCTGCAGTGCACAAAGATGCATCGCCGTACCGTAGCCCATATGTTTGGCGAACCCATACTCTGGGTACATTCGGTCCATCTTTTCCATATAAGTATCTCGCGTCACCTTTGCCAAAATAGACGCCGCCCCGACACTTTGCGATAGGCAATCACCCTTAACAATCCTGCGCTGGGTTAACGTTATACCTGGAATGATGGCTCCGTCCACCAGAAGTACATCCGGTGTTATATTGAGCACTGCGATGGCCTTGCGCATTGCCTCATATGTAGCCTGTAAAATATTGTACTGATCAATATAAGCTGGGTCAACGATGCCCACACCAAAAGTCAGCGCATGCTGTGTGATCACCTCATACGCCTTCATGCGCTCCTTAGCCGTAAGCGTCTTCGAATCGAAGATCAACTCATGCCGTAGATCGCGTGGCAATATAACGGCTCCGGCAACCACAGGACCAGCCAACGGGCCTCGCCCTGCCTCATCTACACCACAGATCATGAGGCCTCTATCAGTCCTGATAGCTTCATCAAACCACCAAGCGGCTTCCGCCCTCGATCGCTTGTCCGACTTTGCACTAGAAAGTGCCACGCCCTTCACTTCCCCTCCAAAGGCAACGCACAATAGCCGTATTACGAAGGACGATCAAACGTGAGCCTCCCCAACAAGCCCGTTTGCACATCTCGTAATAAAAAATCGGCTGCCTGAGTAATATCCGGAATGCCCCCAGGCTTTAGCGCGCCCCTGCGTAAGGCGATCTTCTCTAGCGCCTCACTCGAAGTACTGAAGTCTTCATGTATTCCGTAACGATCAATCAGGCGTTCTGGATAATGGCGCTGTAGCCAGAGCACCAATTCAAGAGCCAAATCTTCATTTTGTAAAATAGTCGACTTGATTGCCCCACTCCATGCAAGATGTAAGGCCGTGTCATGGTCATCAAATTTTGGCCATAAAATACCTGGTGTGTCAAGAAGCTCGAATGCCCCACCAACTTTGATCCACTGCTGTTGCTTTGTGACGCCAGGTTTATCGCCAGTTTTCGCTACGCTCTTACCTGCCATGCGGTTAATGAAGGAGGATTTACCAACGTTCGGAATACCCACTACCATCGCCCGAACCACTTCGCGCCTAATGCCCTTTTTTCGCAAGCGCTCTAGCTTAATCTGCGCCAGCGCTTTCGCTGACTGAATCACTTGAGGCAACCCTACACCGCGAACATTATCGACCGTCACGACGCGTACGGATTCGCTCCCAGACCATGCCTTGACATATTGTGCTGTCACCTGTTCATCTGCCAGATCAACCTTGCCCAACGCAACCACGGTCGGTTTCTCTTTTAGAACTTCTCTCATCATGGGATTTCGGCTCGAATCAGGAAGGCGTGCATCGAGAATCTCAATCACCACATCGACTAGCTTTAAACTACTTAGCACCTCGCGGCGCGCTTTCGCCATGTGTCCAGGAAACCACTGAATACTCATATTATAACCGCCACCTGAACTCGCGTTGATTGATCAGCATACTAAAGAAAGGGACTTGGGTCGACCAAGTCCCTCCTACATTACATAATTTCCTTAATCCGAGCAGCTTTACCACGCAAATTGCGCAGGTAGTACAGTTTGGCACGACGAACTTTACCGCGCCTGACCACTTCGATCTTTTCGATCTTCGGCGTGTGCAGTGGAAATGTGCGCTCTACGCCGACGCCATATGATACTTTGCGAGCAGTAAATGTTTCGCTAACAGAAGTACCACGACGCTTAATGACGACACCCTCGAACACCTGAATCCGTTCTCTAGATCCTTCACGCACTTTAACGTGAATTCGGAGCGTGTCTCCAGGACGAAACTTTGGAATGTCGGTTCGCAACTGCTCACTAACGAGCTCACGAAGCAACTGGTTCATAAAAAAACCTCCCCCCGACAGGCGTTCGTAACTGATTACAGCAGAGGACCGCCCTGATAACAGAGGCGATTATACCATAATGCGCATTGAAAAACCAGTATCGACAAACTAACACCTATAAAATTAGCGGGAACGAATTGTTCCCGCTACCTGCATCATGCCGTTGTATGGAAGTTTAGAATCGAGGAGGAACTTGGCTCCCCGAAATCATTTGTTCACCCAAAGCCACGAGCTTACGGGTCATATGTCCGCCGATGGCACCGGTATCCCTAGTGAGCATCGTTCCCCAATATCCATCTTGCGGCGTCTGAATTCCCAGCTCCGTTGCTATTTCGTACTTCAACTGATCTAACGCTCGATACGCCTGCCGCACAACCGGAGAGTTGTTATTTGCCATGTTATAAGTTCACCCCCTCTTGCCACTATTGTGCAATCAGGGGGTGGAAAATATACAGACGTTTCTCACAGTCAAAACATTATACGCGAACTCTAGGGTCGTTCAACCTGAGCCAGCAAGTCAGATGGAACTGTCAAGTTCATCTTTTGATTGTACCCAAAATACAACTGCGTGGCATCGATGGAGGCTGTGCCCAAATCAGGAATACCGACCGTTGATTGAACCTCTACTTGACGCAACTGCCCGTCATTGGCGTCAATCCACACGGTATAGAGTGCAGAATGAGCGATCGTATGAAGTCCAGCCTTGTTACCAATAGCGGTAAAATCAGCCCCTTTTGCTTCTGATTTGAACTGATATACCCTACAAAGCCACGATGTAACCGTCTGCTCCGGCAATGAATACACCACCTTAGGTGGGTCCTCTTGCACCAGGCGGGTAAGCGAATCCCAAGGTTTTAAATTGGCGATAGGTGGGCTTGGCACCCATCTGTTCCCGTCGCGATAGTACGAGAAACTACCATTTTGATATAGAACATAATCCGTTCCACCGATCGTCTCATCCATATTGATCACGTCCGGCAGTTGCACGGTGCCATAAAAATCAGTCGTGCGCACGAATCTTCCCGTAGCAACTTGAATTTGACCCTTCATTTGATAAGTCTCTATGCTAGACATGCTCGCCAATGCAGCCTTCACAGCAGTCAGTCCCGTCGGATCCACTTGACGGCTTTGCGTTGCCTGGCTAAACAAGACATTCGTCGATGACAAGCCGCATCCAGATAACAACATGGCTACCGCAAAAGCACCCCAACCTAAGCGTCTTAACGTACTCAAGCCGTCCGCCTCCTCTGCACCCGTCGGATCAAACCAATCACGACGATAAATCCATAAATCGCTTCAACGAGCGGCACCCAAGGAATCCGCGAAGGAGCAAGTAGCATAATCTCCTGATGCGAATACAGTGACGACAAAAGTTCTGGGCTTGAAGGCGAATTTACATAGACGGTATGTAAATCCACTAGGTCCCCGTGATAGACGCGAAACACCGGTTGCAGCGCGTGATCAGCATATTTATACCCGCCCAGATATCGAGTTGGTGATGGATTTACATAACTTGGGGAATTAGCGATGATAAGGTCCCCACCTGATTGCGGAAATATTGTTTCAAAGCGAAAAGATGGTCTACCACTAACCCATAGTTGTTTCCAGGACCCGTCAGGTGTTAACTGCAAAACTTGAGCAGGGACAGTGTTGACTAACATCTCATCAAAGTGCTGACCGGTTAAGTCGCCAAATACTATGTCGGTCGTCAGTGGATACAGATAACTGCCACGCAGTGTTGCGATAACACGGGGACGCTGTGGCGGCAATGTAATCACTTGAATAACATTGTTACCCTCTACAATCGCCTGTGGGGAAGATGACGCAGAAGCCGGAAGCAACTGATGCACACCCAAAATTGCAACGCCCGTTGTACCGACATTTACCGGGGACCCGTGATAGCTTCCAACCAGTCTCCCACCAGATATCGACAGACCATCCACGCTGTCGGTCTTGTGCCCAGTGATCTGAGCCCAGTTACTCTCAACGCTGCTGGCCGTCTGCAATCCGAGCGCACCAATTGAGTCCGCCAGTGAAGCCGGATTCAGCAGCAAAGACAGCAACTGCCCTGGGGTTTGAGACAGTTTGACATACATCCTAGTATCGCCATTGATATTAATAAAGTGCGCGGTAGTGAAAGGAAAATCGATCAACCCAAAAGTCGAATTAGGCAACTGCTTTAGTTGAGAAAGCTGTGCCGGTTGTTCATGGTAACGCAACTTTCCGGGGGTAATTGCAATGACGTCATAAGAGTGTTGCAACTCCTCAATGGCCGGCTTTACGCTCGCCTGATCCGCAGGATTAGATAACAGATCGATCAGATCCTGCGCCTCACCCTTCACCGGTTTGTGCCCGACCAGTGTGATAATGGTTTGAAGTCCGGGGCGATGCACGCTTGCAATGGTAGCCACCGGCACGCTCGGAATCTGAGGGTCTTGGCTCTCCAAATGTCCAATATACTCAGCACTGAAAGCAGACAAAACGCTCATGTCACTCAGAGGAATCCATAGCTGCATGATAATGAGGGCGAGCGAGACGATTAACAGGTTCATCACACGAACCTTCATCAATAATCTGCCAATCACCAATGCCAGAATTATGAGAACCACTGAATCGATCACGCGCCAAATCGGCGACGATCCAGCGAAACTCGCGACTCCCTCGGCTACTGCCAAACAAAACAGCGTAAAGCGAATCAGCAGCGTACGATCACTTTTAGGAAATGCAAACATAAAGACGATGCTCGCAATAATGATGATTGCGGCGCCGTAGAAGGAATAATCTAACGCGAGGCCCCTGAAAACCAATTGGTAAAAAAGGACCGCCCATACTGCAAAGAGCACGAGAAGAGGGGTCATCATCCAGCGTTTCGCCTTAGTCACTCACCTTAGCCTCCTCCGCACCATAAGTTAAAACAAAGGAACCCGCCAGCCAAAACAGAATATTCAAAGCGGGGACATCAAACGCTACCTCTGTGGCATTATGAACAACAAGCGCAACCAGCGAACTGAAGACACCGGCGAAGAGCAGCTTGATCTGACCATCCATTCTTCGCCACACGCGCCACACATCGCGCAAATAGACGAATATCAAAGTCAAATACGACAGTATTCCGACGAGCCCCATTTCGGCCAAAGTTTTCCCGTAGTAGTCATCAACGTAAATCACGCCAAAATACTGGGACGCGACGGCTCCCCCATAACGCCCAAGTCCGGCCCCAAACAGAGGGTTACGCACCATTTGGTCCCACGCATTCGCCCAACGGGCGATTCGACCGCTCTGGTTTGCCTGAGCCCAGTACACAGGTGATAGGAACTGATCCAAGCGAGAATGAATCGGCGGCAAGAAAAAGTATGATGCGACCGCCAAAACGATTGCAACAACAGTCAAACGCTTGTCCACAAGCCATGTTAATACCAGGATCGCCACAAAGATGGCAGCCCAAGCGCCGCGCGTGTACGTAAAAACTAGCGCCATAGCTGCAAAGACTGCCGCCGCCGCAAAGAACAGACGCTGTGCCCGATCCTTTTCGTATAACGCCAACCCAATCGCAGTCGGAGTGATAAATGCCAAGTAAGAGCCGAATGCATTTGGACTTCCAAAAAGTGAATACACTCTGGTTCGAGCATGCTCACCAAGAGGAATCCACTGCGCAGGAACTGGCGCCTTGATGATGTACTCATATACGCCATGAATAGCCAGAAGAAATCCACCTAACACCATAAACTTAAACAGTGGAACAATATCATCCTTGTCAACCACATATGGAATTAGTAGCGCATACAACATGTACATAAAATCAACTCTGTAGCCAGCAAAAGCAACAGTCAAATATCCGACATCCATGAGCACATACGCTAACCCTAGCAGCGCCATGTAGACGACCATCTTGTGCGTTGGATATACCTTTTTCCGACCGCCGTTCATGTAGGCCCGAAGCGCAAAAAAAGCAAGCAAAATCAGAATCAGTTTATCCCATGCTGCACCGATAATTCCCCATGGGTAAATATGCAAAAAATAATCAACGATCGGAAATGTCACTAATAGATACATCGGCCATCTCCATCGTTGCTGCAAACCACTGTCGCCCATCATCTCACCCCGAACTCGCGAACTTTCGACATTATATCACACATAAACCCAAACCCATCATGGCTCGAACTCCCCTGATGTTCGCCAATTAATGGATAACTTGAACATAAGAAGCTGCCACGTAACCCTGCTTACCGTTGCCATCCATCACCAGATCCCACCCCTTCCCAGTCGATTGCAACACCACCAGATAGCTGTTGTTCGGCACCTGATCTACCACGTTGGTGTTGGAAACGGTTGGCGTGGACCGAACATTCAGACCACTGCCAGGTGCAATATTGATCACAGCAACCATATTTTGCAGGCTTACACCGTTCCAGTCGACAAACCCTGTTTGTCCACCCGACAGTTGAACTTGATCCCAACCCGGGCTGTCCCCATAAACAGAAAATAATGTACCCTTTGCAATATGGCCTATGGCCTGTGCACTCGCGTCAGACGTGTCAGGTGCAATATTGTAAACCGTTAAATTGCTCACGGCTAACCCTGTCGCGCCCTTTGGGTAGGCAAACACCGCTCGTTGGCCCTGTTCCGGCAACACTGGCGCAGAGGCGACGTTCTGTGTGAATGGAGCGATTTCAGACATCACTCGCGCGATGCTGTTGGCCCAATACGGATCGGTCGCGTAGTCTACGTTCATGCCATCAAGATTTGATCCATTGTAAAAAGAACCATTTGGATTCAGGTAAGCATTTCTCACGAACCAGGCCTGGAAATTTATATCATACTCAATACTTCGGAAACTTGCGGCAGCGTTCGGATCGCTCGTATACGCTTCATATCCAAAAAGGTTATTTCGATTACGCGCAAAATAAGATGTTCCCCAAGCCGATTCAATAATGGCATGAGCAACGAGATACTGCGCGCTAACACCATAAGACTTTTGTGCCTCGATAAAATATGCGCCGGTATTTTGTAAAACGCTGGATGAAACAGCATGTGTGGCCAGAAATGCGTTGATTTGAGCAGCTGTAAGCGTGGAACTGGTCTCCAAATTTAATGTTTGATAAGGGTTCTCCCACATCCCAACATACTGATCTCCAGATGGCAGAACTTCATACCAGTGAGCATAGTCATTGGAAACGTAGCTTTCACCCGACCTCATAAACATAGGCGCAGGGGCCAATACAGTGTTAGTGGCACCCCAATGGTCGACCACCATACCATTTTCGACTGAAAATGTATCGCCGTAAGGTGATTTGACTGCGGTCGGATAATTCGAATACTCAACCTGGTTGTTAGAGGTCTGAATCACTTGCACGTGGTCAAGGGTCTTCGCATACGCCTCGGCCTGTGCCAACGTAGCAAAAGACCTCACCAGTTGCAAATAGCGATAAACCCCGTAGTTTCCCGCGGTTGACCAGACGATTTGGTTGTTGCTGATCTGTACTACCACTGCTCCAGATTGTGTCTTAGCAAATGCGATGGCAGTACTCTCTACTGCAAATGACTTAACAATCTTTGAGCCAACTTCAACCAAGTATTGGGGCACATTGGAATAGATAACCGCTTGCGTCGAAATATCCACAACGGTGACGTTCGACAACGCAGCCGCAAACGAAAGCGCGTCCTGCTTTTGGGAAAATTGTTTCAGCAAGGTGCCATTTTGATACACGTTATACCGCGGAATATTGTCAAATACGTCTTTACCGGTAGAAACTTGAATGACTTCGCTGTTCGAAGTCGATTGCACCATCTGCTTCGCGTCGTTTAAAGAACTAAATGACTTGACAAAAGAGCCGCTTGTCAGAACATCATAGTTGGCCTGCCATACGACCATTCCTGTGGGCATGCTCTCGACCTGACTAGCTTGTAAGGCAGAAGCCGCAGTCAGGGCGGCACCGTAAGACTCATAGGGGATCCCTTGTCCTGACGCGACCACCAAATAGTTATCCGCATTCGTCCAAACCATAGCACCTGAAATGCGATTCAGCACCATAGCATCAGGAAGATCAGTCACCGCAGCAATGGCAGCCGCGACTGAAGAAAACTGCTTCTGGTTCAAGGTGCTAGGGCTCATGCCAGGGATCTGAACGACCTGCACACGGTACAAATTTGAAACATTCGAATAAATAACAGACCCTGTCAGCCCGTCTACAACTTGTGCCACTTGCTCTGTTTTTGCTGCACTAATTGCAGTCGATAGAGTAGAGTAACCCTTACTATGCGTTTGGTGCGCGAGCCGATACTGAACTATGTACTTGGACGTCACCGAAAGCGTTCCGGTTCGCCCATAGGAATCGCTCGTTTGCATGCGTGAGTGCCACGAAGACTCAGGACCCGAACTGATCGTTTCGGCCTGTACCTCCACTGGAACTGATACGATCAAACCTACTAATACTATCGCTGATAGAATCGAAAACTGTCGAATCATGTATGCCTGCCCCTCCAGCGTCTATTATGCGGACGCATAGAGTGTGATGTCAATGACAGTTTCATTACATGATAGAGTTCCGAACGACTACGCCCTATTTCTCGCACAAAAAAATCGCCTTGGGCGATTTTCTAACGCATTCCATAC
>JAKACY010000106.1 GCA_021821025.1 Bacillota bacterium | reverse complement strand
AACTGATCACAGATCTGCTCCCTGTGCTGGATAATTTTCAACTTGCGCTGCAGTCTGGACAATCGCTGACTGACGAACACCCGTTGATTAAAGGTGTGGATATGGTTTACAAACAGTTTTTTGGCGTGCTCGAACGCTCAGGTGTGGAGTTGATGGACCCCGTCGGACAGCCGTTTGATCCCAATTTTCATGAGGCTGTGATGACGGAGCCAGACTCTGACCAAGAAGCTGGGATTGTAACGCAGGTTCTTCGCTTGGGGATCACCCTTAATGGCAAGGTTTTACGTCCGGCGATGGTAAAAGTGAGTGGTTGACCGATAATCAGGATTTGAAAAGGAGGAAGTAACACATGGCAAAAGTCATCGGTATTGACTTAGGAACAACAAACTCTTGCGTAGCGGTGATGGAGGGCGGTGAGGCGGTTGTCATTCCAAACGCGGAAGGTAACCGTACAACCCCTTCGATCGTAGGCATCGCAAAAAACGGTGAACGCCTGATCGGCGATGTGGCAAAACGCCAAGCGGTAACCAATCCGGATCGTACTGTGATGTCAATTAAGCGTCACATGGGGACATCCCACAAGGTGACGATCGATGATAAAAACTATACGCCACCTGAAATTTCTGCGATGATCCTGCAAAAATTAAAAGCGGACGCAGAAGCGTATCTCGGCGAAACCGTGACGCAAGCTGTTATCACAGTGCCGGCGTATTTTAATGACAGCCAGCGCCAAGCAACCAAAGATGCTGGCAAGATCGCAGGACTCGACGTGCTTCGCATTGTCAATGAACCGACGGCGGCTGCTCTCGCATATGGACTTGATAAAGAGGGCGATCACACCATTTTGGTCTTCGACCTCGGTGGCGGTACGTTTGACGTGTCGATCCTTGAACTCGGCGACGGCGTGTTTGAGGTCAAAGCGACCAGTGGTAACAACCATCTCGGGGGCGATGACTTTGACGATCGCATCATCTCTTACCTCGCAGAGACATTTAAAAAAGAAAATGGCATCGATTTGCGCAATGACCGCATGGCATTGCAGCGCTTGAAAGATGCGGCTGAAAAAGCGAAGAAGGAATTGTCCGGCGTGATGTCCACTAGTATCTCACTGCCGTTTATCACTGCTGATGCGACGGGACCGAAGCACCTTGAGATGACACTGACCAGAGCTAAGTTTGATGAACTGACGCACGATTTGGTGGAATCGACATTAGGGCCGACGCGCCAGGCGCTGTCTGACGCGGGACTTTCCGTTAACGATATCGACAAAGTCATCCTCGTTGGGGGTTCCACAAGGATTCCGGCCGTCGTTGAAGCGATCCGCAAGCTGACTGGCAAAGATCCATCCAAAGGTGTCAACCCGGATGAGGTGGTGGCGCTTGGCGCTGCGATTCAAGCTGGTGTTCTTACAGGCGATGTCACGGGCGTTGTTCTCCTTGATGTCACACCGTTATCCCTCGGCATCGAAACGTTGGGTGGCGTGATGACGCGCCTGATCGACCGCAACACGACGATCCCGACTTCGAAAAAACAGGTGTTCTCGACCGCTGCTGACAACCAGACATCCGTTGAGATCCACGTTTTACAGGGTGAGCGTGAGTTCGCTCGCGACAACAAGACGCTCGGACGGTTTACATTGACGGATATTCCTCCTGCGCCGCGCGGTATTCCGCAGATTGAAGTCGCATTTGATCTTGACGCCAACGGGATTGTCAACGTATCAGCAAAAGATCTTGGCACAGGCAAGAGCCAGCACATCACGATTGCTTCTTCTGGCGGCTTGGCAAAAGATGAAGTGGAGCGCATGGTCAAAGAAGCAGAGATGAACGCGGAAGCGGATCGCAAGCGGCGTGAGGAAACGGAGCTTCGCAATCAGTCTGATAGCCTGATCTATCAAACGGATAAGACGATCAAAGATCTCGGAGATAAAGCGGACGCTGCTGAGAAGGAAAAAGCGGAGGCAGCTAAAACGAAGCTGCAAGATGCGCTCAATGGTGTTGACATCGAAGCGATTCGCGCTGCGCATGATGAGCTGAGCAGTGCGATCCAAGCTCTGTCTGTCAAGCTTTATGAGCAAGCCGCGCAAGCTGACGCTAACGCAGGGGCTGGCGATGCTTCGGCATCCGATCATGTGATGGACGCAGATTACACGGTAAAAGACGAAGAGAAGTAATCATGCGCGTTGTCTCATACCATCTTCCAGTCAGGCAAGGGGTTTTCACCCCTTGCCGCGGCATGATGTGTTTTTATTTTGACGAGGGGGCGCTGCGGTGGATAAGCGCGATTATTATGAAGTTCTCGGCGTGAGTCAATCGGCGTCGCAGGATGAAATCAAGAAGGCGTACCGTGCGCTCGCCCGCAAACTCCACCCCGATGTAAACAAAGATGATCCGAAAGCCGCTGAAAAGTTCAAAGAGGTGTCCGAAGCTTATGAAGTACTGAGCGACAGTGATAAGAGGGCCCAGTACGATCGCTTTGGGCATCAAGACCCGTCTCAAGGAGCGGGCTTTGGGGGCTTCGGTGGCTTTCAGGGTGGCGATTTTGGCGGCATCAACGATATCTTTGACATGTTTTTCGGTGGTGGAACTGGCCGTACTCGCGGTCCTCAACGCGGCGCAGACCTTGAGTATACGCTGACGATTGATTTTAAGGATGCAGCCTTCGGGTTAAAGAAGGAAATCGAAATCCCGCGTACTGAAACTTGTGATACTTGCTCTGGTTCCGGCGCTAAACCGGGCACCAAAGTAGAGACGTGCAACACCTGTCATGGTAGTGGCGTGCAGGAGTATGTGACGAACACCCCACTCGGACGCATGGTAAACCGCCGAACGTGCCCAACGTGTCAAGGTACAGGAAAAAAGATCGCAACACCATGCTCAGAGTGTCGCGGCTCTGGCGTCGTGAGAAAGCGTACCAAGATCGAAGTCAACGTACCACCCGGTGTCGATACCGGCACTAGGATGCGCATTACAGGTGCAGGGGAAGCAGGCGATCACGGTGCGCCAACGGGTGATCTATACATTGTCATTCGTGTCAATAAGCACGACTTTTTCGAGCGCAATGGCAACGATGTTTACTGCGAGATTCCGATCACATTTGTGCAGGCGGCACTGGGTGATGAGATTACCGTGCCAACGCTGTATGGGCGAGAAATCCTGCGGATTCCGGGGGGCACGCAGACTGGGACGTTATTTTATTTGCGTCAAAAAGGGATGCCCAAACTGGGTAACGGTGTGGCAAAAGGGGATCAGCAGGTGCGCGTGATCGTTCAAACACCGACCCGCCTGACAGACAAGCAAAAGGGTCTGTTCCGGGAGCTTTCTCGCGAGTTCGGTGAAGAGGCGCACGAACAGTCTCGCACTTTCTTTGAGCGTGTAAAAGGCGCTTTTATGGGTGAATGATTTTCATAACAAAAAGTGGTTCTACTTGATCAGTCCACGGATATCTGTGGGCTGATCTTTGTTGTATGATCGTACTTGGGAGGGGACGACCACAATCAACGCGCTTTGGCCGCTTGCCGTTCGAAGGTCACGTTGCCACTGTTGTCGCTTCGTCTATGATCGCTCCTCCTATGCAGGCGGGGCCATCATAGAAAACCACGGATTGACCTGGAGTGATGGCTCGCTGCAAGGTCTCAAAAATCACTTCGCAAGTGCTGTCGTTTTTCACCTGTACCGTGACTTTTTGATCTGGTTGGCGATAGCGAAATTTTGCGGTACAGTGAAACTCTTTCCCTGGCTCGGCGGCCGCTTTACCGATCCACTGCAGTTCGGTTGCGCGAAGACCCTTCGCGTAAAGCAGCGGATTATGAAACCCTTGCGCCACGTAAAGCGTGTTGGTGGTCAAATTTTTGCCCACAACAAACCATGGCTCTCCTGAGCCAGAACCGCCGATCCCAAGCCCCCGGCGTTGGCCGATCGTGTAGTACATCAGACCGTCGTGCTTCCCTTTGTACTCCCCAGTTACGGTCCGCATGTCGCCAGGTTGCGCAGGTAGATAGTTGCCCAAAAAAGACTTGAAGTTGCGCTCGCCGATGAAGCAGATCCCTGTGCTGTCCTTTTTCTTCGCGGTCGTAAACCCGGCCTCTAAGGCCAGTTGCCTGACTTCTGACTTTTGTAAATGTCCGATTGGAAACATGGCTTTAGAGAGCGCCTCTTGCCCCAACATGTGAAGAAAATAGGTCTGATCTTTGTTCAGGTCTGCGCCGCGTAACAAGTGGTAATACCCATCCATATAGGCCACTTGAGCATAATGTCCCGTAGCCAAATAATCAGCGCCGATATCGAGTGCCCTGATCAGCAATTCTTTGAATTTGATCTCACGATTGCATAGTACATCCGGGTTAGGAGTGCGCCCTCTTTCATACTCCCGCAAAAAATATTGAAATACGCGATCCATATACTCTTGTTCAAAATTCACACTGTAATAAGGAATGTCGAGTCGCTCGCACACGCGCGCGACGTCCTCAAAATCTGATTCAGCTGTGCAGTTTCCGAAAGCATCGGTCTCATCCCAGTTTTTCATAAAAATTCCGATTACGTCGTATCCTTGCTCTTTGAGTAGCAGTGCAGTGACGGACGAATCTACACCGCCAGACATGCCTACGACAACGCGCGTTTGCGCCGGAGTTTTGTTCATACGCCTTAAATCCTTTCTTTAAATCGCCGCTTTGTTTGTCTATTGTATGACTGCCAGTCTACAATGCGCAAGTTTAAGACTTTACAAGCGGTGTGGTACACTAAACACAAACATCATGCGGTATATAAAGGGGTACTTTCGCTTGGATTTATGGCAAATTCGTGTGTCAACCACATCGGAGGCAGTCGATGCAGTCAGTGCTGTGTTTTCCTCGCTTGGTGTGGATGCATTAGAGATTGAAGATATAGAGGATGTGTTGGCGCGAAAGCGGGCGTCGCACTATGGCGAGTGGATCGATGAAAGGCTGCTTGACATCCCGCCGCAGGGGGCCCGAGCGAGCGCCTACCTTGCAGCGGATCGCTTTAGCGAAAAGGATGTTGTTGCGTGGATTTACAAGCTTGACGAAGCGCTCGAATCCGTTCGCCGATCAGGTCTTGATGCGGGTGACATCGCCATCGATTATCACTTCGTGCCGTCAGTTACCTATGAAGATGCGTGGAAAAACTACTACCATGCCGTGTCAATCACCGACCGCCTGGCGATCGTGCCTTCATGGGAAGCGGATGCGTGGACCCCAGATCACCCAGGGCAAATGCCGATCTTCATGGATCCGGGGATGGCCTTCGGAACTGGAACACATGAGACCACGATCCTATGCTTGCGTGCACTACAAAAGGTCATGCAATATGGTGATAGGGTCCTGGACGTCGGGACTGGGACAGGCGTTCTTGCGATTGCGGCGGCAAAGCTTGGCTCAGGCTCGGTACTGGCACTCGACTTAGATGACGTAGCCGTGAAAGCAGCGAGGCAAAATGTGTTGGCAAACGACGTGGCGCAGGGTGTTTTCGTGATTCACTCGGACCTCGTGGCCCAAGTGCCACCGGGTGATCGATATGATGTCATAACGGCCAATTTATTAGCCGATATCGTCGTCCGGCTGTTACCAGACGTGATCACGCGCCTGGAGCCGGGCGGATGCTTGATCGCATCGGGGCTGATTGTATCGCAGATAGAGCGAGTGACTGCTGCTTTTTATGATACTGGATTTGCCGATGTTACTATAGATACGATGGCTGATTGGGTCGTCATCACCGCGCAACTCGCGAAATGAGGTGCTTATCGTGCAACGCTATTTTATAGATAAAGAGTGTCTGATTTCTTCGAACGTAGCACAGATAGAAGGCGATGACTTTCATCATATGACGCGCGTGATGCGTATGGAGCCGGGCGATCAGGTATACGCTGTGATTGGTGATGATGTGTGGCTAGCGGAGATCGTACGCATCAAATCTGATTGTTTGGATCTTCATCTGTTGGAGCAGTCGATGCGTCAGGCTGAACCCACGCTTCGCGTGACGCTGATACAGGGATTGCCTAAGGGCGAGAAAATCGATCTTGTGATACGACAAGCCAGCGAACTCGGGGTGTCTAGGCTCGTCATCTTTCAAGCGAAAAGATCGGTGGCGAAGATTCCAGAACACAAGCTTGTAGAGAGGCTGGCGCGGTACCGCAAGCTGGCCAAAGAGGCATCGGAGCAGTCGCAGCGCGCAAGTATTGTCCAGGTGCATTATGCGTCAAGCTTGAGCGAAGCGGTGGCTCTCGCTCGGGATGATTCCTTGGTTGTGCCATATGAGGCGCAGGATCAGGGGTTGCCCTCACTCAAACAAGTGTTGCATGACATGCGCAGTCAAGATTCGAGAGAGTCGGTGGCTGATCAGGTGGGGGTGTCTGTCGTGGTCGGGCCTGAAGGCGGGTTTGATCTGGCAGAGATTGATGAATTGATGGCTAGTGGGGGGCGCCTTTGTACGCTTGGACCGCGGATTTTGCGAACAGAGACGGTCGGTGTCGTGATATCTGCGATCTTGTTTTATGAATTTGATCAAATGGTGGTGGCAAAATGAGTGCGGATCGTACAGTTGCATTTCATACACTAGGATGCAAGGTGAACCAGTATGATACAGAGTCGATCTGGCAGTTGTTTCAACAGGACGGCTTTCGCCAAGTCGACTTTGATGAACCATCGGATGTCTACGTGATCAATACGTGTACCGTCACGCACGAAGGGGATCGCAAGTCGCGGCAGATGATCCGCCGCGCGGTGCGCTTAAATCCGGATGCGGTCGTCGTCGTCACAGGGTGCTACGCGCAGATCGCGCCAGGCGAAGTGCTCGGCATTGACGGTGTGGATCTCGTGATCGGCAACCAGTTCCGGGGGCAGATGCTGGCTTTGATCCAAAAGGTTCAACAGGAGCGCACGCCTTATTCGGCTGTGCAAGATATTTTGTCGCAAAAAGAGTTCGAGGATCTGGATGTGCCGATGTTTGCGGATCGAACACGTGCATCCTTGAAGATTCAGGATGGGTGCAACCACTTTTGCACGTTTTGTATCATCCCCTATGCTCGTGGCCTCATCAGAAGCCGAAGGCCTGAGAGCGTGATGCACCAGGCTAGGCGCCTCGTAGCAGCGGGTTATCACGAAATCGTGTTGACGGGGATTCACACAGGTGGGTACGGTGAGGATCTCCAGGATTATACATTAGCAAATTTGCTGCAGGAACTTGAGACGATCGAAAACCTGCGGCGGATCCGCATCTCGTCGATTGAAGCCAGCGAGATCAGCGATGAATTAATCCAGGTCTTGACGGATTCGAAAAAGGTCTGCAGACACCTGCATATCCCACTGCAAGCAGGACACAGCGAGGTGCTCCGCCGAATGAATCGGCACTATACGATCGAAGAGTATGCTGACAAACTCATGAAGGTCCGCCGGGCGTTGCCAGAACTTGCGATTACGAGCGATGTCATCGTGGGATTTCCGGGTGAACTGGATGAGTATTTTGAGACGACGGTGAATTTCATTCGCGATCAAAAATTCGCTGATCTGCACGTTTTCCCATACTCCAAACGAAGAGGGACGCCGGCCGCGAAGTTTAAGGACCAGGTCGATGAAGCAGTCAAACATGCGCGCGTCGAACGCCTAATCACGCTAGCCGGGGAGCTCTCTGTGGCGTATGCGAGAGAATGGGTCGGGCGCACGCTAGAGGTCATACCGGAAGAAGTGATGGACATTGATGGCCGTTCGCTCTTAGTTGGGCATGCAGATAACTATATGAAGATTGCATTTTCGGGAGATGGAAGTGTCCTTGGTGAGGTCTGCGACGTCCGAGTCCAGCGAGCGGGCAGCGAAGTCTCATTCGGACAACTTGAACAAGTGCTCACGCACACGTCACAAGAGACGGGAATTGCGTAAGGGGGGCTCGTAGTGGGAGATGCTGTAAAAGTCGCAGGCGGTGTCGTGTATCGGCGAAACGGGGACACCATCGAAATCCTGATCATCGACGATCGCTATGGGCATGTCAGTCTGCCTAAAGGGCACGTGGAGTCAGGCGAGACGTTGGAGCAAGCAGCGCTGCGCGAGATTAAAGAAGAGACGGGCATTACTGGGCACATCATCGGGCTGATCGATAAAGTCTCGTATGGGTTTGCGGCGAATGTGTTATCGGATCAACACAAAGTCGATGCGAGTATATCCGACAAGATGGTGCAAAAAGAGGCCTATTATTACCTGGTTGAAGCCACCGCCGGCCGTGTGGTACCACAACAAAGCGAGGTGGATGGCGCCCGCTTCGTGTTGCTAAACGACGCGTTGGTACTAGCCGAGACACACGGGTACCCCAATAACATCCCGATCTTTGAGCGCGCCATTCAGATGATCCATGGTCTCGAAGTCATCTAGCCGGCGCTTTGTCGGGCAATAGGTGGTATAAAAAGCGCGCGATTTGGCCCACAAACGGCAATGCGATGAGTGATGAGATGACATTGAACAGCACATGCGCCAAAGCGACCTGTTGCGCCGGATCGCTTGTGAATAGCATGACAAGGTTAGCAAACGGGTGTAGAAACGCCATGAAGACGAATACGCCGCTTACGTTGAGCAACACATGGGTAGCCGCCACACGCTGAACATCGCGCGAGCCGCCGATGCTTGCGAGGACTGCCGTCGCACAAGTGCCGACGTTATTGCCAAAGACGATGGCGATGGCGGCGAGTAGTGGCAACGTGCCGCCTTTGGCTAGCGTGATGATCAGCGCTGTGCTGGCAGAGCTGCTGCCGATCATGGCTGTAAGTAGCGTGCCCGTGATGACGCCTGTCCAAGGGTGATTCTTGGCTGTCAGAAGGTATCGTGCGATTGTCGTAGACTGTGTAAAT
>JAKACY010000105.1:1089-8877 GCA_021821025.1 Bacillota bacterium | reverse complement strand
TTAGTACGCAGGTTCCGCCTAGCCGCTCCGGGGCGAGATTCAGGAATTCCACATACTGCGTCGCACCATCCCGCAGCTCTCTGACAAGCGATTTTTCCCTAATACTCCCGTTCATGGCGTTTTACACATAAATAAATGAACTTTTTAGTGTTTTCAAAGTACCATGGTTATCTCCTTCAGGTCAAGAACGAAGTGAGTTAACTTGGCCGTTTTTTTCTGAACGCTACAGTAGGCCAAGTCTCACATATTGTTCCGTGGGTGCATCGTTCTCTTGCATCAGATGTATCATTATTTCAATCATGTGTTGTTCAACTAACGAGTCACTGATGGGATTAAATTGTCCCGGATCTGACTCTAGGTCAAAAAGCATCGTTCCATATCGATTATAATCGTATTTTCCCTCGACATGAACCTTGAGCAACTTGACATTCTTCGTAAATGAAAACGGTTCGGCTAACTCGACACCTGCCAGATCATCAGGCAAGAAATACCCTCTCATATGAGTTGGCATCAGGGTATAGTTGTACAACGGTTGATTATCAGGAACGCAAGGGGCACGCATATAGACGTAACGACCATCTGTACAATTAACCTCCCGCCCATGTATCCCAAAAATAACCGCATCATGAACGGACTGATCGGTTGCTATAGTTTCTCGCAAAGGAATACCTTTCATGTCTTCCGGTATCGCAACATTAAAATAGTCAAGTAGTGTAGCCGGTACGTCTATCGTTTGAACTAAGCTTCTTCTGCGCTCATCCTTCGCCTGTACTCGGGGATCCCAGATAAATAAAGGAATGTGGGCAATCTCATTGTATAATGGCATCACATTCTTTCCCCACCATCCATGATCTCCCAAGAGATATCCGTGATCTGTATTGACGACAAGCATTGTGTCGTTCCACAGATTCAATTCATCCATAATATCAAGTATTTTACCAAGGTTATAATCACACATAGAAAGTAGGGCGGCGTACTCGTACCGGCAATGTTCCACCTCATCAGCGGTCTCCACGACCTCACGGTAAAGGGGCCAGTCAAAGGGTAATCCGTTGTATTGGTGTCTATACAGATCTTTAAAATGAGTTGGACAATAGAAAGGTTCATGAGGATCGAATGTCTCGATTTGAAGTAACCAATTATCCGTTGCAGCGTTCGTACGAATAAATTCCAAACCTGCCTCAAAGGTTTTAGATTGTGGGAATTCCATATCCATATTAATATATTTTCGATTCACCCAATCGTGTCTCGCCGCCTTGTTTCGCCTGTTAGTCACCGTGTCACCATAAGCAGGCGCTGCAACTTCGCCCTTCCACGGATCACCTTCCTGGCCGCGAATAAATTCAAAAGAATCATATCGAGTGTGATACGTTGCTCCTCCGTCTTCCCAGTAATGCTTATGATCGGTTACCAGATGAGTGTATATACCCTTACTCGATAAGATGGCTGGCATTGAGTCATCAAACGGTTCTAAAGATCCCCAACTTCTATGAAGAAAATTGTATCGACCGGTGTGTAATTCACGCCTAGCAGGCATGCACGGCAAGCTACCAGCGTAGCAGTTGTCAAATATCACAGTCTGTTTAGTCAGTCTTTCAAAATTCGGTGTTTTCACCCATTTGCATCCATAAGGAGATAGCATATGACGATTTAATGAATCGAACATCACAACGATGGCCTTCAATTATATCTTCTCCCCTCCGTAGATGTTGTTTGGCACTAAAGCGCGCTAATCAGTGTTACTTTCCTTCGTCTCACTGAAGCTTGCACTAGCAGCAGACATGGCGGAAAAAGGCAAGAGATTCTGCCTAGTCATTTGCACACCCCGTTTTATAGCCTCTATGTCACGAGAGAAAAATGGATCTTCATGCTCAATCAACAACGGCTTGTCATAGCCGATATCTACCAGTGCAGCGATGAATCGATTCCAATCCACATCTCCATGACCAGCAATGCAATGGCGCCAAAACTGGCCGTACAACGTCCCGCGGGTTCGTTGCACATGGGGCAAGACCTGCGAATCCTTAGCTTGAGCCAAGTGGATTTTATGACGAAACCGGTATACGGCATCGACATAATCGATTCCCTGCCAAACAAGATGCGACGGATCAAAATTCAGTCCAAAATAGTCGGAGTCCAGTTCCTCAAAGATTAGGCTCCACATGTCTGGGTTGACCGCAATGTTGTATTTCGGAGGCCAATCGTGAACCATAGGGCAGTTTTCCAAAAGCAGATTTATACCATTCGCAGCAGCGAAATCGATCAGCTTCGGAAAGGTCCGTTTCAACCGTTTTAGGTTGGACTCAAAGTCCAACCCCGGGTCCCGTCCTGTGAAAGTTGAAACCGATGTGGCACCCAGATTTTTCGCTGCAACAATGAGTTTTTTCAGATACGCCTCCGCCTGTTTCCGTCCCGAAGGGTCTGGATCCAGAAAATTTAGCGCACCGTACATGATATCGTGGATTACAACGCCGTGACGTTCCGCGGCATCCAAGATGGATGCTGTATGTCCTGTCGCAATTTCATCCCAATTGATGAAGGAATATCGCGGTCCGCCATATAGTTCGGCGTGTTGAAATCTATTTTCCTCCATCCAAGCAAACGTGGTTTCCACATCCCACTCGAAAAAACAACTATGATAAAGACCAATTTCCATTGAGATAATCCTCCTCTAATGACAGCCATATACACCAATTTTCAGCGAACAAAAATCTCGGGGCGCTTGATGATACCGTCTGGTGTTGTGTAATCTTTCGTCGGCCAATGTTCGGGTGACATCGTAAGAATTTGCGCTTTCTCTTTTCCCAAGAGACAGGTGTCTTCCGTCTTCGTGCCGTGAACAGACGGATTCCAAGCAATTGCCATTCCAGGCTGGAGCAAGTCGGACAAGCCTGGTTTCGCCAAACTTGCCCTTGTGTAGTAGCCAGTGATTCCGCCCTGATGGTGCAACTGCCATTCGTCTGCAAATCCGCGATCTGCGTACGCCCTTTGCATTCGCTCTAACACCTCTCCCAGCGTGTTGCCTGGCTTGGTGCTGGAAATGGCGATAGCATCAACATATGCAGCACAATCGTGCCGTGCGGCCACCTTTTCAGACAACGGTACGAAGGAAACGGAACGTGTAACTGATGCAATAAGGCCATGCCTACGCCCGCATACAGCAGCCAACGCATATCGTTGGATCCGGTTGTCCGTCGGTAAAGGATGCCGACGCAACTTGGTCCTTTCATCGCCGGCCACCAACGTTACAACAGGTTCAATATTGCGACGGATTAATGCTGCGTTCAATTCGGCGGCCAAATCAAGTTCTCGTATACCGGATGAGAAAGACTTCATCACCTGCGCAACACTGATTCCCACATCTTCCGACAGTTTCTGCAGTACATCTTGCTCATAGGGATCCAGCAGGTACTGTTGGGCCCGCAACCAGTCAGCAAATTGCGCTTCGGGCATAACCCGCTCGGGAATACGCTCGCTCTCGTACCATAGGTGTGACCGTACTTCGACAGGAAGTCCGTCCATTTCTTCTTCCATCAGGCGGGCCGCCTCAATGTTGTTCACCACTATGTAAACTTGGTCCGGTGTAACCACCACCTTGAAACAGGATGCCTCCACAGCCAAGTTAATGAAGGATCTCGCCCCCGTCAGCCAGGTTGTGGCAACCTGGCTGCTGAGACAAAGCGAATCCTTTCTATGGGTTTGCAGTATTGCTCTAAGCAAATCAACCTTCCGCCCGTATGATCCCAGCCTTGACCTGGAGTCCATGGCTTCAACACCTCATTCATCATATTTGACTTCCACAACGCGCCCCGTATTGATGGATTCAATTGCCGCCAAACTCACGGCGAGCATTTGCTTGCCCGTTGCAAATCCATAGACTGGAGAAGAGCGAAGACCATCCACCGCTTCAACGAAGGCACTAAGTTCCTCTGCGAACAAGTCTTTTTGCGGTAATTGATGGGACGTTTTCCCTCCATCATGATAGAGATCGAGATCCCAATGAAAGTTTGCTCCAGGTACGGCCTCCGCGCCGCCCTTGGGTCCAACGATTCGATCCGGTCGTCCAGACAATTTCGTATTCTTCTCCAGCCCCCACGAAACCGTCATGGCTCCAACATCCCCAGATTCAAATTCAATCGTGATAACTGCGGTGTCCAGCGCCAATTGTTCAAAGTGAGCGATCTCCTCACGCAACTTCCCGGCAGTTCCTCCTCGTGCGTAAACAGTCTTGGGCCGTGAGCGAAAAACGGTTTGCCAAAGCAAAAAGTAATGACAGCAGGCGTCCACAATGGGACCATTATTTGAGTTTCGATTGTGCATGAACCGTTTCGGGCGAACTTCTTGCAAGAGGTCGGAACTAAATACCATAGGACAGCCAAAAACACCCGTGCTTGCCCACTCCCGCAACATGTCCACACCGGCCGCCAGGTTTCGTTGGAACCCAAGGCCAAATTTCACGTTTGCACTCTCTACGGCCCGCCGCATCTGTTTCACTTCTTGAAAATTCCTTGCAATCGGTTTCTCGCAAAATACATGCTTGCCTTGCTCCGCGGCGTACACAGTCATCGGCGCATGGTATTCCAGAGGGACACAGATGTCAACGATATCGATCTCACCATCAATTCCAGCCTTATATTCCTCAGGACCTCCGCAAATCACTCGCGAAGTACCATATTTCGAAGCAATGTCCTCAGCTCGCTGCGGAATCAGATCAATCACCGTGTGCAACTCATGACCCAAATCTGCCCACGCGGCGGCATGGTGATGCCCCATGTCTCCAGCGCCAATCAGCGCAACTCGATGTTTGCTGCTCATCCAATTCGTCCTCCTCACACACCACTCAGTAACTTTCGCACCCATGAATTGCTAGCACGCAGCTCATCCACTGTGAAAGGTCCACTGCATTCAAAACCTAATAGTCCGTTATATCCAATTCTCTTCAAGCACTCAATCCCGGACCGAAAGTTTACGCCTACCGGACCCGGAAGCTTTCGATTACGGTTTGACAAATGAATCAACGCCAAGCTCTCTTTGGCCCCTTCTATCTCCTCAACCAGTTCTTGACCATTGCGATCGATATGATAGAAATCGACCATGGTTTTTACACGCCCGTTGCCAATTCTTTCACACAAGGTCGCAGTTTCAGACGGAGAGGTTAGCAAATGGGTTTCATCCCTATTCAGCGGCTCTAGAACCACATCGACGTCATACCGATCGGCATACTCCGATAGTTCATCCAGCAAAACTAAGAGCAAAGATAGCTCAATGTCGCGGATACCATTCTCCCGCTGCACCGTAATTTGCGGCGCTCCAAAAATGGGAACAACAATAAGCTTGGTCGCGCCGACTTGGTGGGTGTCCCGGATGCGATGACGCAAGATACTCATCGCTTCACGCCTGATGTCGATATTGCGCGATACCAGAGAGATACCCAACCGCGAGTAAATGGACGATGTCCGAATACCCGTCTGTTCCGACAAGCGCCGGATGACGTCTACCCGGCGGGTGAGCAGATCTCCGCGCAAATCAATCCCGTCAAAACCGGCGTCCCGCGCACGCTCAAATTTTACGGAGAGCGGAACATTGCTAAGCATGTCCTCGTGCACACTGAGATCCATGAAAATCCCACCCTTGTGATAAGAGTACCCGAGCCTTCACTTCCGTCACAATAAACACGTCAAGCTGATAACACCCTGTGTACTTCCTTCAGAACATGAGCGGCCACCCGCTTTGCAGACTCGTACGTGATGCCCGCAATATGCGGTGTGAATGTGATATTAGGCAGATCGTACAGCGGATCGTTGGCGGCTGGAGGTTCTTGTTCCCGCACATCGAGAAATGCATGCCGATCCGGATGTGCCATGAGGCTGGCACGCAAAGCCTGTTCGTCCACAACACTCCCTCTCGCCGTGTTGATCAGAATGGCGCCCGGTTTCATACGCGATAACGCCTGCGCTCCGATCAGGTAATGCGTCTCGGCAGTAAGCGGAACATGGATAGAGAGATAATCGGCCTGGCCGATAACTGTATCGAGATCGGTCAAAAAGATGCCCGCGTCTTGCTCCGCCAGATACGGGTCATACCCGATGACCTTCATATCAAACGCTTGAGCTCTATGGGCCACGCGCTGTGCGATGTCCCCAGCGCCCAAAAGCCCCAGCGTCTTGCCGCCAATTTCGCCGCCAGTCGCTGACTGGCGATCCCACTGACCAGCGCGCACATCCGCGTTACACCGATACAGAAAACGCGCATGGTGCAACATGCTCGCCAATACATATTCAGCTACCGCGTCGCCATTACAACCCCGCGCCGTCACAACCTGGACGCCACGGTCGCGGCAGGCGCTCTGATCGATATTATCGACCCCCACTCCGAGGCGTCCCACCACTTTTAGCTGAGGTGCGGCGTCCAGCAGGTTCAGATCAACTTGGGTCTTGTTGCGCACCACCAGCGCCTGTGCGGTTTTAACCAACATCAATAAACGCGCGCGATCATTGGCAAGCAGCGGATCGTAAAAAACGGAGTACCTGGATTCCAACCATGTTGGCAAGGACCACCAGAGATCTTCCGTGATCACCACAGACATCCGATACGCCTCCTGACTTTTTGTGACGCCAAACACCAGGGCGCCTGGTCAGATTTCACTAGACACGTATTTTGTCTCAAGAAACTCTTCCATTCCGATACGGGCGCCCTCGCGTCCGAGCCCGCTCAACTTGAAGCCGCCCATCGGGGCAAAAGCGACCGACGCTAGCGCATGGTTGAGACCGACGATGCCGTATTCCAGCGCCTCCGTAACACGCGTCGCCCGCGCGACGTGAGACGTAAAGACATAGGCAGCCAGGCCCATCTCGGTGTCGTTCGCCAACTGGATAACCTCGTCTTCCTCCCTAAACGTAAATACCGGAGCGCAGGGTCCGAACAGTTCATCTCTGGCAAATACAGTATCCGCCGGCACGTCGGTCAACAGCATCGGAGACATGTAGTAGCCTTTTTCCGGTAAAACGAGTGGATCGACCAAAGGTTGCGCACCAGACGCCACCGCTTCGTCAATTACCTCCAAGAGGTGATTGCGCGATGCGTCATCAATGAGCGGCCCAAGATCTGTATCCGGCCGTAGCGGGTCTCCCAGTCGCATCTGTGCGATCCGATCTGTAAACTGGTCAATGAACGCATCAAGCACGCGCTCGTGCACATAAAAACGATTCGTAGCCACGCAGGACTGGCCGTTATTACGAAACTTTCCCACCATCGCGGCATCCACCGCCTTGGTCAGATCCGCATCGTCAAAGACGATAAAAGGTGCGTTCCCGCCCAATTCCAGCGCCAACCTCTGCAGTCTGGGCGCCGATTGTTTCACCAAAGACTGTCCAACCTTGGTCGATCCGGTAAAACTCACCACCCGTACTGCGCTATGACGCATCATCGCCTCCGTGGTTTCTGATGCCGGTCCCTGCACCAGATTCGCAACGCCTGCGGGAATCCCGGCGTCCTGCAGACAGCGAAACAGTTCAATCACCGACAGCGGCACATTCTGCGACGCGCGTGCCACAACCGTACACCCGGCGGCTAGTGCGGGCGCGAGCTTTCTGGCTTGAATCGAAACGGGAAAGTTCCAGGGTGTCAGGCAGAGCGCCACGCCTGCCGGCTGAGTTTGCGACCAATGCCGCTTGCTTTGGGTCTCTTGTGGGTACCACTCTCCGAGGGGGCGCCTAGCTTCTTCTGCAAACCATTGAAAATACTCCGCTGCGAAGCGAACCTCCGCGATGGCTTCGGCCAATCGTTTGC
>JAKACY010000105.1:0-1079 GCA_021821025.1 Bacillota bacterium | reverse complement strand
TCAATGGCCAGCACATGGCCGATCCAATCTTGCCGATCACGCAACAACATCGCGACCCGGTACAAAATATCCGCCCGCTGCCGAGCGGTCGTCTTCGACCACCAATGAAATGCCTGTGCCGCTGCTTCGACGGCTTGCTCAGCTTCCTTCGCGCCCCCGTAACCGATCTCGCTGATGGTCTCCCCATTAGCCGGATTGACGACGGCGATGGCGCCCGACCCCTCTGGCGCCATCCACTCGCCATCTACGAAGAGTGACGAGGGTATTGCCCGGCTGATCTCCATATCGCTCAACTCCCTTGTCAGTGTCCTGCACACCAAGCGATCTTCTCTCGGACGATCGCCTGCAACACCGCCTTTGCCTTATGCAATGCCGAAAATGGATCATCCACATATTGCTCGGACGCCTGTCTCCATCCGTTCATAAATGCCACTCGCAATTCGGTATCGAAATTGATCTTGGAAATCCCAAGCCTGATGGCCTGTTGAATCTGCGCTTTCGGAATCCCTGAACCACCGTGTAAAACGAGCGGGATGTGGACGGCATCGTGAATTTGCGCCAGCCGCCGTAAATCCAGTTGCGGTTCTCGCTTGTACATGCCGTGTGCCGAACCGATGGCGACTGCCAGCGAATCGACCGAAGTTTCAGCGACAAATTGAACAGCCGCATCGACCGTTGTATACGTAACATCCTCTTCTTCTACCTGAACATCATCTTCCACCCCGCCAATGGCACCAAGTTCGCCTTCCACGCAGACATCCACCGCATGGCACAGACGCACAACGTTTTGCGTCAAGGCAACGTTTTCGGCAAACGGCAATGCTGACGCGTCGATCATGCAGGAGGTAAACCTAGCACGCAGTGCCCGTACTACTTGGTTATAGTCGTGTGAATGATCCAGGTGAATAGTTACAGGGATCGTCAGATCTCCTGCACGGTATCGGATGTAGTCGGCCAAGGATTGCATTTGACCATTGCGAATTGCCCGTTGGCCAATCTGAATCATAACCGGGTAATTTTGCTTTTGCGCTTCGTCTAAAATGGCATCAACCATATCATGCGAATGTGCACTAAACGCT
>JAKACY010000104.1 GCA_021821025.1 Bacillota bacterium | reverse complement strand
ATCGACGGTCGCGTGATTGAGGTTTCTAAACAGTATTTGCCGGAGATAGCGGGAGGGTTACAGGATCCGCGCGTCGAGGTGCGCGTGATCGATGGAATCGCGCATGTGAAAGAAAACCCGGATACGTATGATGTGATTATTGTGGACTCCACGGACCCCATCGGACCCGCAGTCGGGCTATTCGCAAAGGAGTTTTATTCGGATATATTCAAAGCCCTAAAGCCCGATGGCATCTTCGTTGCGCAAACAGAGTCTCCGTTTTTTAACGCAGACCTGATTCAAAGGGTGCAACAAGACGTGTCATCGATTTTCCCGATTGTAAAGTTATATCTTGCATCCATTCCAACCTATCCAAGTGGTCTGTGGAGCTTTACGATCGGATCGAAGACGTATGATCCGACAGTGGTCGCTGACCATGCGCGAACAAATAGCCTGAAGACGCGCTACTATACCCCGATGCTTCAGCAGGCAGCATTTACACTGCCGGCCTTCGTTGAGGAGATGCTAAAAGGGTGATAGAGCAAGGTTTTCAGGGAGCGTTTGATCCCGCGTATAGTGGTGGCGCCTTTATCGGAGCAAGTGATTCATATGAGTCGGCGCGCGCGGTAATTTACGGCATGCCGATGGATTGGACTACGTCGTTTCGACCCGGAACTAGACTTGGCCCGAGGAGAATTCGTGAAGTTTCGATCGGCCTTGAGGAATACAGTCCATATTTGGACAGGCTGCTGTCTGATGTGCCGTTTTTTGATGTGGGGGATATTCCTTTACCGTTTGGAAACGCCAGCCGTAGCCTTGATATGATCGAAGACTATGTGAGTCAATGGGTCGCTGATGACAAATTCGTGCTAGGCCTTGGTGGCGAGCACTTAGTGACACTTGGTGTATTACGTGGGATTCAGAGAAAATATGAAAACATCCACGTTGTGCATCTTGATGCGCATACGGACTTGCGGGATCAGTACGAAGGCGAAGCGCTATCTCACTCTGCCGTCATCAAGAAAATTGCAGATCGGATCGGACCGGATCGCATCTATCAGTTTGGCATTCGCTCGGGAATGCAGGAGGAGTTTGCGTATGCGAGAGCGAACACGCATTTTCATCCATTCGATGTACTGGAGCCTTTGCAAAAGTGCCTGCCTGAGCTAAAAGGCAAGCCGATCTATGTGACGCTAGACATTGACGTGCTGGATCCAGCGTTTGCGCCCGGAACTGGGACCGCAGAAGCGGGTGGAATTTCTTCTAAAGAGCTTCTCGCAAGCATTCATGCGATGAAGGATCTAAACGTGGTAGGTTTTGACTTGGTTGAAGTCGCTCCGCAACTTGATGCCGCAGAACAGACGCAGATCGTTGCGGCTAAAATGGTACGCGAAGCACTTTTAACCTTTCTTTGATGATGAATGTAAGACACGGAACGATCAAAATTGAGAGCATTGATGGATTTGTTCAAGCACATGCATCGATACTCGAGGGATCCACGCGCGTAGTGGTGAAATATAAAGAGCCTTTTACGAACATGGGTGATACGCAAAGCACGATCACATTTCACGTGAGTATTAATCCTAGTGTACAGATCACTCGAAAAGGCCAGGTCAGCAGCAAGTATGCATTTGTTAGGCATCGAAAAACCGCGGGATACTATCTTTTCCCTGAGGGGCAACTCGATGTGCAGGTTGATACGCATGAGCTTATGATCATGCGGACGGAAAAGTGGCTTCGTGCAAAGATCGATGCAGAGATGACGCTCGATAAAACGGAAACGATCAAGCAGTCTATCGAAATTCAAGTCGACTTTAATACAGCCGAAGGCCGCGAGCTTTAAGCAGTCGCTCTGCGGCCTTCTTTCACACTTGTGAGAGCCGTATTGAGGTACTCTTCCCCGTATCGGTCAATCATGTGTAGCCGCTGAAAATAACGTACGGAACGGACGTAACTGACCTCTGCAAAGGCGGCGTTGATCGCACCTTGAATGACAGCCCCTGCAAATGGTATCAGTATAGACGTTTCCTTTTCAGCGAGAACTGTGACGATTCGATACGCGATAAGGTCGATCAGCTTTGTCATGGCAGGTGTGTTACTCAGCATTCGAACACTGAGATGCTCACCCATCGTCTTGGCTAAGACAAGTCCACTTTCGCGCATGGCTAAGTGTGCAGAAAGTTTGGCCTCCACTAAACCTGCGTCGTCGGTCGACGGCGCCATAGCAAAGAGAAAATGCGGGATATCTTCAGGGTTATAGAGGTTGAAACCATAGCTGTAGCCAGTCTGAATCGCGTGTTGTGCCATGAGATAGATCGTTGCCGATAGATCAGCGATCACGCAGGGGAGCACTAAACCCTGCAAACCTGGGATCACTTCGCATAAAGAAGTTGCGAACCCAGCAATGGCGCCCTCAGCAGTGACGGTGACCTTTTGCGAGCGCGCTAATGTGCGGCACACCTCATCTTTTGTTTGCAGTGGCAGCATACGAATGTCGCTGGCTGTTTCTGCGCTGCTCCCCATACGTTTAAGAACGCCTTCAACCTTTTCAAATTGGCTTGCCGTCGCAGCCTGCTCAAGTGTCCTGATAATGGCTTCTCGAGTTATGGACTTCATCCGTTTCACGAGGCGCGACTGCCTTGATCCAGCCGACCATTGGAGCAAGCCCATGAGTCTACCAACGTTTCCTGATAGGCCTTTTGCTACGCGAAAGGCGATGGGTGGCATCTGTTCGTCCTGCTTTACCCACTGCGTAAGAACGGCGAGTTCGTAGTCGTTCATGAACACCCTCATTTCCGAATGACTTTGATTAGGAATCAATTCGCCGTACCAGGATCACTTCCCTGCTTTACGGGACTAACGATAATTGGTAGAGTGGGAAAAACGATGTTCTTGTGAGGGACAGCATGTGAAGAGTTTTCGCGACCCTGTACATAACCTGATCGCACTTGGTGAGTCGGACCAACTGCTGGTCGATCTCATTAATACACGCGAAGTACAGCGCTTACGTCGTATCAGGCAGTTGGGGCTTAGCAATATCGCTTATCCGGGGGCCGAGCACTCGCGGTTTGTACACTCGCTTGGCGTACTTCATTTGATGAGGCGAATATTTGATGAAAAGGCCTGGATGGCAGGACCTTTTACGGACTCTCTGACGGATTACCGACATCTGGCAATGAGCGCGGCCTTGCTGCATGATCTTGGCCACGGTCCATTTTCGCATGCGATCGAGGCTGTGACGGGGCAGCGGCATGAGGCGTGGACCACGGCGATTATACGGTCGCCAAATACAGAAGTTCACCAGGTGTTGGAGAATTATGAGACAGGCTTCGCAGAACAAGTCGCTAAAGTTATTGAGAAGAACTTCAAACCCTCGCGGGCTGTAGTAAAGCTTTTATCGAGTCAGCTGGATATGGATCGGACGGATTACCTCTTGCGTGATGCCCTGATGACGGGTGCTGGTTACGGGTCTTTTGATGTAGAGTGGCTGCTTCACGCGATGCGCATCGGTGAGGTTGCGGGCGAGCCGGAAGTGGGGCTCGATCTGGAGATGGGTAAGAGCATCGCGGAAGATTACATCATGTGTCGATATTACATGTATCTTCATGTGTATTTTCATCGCACTACGCGTGCAGCTGAGGTGCTTGTCGAGAAGCTGTTGCAAAGGGCCAGGGACATAAGGGCTAAGATTGACGGTTTTACGGGGTTGCGTGCTTTATTAGATGGTTCGCTCAAGGCATCAGCAGAACATGTCGCAGACTACCTAGAGCTTGATGATGCCATGCTGTGGACGGCGATGCACCTATGGTCGCGATCAGATGACTTTATTTTGCGCGATCTTGCTGATCGTTTGTTAAACCGTAAGATATTTCGCAGTATTGACGTCATAGATACTGCAGAGAAAGACTTGTGGATGTCCCGTCTTGGCGAGTGGGCCCAAAAGACTGGCTATCTTGGTAAGTATTACGTGATTTACGACACAGCGGACAGTCACGCGTACCACGACCCATATGTCGTACACCAGGGACATGGTAGTGGCAGCATCTTCTTATTTGATGAGTTGGGCCGAGCGCACGACTTGTCCGACGAATCATTTTTGGTTCAAGCAGTGCGCAACCGACGTGTACAGGTGAGGCGCGTACTTGCCCCCGGAGAATGGATCTTTGCAATAAAAGATTTTGCAACGGATGTATAAATCCTTTTTGTGTGGGCATCATGATTAATGGCGATGGAAGAGAGGGTGTGGTTGCGTTGGAAAACGTAGCGAAACACTCACGTAAGGATAGCGAGTCCACTTCTTAGAGAAGCTGGAGGGATGTGCTAAAGACAACGTAAGTTGTTTCCACTTCTTTATCGCTCATCTGCCAAGTGATTGCCTCAAGTAATCCATCGTCATAGGGGACCTTCGGGTTCCCTATTTTGTATTTCAGACAGTTTCATGCTGTGCATGGATCTTTTGCCGTTTTGGCATACTTTCTCAGATGGCGCACACAGAGATATGACGTGTGTGCAGTAAAAGGGAAAGGAAGAGTAATATGACCAACGCGTTATTTCATGCGAATGCCGTTGATTATCTCATCATCATTGTGTATTTCGTATTTGTGATTGGTGTAGGATTTGTTCTGAGAAATCAGATGCATACGGGTGAAGACTTCTTCTTGTCTGGGAGATCGATCCCGGCCTGGATCACGGGTTTGGCCTTTTTGTCTGCTAATCTAGGCGCTCTAGAGATCATGGGGATGACTGCAAGCGGTGCGGAGTATGGGCTTTTGACTACGCATTTTTATTGGATTGGCGCGATTCCTGCCATGCTCTTTTTAGGGATCTATATGATGCCGTTTTACTACGTATCTAAAGTTCGATCTGTTCCTGAATACCTCAAACTTCGATTTAATGAGGCTACTCGGGGGTTGAATGCATTCTCCTTTGCGATCATGACGGTCTTAACATCAGGGATCAGTCTTTATTCTATGGGCTTGATCTTTCAGGTGTTAGTGGGCTGGTCTTTAAGCACGAGTATCTTCGTATCTGCGGTCGTCGTTTTGCTCTATGTAGGTCTCGGCGGATTGACATCTTCGATCTATAACGAAGTCATTCAGTTTTTCTTGATCTGGGTGGGATTATTGCCGATTCCACTCATCGGCATGAGCGAGTTAGGCGGATGGAGTGGTATGATGCAAAGGTTGCCGCAAGGATTTGGCCACCTTTGGTCGAATCTCGGCAGTCCATCGCATAACCCCATGGGTATTAGTTGGCTGGGCGTAGTCCTTGGCCTCGGATTCGTTTTGTCTTTCGGCTACTGGACCACTGACTTTTTGGTTGTGCAGCGTACGCTCGCAGCTAGAAACCTGAGGGCTGCACAAATCACGCCGATCTATGCAGCATTTTTTAAAATGGTGGTTCCGATTTTGGTCATCGTACCTGGGCTGATCGCCGCCGCTTTATATCCAAATATCGGCCACGTGGGGGGACCAAGTTACAATTTGGCGTTGCCGCTTCTCATCGCAAAATACTATCCCCCAGGTATGATGGGTCTCGGATTGACTGCAATGTTGGCGAGTTTCATGAGCGGAATGGCTGGGAATGTCACCGCATTTACGACTGTGTGGACATATGACATCTATCAAGCGTACCTTAGAAAGTCGGCATCAGAGGCCCACTACATCGCAGTTGGACGCTGGGCTGTTTTAGCGGGTGTGATCATCAGTATTGGAACAGCCTATTTTGCGGCAGGATTTCCAAGTGTGATGGATTATATGCAGACGTTATTCTCGTTTTTTAACGCGCCACTGTTTGCAACCTTTTTGCTTGGCATGTTCTGGCGCCGCGCCACGCCATGGGGCGGCTTTTGGGGACTGATCATCGGCATCGTCAGTGCATTTGCCATGTACGCCATCATCCCCGCAAACTATTTCTCTAGCCCAGATGCCGGTAATTTCTGGCGTGCCTGGTGGGCATGGGTGATCACGGTTGTAGTGACTGTGATCGTTAGTCTATTTACAAAGCGCAAACCGGACGCAGAGTTACAAAACGTCGTCTATGGGTTGTCTATAAGACCAGAGTATCGAGGGATGCCTTGGTATAAACGCCCTGGGTATTTAGCGGGAATTGCCGTCGTTATACTTGTCGCGTTGAATATCTGGCTGTGGTGATAAGGAGAGATGGAAAATGGGAACACCGCGTAAGGAATTTCTTGACCTACGCCTGTTGGTGGGCGTGTTATTCACGTTTTACGGCATCGTGTTAACTCTGTACGGCTTCTTTGCATCACCTCATACCCATTTGATGAAGAGCAACATCGATTTGTGGTGGGGTTTGGTCACATTGTTGTTTGGAATCGTCTTTCTGATTATTTCACGGCGCCCCCTGCGATTGGATGATTGAATTTTAGGCTAAGCTTTCATGTATAATGGGCCAGGAGACCATCTGCATTGATGATACCACATCAGATGTGTTTTAATAGATAAAGTGACCAAGTGCATAGGGGTGTATGTATGGCTGAAAAGTTGACGCTACAAGCAAAGTTAGGCAATCAACTATCGGAAATGCCGTTGGTAGAGATCGCGTTTGAGGTTCTCATTTCTGCGAATGAACCTTTTTATTATCGTGATCTTATGGCGCAAGTTGCAGAACTTCGCCACATGACACAGGCCGACATCGATGAAATGATTGCAAGGCTGTATACGGACATCAACATTGACGGCCGCTTCCTTTGCATTGGCGATAATGTATGGGGCCTTAAGCGATGGTACCCAGTCGAACGCGCTGGCGATAAGTCATCCGGTAAGCGCTTTTTCCGCAAAGATGTTTTGGATTTTGATGACGATGATGACGGGATCTTGCCTGAAGAAGAAGAACTTCTCGAAGATGACTCTGAGTTTGAGTTTGTGGATGAGGAAGTTGAGACGGAAGCAGAGCCGCTTCTTGAAGATGACCTTGAACTTCTTGATGAAGAAGAAGTTGAGTCCGAAGAAGAGCTGGATTTGGAAGAAGAAGAGGAAGAGGACGAAGAGTTTTAGGCAGGACATTGGAGCCAAAGACGCCGCTTGATCGCTTGACATGGCAGGCGGCTTATCTGTACTATAAGCGAGGCAAATTAAAAGATGAGCAGTAGTGCGTTCTGGCGTTGGCCAGGACGTTTATTTTGTAATTTGGGGGAGGGCATTTTACAGCATGGCAAAATTCATCTTCGTAACCGGCGGCGTTGTTTCAGGGTTAGGCAAAGGCATCACCGCAGCATCCCTCGGCCGACTGCTGAAAAACCGCGGCTTACGGGTGACGATTCAAAAGTTCGACCCATATATCAATGTGGATCCGGGAACGATGAGCCCATATCAGCACGGCGAGGTATACGTAACTGCAGATGGAGCTGAAACAGACTTAGATTTGGGTCACTATGAACGATTCATCGACATTAATTTGACTAAAGACAATAATGTAACTTCTGGAAAGGTATATTTTTCTGTTTTAAACAAAGAGCGCAGGGGCGATTACTTAGGGGAAACTGTTCAGGTGATTCCGCACATCACCAATGAAATTAAAGATCGCCTCATGCTCGCAGCGACTCCAGACATAGATGTGGTGATCACTGAGATTGGTGGCACTGTAGGCGACATTGAGAGCCTGCCTTTTCTAGAGGCGATTAGGCAGCTAAGAAGCGATGTGGGACGAGACAACGTTATGTATATCCACGTGACGTTGATTCCTTTCTTGAGTGTTGCAGGTGAAGTAAAAACAAAGCCAACGCAGCACAGTGTCGCAGAACTTCGCGCCATCGGTGTCTCTCCTCACGTGATCGTCTGCCGCTCCGAGGTTCCTTTGACTGCGGATGTGAAGAGAAAGATTGCACTCTTTTGCGATACAGAACAGGAGGCTGTTATTGAGGCGCTCGATGTGGATACGCTGTATGATGTCCCTTTGATGTTGCAACGAGAGGGCCTTGATGAGTATGTAGTGCGCTTTTTAGGACTTGATTGTCCACCTGCAGATATGACGCAGTGGCGTCAAATGGTAGATCGCATTAAGGGCTTGAGGCGCCATGTTCGAATCGCGCTAGTCGGCAAGTATGTGTCGCTGCACGATGCGTATCTAAGCGTTGCAGAAGCTTTGTTTCACAGCGGTGTGGCGGCAAATGTCAACGTCGATATTAATTGGATACAATCTGAGGATGTCACGCCTGACAATGTGGATGACCTCCTTGGCGACGCGCACGGCATTTTGGTGCCGGGTGGATTTGGCGATAGAGGAATAGAGGGGAAACTCCTTGCGATTCACTATGCTAGAACGAATAAAGTTCCGTTTTTTGGAATTTGTTTAGGGATGCAGCTAGCTGTCGTGGAGTTTGCAAAAAATGTTCTCAAACTAGCGGATGCGCATAGTTCCGAGATTAATGAGTGGACAAGCAACCCCGTGATCGACCTCATGCCAGATCAACAGGACATTGAGCATAAGGGTGGTACGATGCGCTTGGGGCAGTATGTTTGCAAGATGGTAGATGGTACCAAGGCTGCCTCCTCATATGGCGAGCTAGAGGTGAACGAGAGACATCGCCATCGATATGAGTTCAACAATGACTATAGAGATGCGTGCAAGCATAGTGGGATGGTGTTTAGTGGCACCTCCCCTGATGGAAAACTCGTTGAAATTATTGAGTTGAGAGATCATCCGTGGTTTGTAGGTGTTCAGTTTCATCCGGAATTTACGTCAAGACCCAATAGACCGCAACCGTTGTTCAGAGAGTTTGTGGCAGCTGCTAGTAGCTACTCACAGAACTTGGATGAATAAAAGAGGAAGTTTGACACGAATGTCGAATTATAATAAGAACGTCAGACGAGTCAGCCATATTACACCCAAAGGGGGAATACATGCACGATATGGCGAAGATTCTCGTAGTAGATGACCAATTCGGTATTCGGATATTGTTGCAAGAAG
>JAKACY010000103.1 GCA_021821025.1 Bacillota bacterium | reverse complement strand
GTATTTCGTGTTTGATGTATGTGTTGAGGTGTTTCATCTCGTATTTTAATTGGCTCGGTAGCTCAGTCGGTAGAGCAGAGGACTGAAAATCCTCGTGTCGGCGGTTCGATTCCGTCCCGAGCCACCATGGCGCCATAGCCAAGTGGTAAGGCCAAGGTCTGCAAAACCTTTATTCCCCGGTTCGAATCCGGGTGGCGCCTCCATGATATAGGATTTCTGTCTAGGACTTTCCGGAGTTTAGGAAGGTCCGTTTTTTTATGGATGTGAGGGAGCGCCCGGTAGGTCAGGAGTAAGCGACCGTGGTCCGAAAGGTGACTTTGAGACCATGGCGTAACATATTGGCGGATAATTTTGATGTATTGGTGAGTAATCCAGGGTTTAAGGTACGTTACGGATGGTCTTATGACTAGCAAATGAGCGGTCAGCGTATGCAGCAAGGTACAGTCCCACGGCTTTATTTTTATTCCAGACATCTGGGAAGTCAGATAGAGGTACAGGGCGGGGCCCGACATACGGGGCGATTTCGATTGTGAAGCCTGGCCGTAGCATGTTGTGGGTCCACCAGTCTGTCAGCCCTCCGCCTGATGGATCCGGCCCTGGCATGACGAGCGCATAGCCTGTTAAATTGGCTAGTCCCTGGGCGAGGCGCTTATCGAGAGAGAAGTTTTTTGAACTAATTTTATATCCCCAATAGATGACTTGGCCGGAACTGTGATAGGCAGCTTCAATTTGAGGATTGACTTGGCGAATGAGCCGCAGCACGGCTTGTGTTTCTCTCGTATCATAGGGCTTAGGGCCTTTATAATCCTCATACCATGGGTGGCTTACGATATCATACCACATCTGATTCCAGCCGCCATCATACTGGCGATTTAGGTCGATGCCTTGGGCATTGGCTTTCCAATCTGAAAAATTGTTGCTCCCATGGTTCATGCGCACCAACGACGGACGAATCCGCTTTGGAAAAGCAGTATCACCAAATTGCACCAATGTGACTCCGTCTGGATTCACCATCGGGATAAACCATAGAGTGGTACGACTTAAAAGATTACGCACATCATAACCAGCAATCGTCTTTCTAGTCATATACGCGCGTGCATACTGATCGATCATATACATATTGAGCGTTGTCGTCATCCACTCGCGGGCGTGATGGGAGCCATTAATGAAGGCCGTTGCGGGCCCGGTTCCAAGTGATACGGCATAAATATTACGTCCATAGAGTGTTTGGCCTAAAATTTCATAGTGGATCAAGTGTGGGTAGGTATGTGCTAATCGCAGGATGTCGCACTGCATGGCGGCATAAGTATAGACTTGGTCTGGATTCATGCGGGCTATCGTCGATACTGCTTTTATCGTGCGCCGTGCGGACACGTGCTTAGATGAAGAACCTGTGACTAGCGTGTGCTTTATTGAGTACCGTTTTGTGGCAACACTCATCGTGGTTGTGATTCCTGGTGTCATGAGTGGACTTAAACAAAGTAATGTTACGCCGCCTAGCATCGCGACTTTTAGGCGCTTGTTCATAGAACACATCCTCATTCTGTTTCTGTCAGACTATCATAACACGGTCATCGTGCTAAATTAATACGTAACAAATTCCAGGGAGATTTGAGCCAAATTGTGGATTGAAGAGTTATAATAGGTTATCGTTTGTGGCTGAAACGAGATGAGAGGATGTGCGGCTATGTCGGAAAGCCGATTTGCATGGATCGAGCGTGGAGGGATACGCGAGAGTGAACACGACGGGACTATCGCGGTGGTGGACGTAAGTGGTAAGCTCGTTGCGTCTTTTGGCGATGTTGATTTTGTTACATTTGCGCGCAGTTCTGCCAAACCGATCCAGGCAATACCAATGGTTGAGTCTGGCGCAGCGGACTACTTCCACTTTACCGACGAAGAGATCGCTCTTTGCTGTGCGTCTCATAGCAGTGAACCGCGCCATATCAACGGCGTGCTGCAGATCTTGGAAAAGATAGGCCTTGACGGTTCGCATTTGAAATGTGGTACTCACCTCCCCCTTAATATGGGTGTCTATGATTCGCTGCTCAAAAGTGGGCAGGATTTATCCTCTGTTTATAGCAACTGTTCCGGCAAACACTCAGGCATGCTCGCTTATGCTCAATTTTTGCATGCGGACGTTGACTCCTACCTTGAGCCATCACACCCTGTACAACAGGCAATCCTAAAGACATTATCTGATTTGTCAGAAGTTCCTATGGCTGATATCACGCTAGGCACTGACGGTTGCGGAGTTCCGACATTTGCGCTGAGTATGCGGCAATGGGCTGTTGCTTTTTCAAATTTTGCGTGCGTTCGCGACATGCCACATAGGATTGCCATGACTCGCATTTCAAGGGCCATGCGTGCGTATCCATTGATGGTTGCCGGGGATCGTCGATTTGACACCGAGTTAATGGTGGCCACAGATGGGGGTTTGTTGGTAAAAGGAGGCGCCGAAGGGTTCATTGCTGTCGTGGCGCAAGGTGCAGGACTTGCTATGGTTTTCAAAGTGCGGGATGGAAATGAACGATCTATTTATCCTGTGGTGATCAAGGCACTTCGAGATTTAGGCGTACTCGGCAATGAGGCGTATCGAAGACTTGACGTCTGGGCTGAGCCCGTTCTCCGTAACACACGTGGGGATAGGATTGGGCGAGTGGTTGCGGATTTTACGCTTCGTGAGTACTAAAAAATGGCTCTGTGTCTATCAAGTTGTTGGGTACGGGCATCGGATTATTAAAAGACGCCATCGCGAACGTAGAGTTGCCCGGTTCGAAGCATGCTCTTCAATGGGCCCGCACGGTGGACGGTTTATGCATCGATCTACCACCGGAGAAGCCATGCCAACATGCCTTTTCGTTTCGCATCACGGTGGCCTGTTCTTAATCCAATCTATCCTGAGTCTGTTGCCGTCACCGAACTGACCATCTAAACGTACTATGGAGATTATCTGTTAACGTTAGGTGGTGTTGAAGTGAACGAGCCATACTCGGGGAAGCATCTCTGGATCTGGCAACTCGCTAGCACGCTTAGTGGCAACGTGCAGGAGATCATCAAACTTGGACACTCGTTAGGTTTAACGGGATGGATTGTGAAGAGTCACGACGGAACAACGGTGTGGCCACAGTTTGCACAGGTTGTCAAACTCCTTCAGGATGCAGGATTTGTGGTGGGATCTTGGGGCTTTGTCTATGGCACCAATCCAGCGGGTGAAGCCCAGGCGGCGCAAATCAGCATCGATGCCGGGGCGGACTGGTACGTCATCGATGCGGAAACCTCGTTTGAGGGCAATCCTCAGGCTGCAGTTCAACTTGGCAATGCGCTGCGGGCAAAAAATCCAAATCTACCGATCGCCTATGCGCCGTTTGCGGTTCCGAGTGCACACCCCACTTTTCCATATAAAGAATTCAGCGCCTTTTGCAACGTCTGTTTGCCACAGATTTACTGGATCGATTTTGGCATGGCGCTGCAGACCGCGATCGATACATCGTATTCTGAATTGGCGACGTACTCACTGCCCATCGTACCAGTGGCCCAGGCCTACGGGACTGCTACTGCTGCACAGCTGTTAGAATTCGGGACACTCACAAAAGCGAAGGGCAGTGTTGGGATCACTTATTGGGATGCACAATCGGCCAATACACAGCAGCTCCAGGCCATCGGCCAGACGCATGAATTTTCGCTAGTTCGCAGTCAACCGACACCGACTTCCACAACTTCTGCGATGCCGTCAGACATTTCGCCAGATGCGTGGTACTATGCAGCCGTTCGGGATCTTCTCGATCGGCACATCATAACGGCCTATCACGATGGGCTGTTTAAGCCGGATCAGTACATTACGCGCGCGCAGGCCGCCGATTGGATTAACAGGATGCGCATGTACCTAGAAGCTGAGATGGCAGCGAAAAAACTGACACTGCCATGATCATGGTCATGAATCGAATCTTATTTACAGGGCGCGGGCGATCCTAGAGCCTGCGTCTTGTAACACTTCCTCTGGCTTTACTAAGGCAAATCGAACGAAACCTTCACCCATCCTACCGAAGCCGATACCAGGCACGCAGGCCACTCCAGATTGACGCAAGATACGCCGCGTAAACGTTCGCGAGTCTTCTCCTGTTGGAATCTGCGCTCAAACGAACATTGTGGACTCAGGCGGTGTGATCTTCCAACCCGCTTCGTGCAGAGGAGCCAAGAAGGCATCACGCCTAAGTAGATACGTTGCTCGCATGAGGGTGATATGTTCGACTGGATTCCTCAGAGCCGCAACGCCAGCCATTTGTGCCCCCAAAAATACACCGTAGTCGATATTTGACTTAATGATCCTAAGCGCCTGTAGGATTTGCGCATTACCCGCTGCAAAAGCTAATCTAGGGCCGGCTAAATTAAATGTTTTAGACAGGGAATGAAGTTCGATCCCGACCTCTTTCGCCCCATTTTCAGCTAAAAATGACGGCGCCGTGTGACCATTTAACATCAACTCGATGTAAGCCGCGTCGTGCACAACCATAATCTCATACTGTTGGGCAAATTCTATGAGTTTACGGAAAAATGCGCCATCTGCCTGAGCGGTAGTGGGGTTTCCTGGGAAGTTGAGTACCATGAGCTTCGCTCTTTGCGCCACATCTTCAGGAATTGCCGCTAAGTCCGGCAAAAAACCGGTATCAGCAGATAGCGGCATGTAAAATGGCACTCCGCCAGCAAGGTGGACCGCTACTTCGTAGATCGGGTATCCAGGGTCAGGAATCAGCACGATGTCGCCGGGATCGATCAGGGCTAGTGTGAGATGAGATAAGGCATCTTGCGATCCCATCAACGTCAACACTTCGTTCGTTGAGTCCACATCAACTTGGTAACGAGTACGCAAAAAGTCTGCGGCCGCATCGCGAAAAAAGGAAGTTCCCTCTGTATTGGCATAACCGAATACGCCTGGTTGCATTAATGCTTTGGAGAAGGCGTCTATCGCATGAGAAGGTGGGAACAGGTCTGGTGATCCGATCCCCAGATCGGTGACAGTTCTCCCTGCGTGAAGGAGTTCTTGTTTCATGTGATTTAGTTCATAAAATATGGCAGAGGAAAAAAGGTTTAGGCGTTTTGCAGTCTTAAACATATTGTCTCACCTCATTTTTCACTATACTATACATACGGGATGGTTGTCCTCGGAGGGTCAGAAAATGAGTCATCAAACAGGTGTAGGTTCCTATGATATTTTAATTGTAGGTGGTGGTCCGGCCGGCCTGATGGCCGCTATTTCTGCTGCGCATGTCGGTGCACGGGTGTTAATGCTTGAAAAAGGTGAACGTCTGGGTAAGAAGCTGCTGATATCGGGGGGCGGCCGTTGCAATGTGACCAATGCGCGAGGTACGGATTATATTTTGCGCAATATCCCTGGCAATCCGCGTTTCTTACAAAGTGTGTTTACACAGTGGTCGAGCGAGGACATCATGTCGTTTTTCGAAGGCCTAGGGGTCGCGCTGAAGGAAGAAGACCGCGGACGGATGTTTCCGGTAACAGATCGGTCAAGCACAGTCTTATCTGCACTGGTCAAGCATTTGCAGGACATGGCGGTAGATGTGATCTTCAAAGCCGCGGTTGACAGGTTATGGACTGATGATGGCAAGTTGAGTGGGGTATTTTTGAATGATGGAAGAATGATTTCCGCGCCCTGTGTGGTGGTTGCTACCGGTGGATGCTCCGTTCCTGAGACCGGATCGACTGGTGATGGCTATGTGCTCGCTAAACAGGCCGGGCACACGATTATCCCACCGTATCCGACGTCGGTACCACTGCTTTGTAATGATTTTTTTATTCGCGATCGCTTGCTGCAAGGAGTTTCATTAAAGGACATCGAACAGACTCTCTATGATAGCAAAGGCAAAGTGATCACGCGAGAAGAAGGGGATATGATCTTCACACACTTTGGCATATCTGGCCCCGCCACACTGCGCACGAGCCAGTACGCTGTAAAGGCGATGCAAAAAAGCGACGTCAATTCACTTTTACTCGCGATCGATCTGGTCCCTTGCAAATCTGCTGATGTGCTGCACAAGGCGTTACGAGATGCAATGCTGCAACAGCCCAAAAGGACTTTTCAAAACCTGTTGAAGGATCATTTACCTAACCGCTTAGCAGAACTTGTGGTAAGGCTGTTGCAGATTGCGGACGATCATGTATGCGCTAATGTCTCCACAAAGGCGTTGGAAGAGGCACTTAAGCTCCTAAAGGCATTCCCTGTTCATGTGAACGGGTCGCTCGGTTTGAAGAGGGCCACCGTGACTGGTGGTGGCGTAAACGTAAAGGAAATCAATCCATCGACGATGGAATCTAAGATCTTGAGCGGGTTGTTTTTCGCAGGCGAAGTGATTGATGTGCATGCACACACGGGTGGATACAACATTACAGTAGCGTTCTCAACCGGTTATGTGGCTGGGCACCACGCTGCGACACGTGTAGTGTTAGTCTGAGAACAGAGAGGAACGGTAGGTGTGGATTCGATTTTTATTCGGAATATGCAATTTTATGGATACCACGGGGTATATCCAGAGGAAACGGTGCTAGGCCAGCGCTTTTTGGTGAGCATCATGATGTATGCTGACCTAAAAGGTGCTAGCGTACAGGACGATCTTTCCCTTACGGTGAATTATGCTGAAGTGTATAATATAGTCAAGACTATCGTGGAAGGCACGCCGTTCAAGCTGCTTGAAAGCGTGGCAGAGCGTGTGGTTGGTGCAGTGCTGACTGATTTTCCGATACTTTCACGCGTGGTCGTACGCATCGAGAAACCTGGTGCACCGATCGCAGGGGTTTTCAGCGATGTCGGTGTAGAGATCGATCGTAGTCGTCGCGTAGCTAAGGAGGGGTATTTATGCAAAAACTAATGTGGGTTGTGATGGGAGTACTTGCAGTTATCGTAGCTTATTTTACATTTACGTCGCCGACATGGACACAGATTTCTGTCTTACATACAATCTTGGGGGGCTGAATTGCAAATGCAGGGAAAACGCGTTTCTGAATCGAGAACCCATATGACTGATCTCGTTTTACCACCAGATACGAACACATATGGGACAATCTTTGGGGGACGCGTGATGGCTTACGTGGATAAGATCGCCAGCATTACTGCCATGCGTCATTGCCGGATGCCGGTCGTTACGGCCTCTAGTGACAGTTTCGAGTTTCTTGCACCCATCCGGGTTGGGGAAGCAATCATGCTGGAAGCTTTTATTACATGGACACACCATACGTCCATGGAGGTGTATTGCCGCATTGAATCTGAGGATTTGCTGACGGGTGTGAGGCGTTTGACTGGTGCCTCCTATCTGACCTTCGTGGCAGTTTCACCAGACGGGAAGCCAGCATTGGTTCCTCCGATCATTCCTGAATCCGAGGTTGAACAGTGGCATTTTAACACTGCGCCACTTCGCCGGGAGATGCGTTTAAAACATCGCGATGAGCGAATGGAAGCTGAACAGATGATGACTGACAAGTAAGTAGCAAAGTTAGTCTCTGGTGGGGGTGAAGTGTTGATTTCTTTAAATGACCGGTACGCCGCACACGACCTCGATCCACTGCATGATGGCTGGAAGATCGGCTCTGGTACTGACTTGCGGCTGGATCGGTCCGTTGTACTAGGCGTGATCGGGTTGGAGTATGTCGCGCAGGTTGAACTTGACCGCTGGCTAGTTCGCCGCGCTGCGATATCCCATCCGTTTGTGGCGGGACTCTTGGATTGCGCAAAGACCTCCGAAAACTTGATCTGTGTCTTTGAAGGCAGTGCCGAACATCGCTTGGGACTACCTGCTTTGCCGCATAGTCAACTCTTGCCTGCGCTGACACGGATTCTGGATGCGGTGGAAGTGTTGACTAAATCCGAAGTCGCTTTCCGATTTTCTGGTGGGCAGGTGGTATGGGACTCGCGCGGGCCGCAGGTTCTTGGACTTTTGTCAAAAGAAGGAAGCCTGCAGTCATATGATGAACCCGTGCAGGCCAGTTTTTTAAGCGAATACTTTGGCCGCATGCTAGAATGGGGCATGTTTTCTGAACAGGAAGACGGGCGCAAACGATTGTCTCAAGTTTGGGAAATCGGCATGGGGAAATTACTCGAAGTAAGTCCGTCAAGAAGGTGCCGCAATTTCGGCGAAATTCGTACCATTTTACAGGCGCTTATGCTTGATGAAGAAATGACGCGCACAAAGGTGTTTGAGGAATCTTATCACTCTGTTCCAGCGACTACGCCTGCGATTAATCACAGGGCGCCTGAGAAACGGAGCGAACCTGTGGAGTATGCCTTATACGATGATGATAATCAAGTCGAGGAAGATCATGTACTTGAGATCGACGAGGAGCATAAAAGCCGTGTCCGGTTTCGTTTGATCGTGGGTGCGGCAGGACTTTTCATTTTAGTATTATTGGTGTTAGGTGGCGGTCTTCTTTACGCGTATTTATCGCAGCCGTCATCATCAGGATCTGCGGCTGCGATACCAGTAAAAGCGCAAGCACACAGTAAGGTTGGCGGAAACGCAACGCTGCCTGGTCAGACGGGATCAGGTGCATCCGGCCAAGCTGATGCCAGGATGCATGTCCCTAATATTGCAGGTCTAAGCCTTTCGAGCGCCTTAGTGGCCTTACATGGAGTTGGGATCACACAATCGCAGGTGGAGATTGTGGCTCATTCAGGCGTATCGTCGAATGGCAGTAATCCTGGAACTGTTATTCAAGTAGTACCACAACCGGGTGCTTCTTTGGCACTTGGCAACAAGCTTCAGTTGGTGATTAGTGTGCCGCAAGGTTATGTGATCGTGCCGAATGTTATAGGATTGCCGCAAAGTAGCGCAGCATCGACCTTGCTCCAAGCAAACTTACATTATAGTTACGTCCTTAAGAACTCCACTACAAGTCCGTCGGGTACTGTTTTT
>JAKACY010000102.1 GCA_021821025.1 Bacillota bacterium | reverse complement strand
CCTTTGTACTTTTGCTTCCAATTATGATGATAGTGTCAAACTCATTGAAGTCAAACGCAGAATTTTTGACTTCTAACTCACTTCTTCCCCATTATGTGACGTTTTCGAATTACGTATCCTTAAACTCGCAAGTTCCTTACTACACGTTTTTACGAAATAGTATTGATGTGTCAGTTCTGTCGACGGTTATATCTTTGATCGTAGGAGCTAGTGGGGGATACGCCGTTTCTAGATTCAAGTTTTGGTGGGTTCGTCATTACTCAATGTTTCTGTTATTGATTCAGATGTTTCCTGCCACCTTAATGATTATTCCATTATTCATCACGTTTCGTCTTATGGGTCTGATTGGAACAGAATGGCCCGTAATAATTGTCTACATTTCAGGACAACTCGCATTCGCCACTTGGATGACGAGTGGATTCTTTGATGGTATTCCCACCGATCTTGAGGAGGCAGCCTGGGTTGACGGGTGTGGCCGAATGAGTGGGATTTTCAGAATTGTTATTCCGTTAGCTATCCCGGGCATGATTGCCGTTGGAATCTTCTCTTTTCTAATGGCTTGGAATGACTTTTTCATCGCGACTGTTTTCCTTCATAACACAAACCTTATGACCATTCCTGTCGGCATCCAGATGTATGTGGAAGAGTATTCGGCACAGTGGGGTAGTTTAATGGCCGCATCTGCGTTGGCTGCGGTTCCCGTTGTCATACTCTTTCTCTTTGTCCAAAGATACATCGTCAAAAGCACTATCGCTGGTGCTGTGAAAGGGTAGTTGGGTAAAAGGGATAGCAATTGCAGTCATGATAAGTTATTAGAATGGGGGAACTATTCATGAACCGTATTCGAGTCGGAATCGTGGGCCTTGGGGAAGTCGCCCAAATTACACATTTGCCTATTATTACTACTGCACTCAATCAATATTATGAAGTCACCGCAATCTGTGATATCTCGCCCACGCTTACCAAGGCAATTGGAGAACAGTTTCAAGTGCAGGAACAATACTTAGACTATCATGAATTGGTTGCGTCGCCCAATGTGGATGTGGTCTTCGTTTTGAATAGTGATGAGTATCATGCCGATACGGCGATCGCGGCCCTGAACCAGGGAAAACATGCTTTTATCGAGAAACCTGTCTGTTTGACTTTGTCTGACGCTCAGAAAATCATTGAAGCTCGTGATGCCGCTAAAAAGCAGGTCATGGTGGCTTACATGAGAAGATATGCGCCCGCATTTTTACAGGCTAAGGAACTGATAAACGAATTGCCCAATATCAACTTTGTGAGAGTAAAAGATATCATCGGGCAGAACCGTTTAATCATCGATCAATCGAGTAACGTCAGGAGACCACAGGATATCCCAGTGGAAGCGACGGCAGATCGGAATATGCGCGCTTCAAGTATGGAGAACGAAGCTGTGGGCGAAGGGTACGATGCTTCAATCTATCGCACATATCGTTTGCTATGTGGGTTGGGAAGTCATGATCTTTCAGCTATGCGTGAGTTGCTTGGTGCTCCCCGCCGTGTCGTGAGCGCGCATACGTGGAGTGGAGGCTCGTTTCTATTAGCCACTTTTGAATACGATAACTTCTTTGTTTCGTTTGAAATGGGGGTTGATTTACAAAGAAGGTTTGACGCGCATATTGAAGTCTTCAGTGAGCACAAGTCCTTTAAAATTCAGTATGACACCCCGTACATTCGCCACCTACCTACAACATTAGACATCGCAGAAACAATTGGCGATTCGTATCGGGAGAGTAGAATTCGTCCCACTTTTAAAGACGCGTATACGATTGAACTCGAAGAGTTGTATTACGTGTTGACAGACAATCGAACCGTGAAAACGACTGTCGAAGATTCAGTGCAGGATTTGAAGCTGTTTCAGAGAATCGTTTCGCTTTTAAAATAAAATGTCAATATCACTGGGGCTATAGAGTCGTTGATTCTGTAGCCCAGTCTCGGGGCTTGGAGGATCGGCGACGAAGTATTAATGCCTGGTTTTACTCGCTAGGATGAAACCGTTTTATATCAGACTGTGGTGGAGACAAGTACTGGTACATTTGTGTTTGACCTTTTGAACAAGGTCCAGAATGCTGTCCGACGGTCCACACTTACAAACTATCATGGTATCCCAACGGATTGTCCGCATCGTGAGATAAATGGTTGGACTGGAGACGCCGAGCAGCAGACGGTTATGGAAAACCTTGTTGTTCGTGAAGTTGGGGACACTGGACTGCGCAAGGTGCGACAACGCCGTATAATCTTCCCGTGTTTGGTGCCGCGAAGCCGTCTATTCTTATCCTCGCATGAGTTTATGCTTCAGCCGCTGGATGCGTTTATCGTATGCAGCAGCCTCCACGCGGTTTTGTCGGCGCAAAAGCCGGCTTGTCTCACGCCACATCTCAAAAGCTTGCACAGTACAATCGAGGGCTTTCTCGTAGTCTCTCACCTGGTGTTCGTATAGTTTCGCGAGTTCCAAATACACATCAATGTTTGGACGATCTAGGGAGGTGGCGCACTCCTCTAGTATGTACAACGCTTGGCGCCAATCTTTTTGTCTCTTGTAATACACAGCCAAGGCCAGCTTCGCACGAGTGTGCAAAGCGTGATCCGAGTGCGCGACAGACAGGTAACGTGATTCAGCCTCAGCGAATTGACCGAGGGCCTCGTACCAGCGAGCAACTTCAAACTGCTCCTCCCAAGTGGTGGCGTCCTTGTCGTCGCTGTCGATCAATATGTTCAAAATGTGAATATAGAGCGTGACGAGCGACAACACGTCGACTTCGTTGTGATATAACACGCCCTTAATCGTGTCCGGATCCTGGTGCCTGAGGTATTCGAAGTAGAGGACGGGTGCTATGTAGCCAGGAATGTCGTCCACGCGCGTGACCCCAAGTTTTGACTGTTCGATGAGAGATAGCCGGCAGGATTCTAGGTCATGCTTCCAGAGTCTTCTTGCCGCGTGAAGAAGATCGTAGTGCTCAAATGTCGGCAGTTCAGACACCGCACCGCGCAGCAGCGTGTGGCGCGTTTTTACTTGCGGCCAGTCAAACGATTTACCATTGAAGGTGATCAGATGCGTGCGCCCTTCGATATGATGAAGGAAAGATTCGTAGAGCGTGATCTCATTTTGCAGCGCTGTGAGAAAATGTTGTCGAACCACGACCTCATCCTCTTCGAAGCGGGTGTGGCCCAACAGGAAGATGGCGTTGCCGGCCCCGCCTGATAGCCCGGTTGTCTCTGTGTCGAAAAAAAGAAGATTTTCAGGGGCTAAGCGCGTCTCGAATAACGGGTGTACAAGGCCCCTCTGCTCGCATTTGGCAAGGGTGTCATATAGCTCGGCAAACGTATGTTGCCCGTGGCGCGTGGTGACGGGGTAGCGCACCTCGCGAATCATGATGTACTCATCATCTTGTGCGAAAGGATGGCTTTGCAGCTGATCCCATTTTTCGGGAAATGGGATCGCCGTCCAGCTTGTTGAGTCGACCCTTGAGTCGGACGCTGCAGTTTTATGTGTCAGATGATGCTTATAAAGGTTCAGCTTGTCTTTAAGAGACATAGATACTTCCCCCTTGTGCAGCCCGAAGCAGGGTCAGGGCCAGCTCTTTGCTGCCTGTACCCGATACGCCGACGCATGACGGGCATCCAGATTCGCATGGGCACCCGGCGATTAGGTGCTCGGCTTGTGATAACAGCGTCTCAAATTCTCGAAAGACTTGTTCGCTAAGCCCGACGCCGCCAGGATAACGGTCGTAGAGAAAAATCGTGGGGTCTCCCGAGTGAACAGCCTTTCGCTGCGGGATCACGTGCAGGTCTGTTGGGTCGCACATGACAAAAAGCGGCGCGACGTGCTGCAAGACGTGCGATAATCCCAGCAGGCCCCGTTCGACATCCTCTTTACCGATTGCCGCAAGGGTATTTTCGGAAAATGTGATCCAAGCGGCATTCGTATGCATCTCTTCTTCCGGAAGGTGAATCGGGCCGGACCCGATATTTTCGTGTGTTTCAAATTTGATCTTCTTAAAAATCGTGGCCATGGCGTGCACCGAAACTTCGCCAAAGCCAAATGCGATTGCAGCGCCTTTGCGCGACTCATCTTCTGTAAGCACCTTGAGCTGCACCGCTAAGTTTGCATCCGTATAATAGTCCACTTGTACTTCGCGCACGTACGCCTTTTTCTCGGCATAGTCGAGCTTCTCCACCTGGAATTGCACGCCTTGATGCAGGTAGATGGCTTCTTCATGAAGCAGCGTCATCGAGCTAAAGCGATCCATCTCACCGATGACGTTTTCCTGGCCGCGCTCGGAAATGTCGATGATCACCACATTTTCCTGCGACGCCGAGCGCAGGCTGATGTTGTGAGCCGGAAATGAATCGTTCATCCAAAAAAATTTTCCTCGCGCATGGTGCAGAATCTGTTCATCCGCGAGAAATTCCAGAATCTCATCGACCTCGGCGCTGCCAAAATGTTCTCCTTCCGAAAATGGCAACTCATATGCAGCACATTTCATATGATCGACCAAGATAATCAGGTTGTCTGCGTTAATGCGCGCGCTCTCGGGGTTGCGATCAAAAAAGTACTCGGGATGCGCAAGGATGTACTGATCCATCGGCGTCGAGCTTCCCACCATAACGACAACTGATTCTCCTTGCCGCCTTCCTGCACGACCGGCTTGCTGCCAAGTGCTGGCGACAGAGCCTGGGTACCCCGTGATGACGCAGGCTTGAAGTTGTCCGATGTCTACGCCAAGCTCGAGGGCGTTTGTGCTGACGACTCCCATGATGTCCCCTTGGCGCAGACCGCGCTCAATCTCTCTGCGCTCTGTTGGCAGATAACCTCCTCTATATCCGCGAATGCTCTTTGGCCCGAGCCGTTTTTTGATCAACTCTTGTAAATAAGTCAGCAAAATTTCCACGCGAACGCGGCTTCTTGCAAAGAGGATAGTTTGAACGCCATTTGCAAGGAAACGCGCTGCGATATCGCGCGCTTCCAGCGTTGCACTACGGCGGATGTTCAGTTGTCTGTTGACGACTGGTGGATTGTAAAAGACAAAGTGTTTCGTGCCCGTGGGCGCGCCGTTATCGTCGACGAGTTCCATCGGCTCTTCTGTTAACTTTTCCGCTAATTCTTTTGGATTGGCGATCGTGGCAGATGTGCAGATGAACTGTGGCTTGCTCCCATAAAATGCGCAAATGCGCTTGAGGCGGCGGATAACGTTCGCCATGTGGCTGCCAAACACGCCGCGGTATGTATGCAGTTCATCGATGACGACAAATTCCAGGTGCTCGAAAAACGACACCCATTTGGTATGGTGCGGCAAAATCGCCGAGTGCAGCATGTCCGGATTGGTGATCACGATGTGGCCCGCTTTGCGGATCATCTGCCGAATGTTGGCGGGCGTGTCGCCGTCATACGTCTCGGATTTGATAGGCAGCCCGGTCTGTTCTATGAGTTCGTGCAGCTCGCTTTTTTGATCCTGCGCGAGTGCTTTGGTGGGAAATAGGTACAGCGCGCGAACCTCGGGTTGCTCGACGAGCACATGTAAAATCGGCAAGTGGTAACAAAGGCTCTTGCCTGATGCAGTCGGCGTGACGGCCACGATGTTTTTCCCTTGTTTGACGTGCGCGAGCGACGTGGCTTGGTGTGTGTACAAGGACGTGATGCCGCGGCGATTGAGCGCCTGCCTGATGCGCATATCCATATCCGCCGGAAAATTCGCCAGGTGTGGGTCGCGCGGCGGGATCGTTCGCCAGTGCGCGATATTCTCCTGTAGGCGTTCGTCCATTTGCAACTGTTCTAGCAACTGTGACAGGGTAAGCTTCGCCTGCATGGTTATCACTCGATTCTAGGACTTACTCTACCATCTATTGTACGAATGTATGTTCGAATAGCAAGGGTGAAGCAGTTCATTCATATATTTATACCGGATTATGGGTGATTGCATAGAATGAGTTATGGTATTTTGAAACAAATGGTTGCATTCAGTCGAAGGGTCTTCAGTTGTCACGATAAGGGGAGGGTGGATTGTCCAATGTTTGATTATTTGCCGACGATTGAAACACCGGATCGAGGCCAGAGCAGATGTGCGCAACATCGGCTCTTGGCGCGTGATGGAAAAATCCGGCATGCAGTTTGAAGGGGTGCTACGGCAGCATTTGTTTGCAAGAGGTGAATATCATGATGTGAAGATGTATTCGATTTTGCGCAGCGAGCTGCCGCAGGGCTGTATTTGAAGCGGAAAAAATGATTGCAGGATTTGTGCACCCGATATATTATGTAGCTATCCTATATAAAAATGTGCCCATGAGTGCGTGGTGGTAGTTTACTCGTCGGAGGTGAATGCTGTGGGCATGCCGATGGGTGGGGGCGGTGGCGGCCCCTGGATTGGACATAACTGGCAGATGCGCGAGCTGGCCAAGTCTGAAAAGCTGGACTGGGCGATTTTGAAAAGGGCGATGAAAGCGTTTGTGCCTTATTGGGGCAACGCGCTGATTGTGACACTGGTCTTGCTGGCGACTTCTGCCGGCGGTGTCATCCCAGCTTGGCTCACGCAGCGCGTAATCGATGCCGGGATTTTGCGTGGGCGCATATCGGTCGTGGTAGAGCTGACTGTTATCCTCATCGTCGTCGCGGTGGTGACAGGACTGCTCGGCGTCCTGCAGACGTGGCTCAGTAACCTCATCGCGCAAGATGTGATGGCAGACTATCGCTTACGCCTATTTGAACATGTCGAGAGTCAATCGGTGTCATTTTTCGCATCGCGCCAATCCGGGGATCTAGTCTCGCGTGTGATGAATGACGTATCGGCGATTCAAAATGTGATCAATAACACGCTGATCGGATTTGCCAGCAATGTCCTTGTGATCGTGTCGACGCTATTTTTCATGTTTGCCATGAATTGGCAACTTACCGTGCTGGCACTAATCGTCGTGCCTGGCTTCATCTTACCCACGCAGCGAGTGGGTAAGATCAGGCAGAGGCTACAGGGGCGAATTCAGGAACGGCTCTCTACGCTCACGGTACAACTGACGGAGCAGTTTGGCGTGAGTGGCGCCCTGCTCACGCGGATTTTCAATCGTGAACGGACTGAGAGCGTGCAGTTTGAGGCGGCCAATCGTGACCTGCGTAATCTCAATGTGCGTCAGAGCGTGGTCGGGCGCTGGCTTTTCATGTGGATCGGGATGTTTTCGTCGATCGGGCCGGCCCTTTTATGGGGGTACGGCGGATGGCTCGTCATTCATCATCAGATGGGACTCGGGACGATCGTGGCATTCACCACATTGCTGGGTCGCTTGTATGGCCCCTTTAGCCAGCTGGCGCAAGTGCAGGTGAGCCTGCTGTCATCGATCGCGCTGTTTCGAAGAATATTCGCTATTTTAGACATCGAACCGGAGGTTAAAGACGGGGCGATTGCGCTGCCTGCAGGATCTGTAGAGGGGAAAATTCGCCTGGAGAACGTGTCATTTTCCTATCATGTGGGACTTGATCGATCGAGTGTTGGCCCAGTGGATTTAGATCGCACCAGCGTGAATCCTGCGGCCTCTGATCGAGTGACTGCACACCTGACAGACGCCGATCATGCAGCCACGGACCCATCTGCCACGGACCGAGCAGCCGTGAATCGGACGGTCTCGCAAAACGCACCGCGCGCGTTATCCGGGGTTAATCTCACCGTAGAACCTGGGCAGATGGTCGCGCTCGTGGGCCCGAGCGGCGCTGGGAAGACGACGCTTTTGCACCTGCTGCCCCGGTTTTCCGACCCGATAGATGGCACGATGTTCATCGATGGCTATGATGCGAAAAGCCTAACACTAACATCTTTGCGCTCGCAAATGGGGCTCGTACCACAGGACTCATTTTTCTTTCACGATACGATCCGGCAAAACCTGCTGTTTGCTAAAGAAGATGCTACTAACGAGCAATTGGAGGAGGCTTGTCGCGCGGCTCAGATCCACGATATGATTATGGGATTGCCAGATGGATATGACACCGTTGTGGGTGAGCGCGGCTATCGATTGTCTGGCGGCGAGAGGCAGCGCCTCGCGATCGCCAGGGTGCTGCTGAGAGCACCTCGCATTGTGCTCCTTGACGAAGCGACCAGCGCGCTTGATACGCTTGTGGAGCGTCAGATTCAGGCGGCGCTGACGGCCCTCATGAAAGGCCGCACGGCAGTCGTGATCGCGCACCGCCTGTCCACGATTTTATCGGCGGATTTTATCGTGGTGCTAGATAAAGGCGAGATCGTCGCGCAGGGACCACATGCACAGCTTTTAGAAACCTGTGGATTATACCGGCAACTTTATGAAGCGCAATTTTTAAATGACGAAAAACAGGTTCATGAAGTGCGCCCGGCTTCTATAGAGGATGTGCGCTCAGAAAAGGAAGGGATCGCAGTTGACTTTTGAACCGGAACAAGGGCCATCCCCAGAGGTGGTGGAGCGTTTTATCGCCGCATTTTGGCGAATCAACCGTCACCTGCGCCATGGCGCGCTACAGCAAAATGGGGAGCAGATCACGCGTGTGCAGTGGATGATCTTGCGATTTTTACGCCGCAACGAATCCTGCGCGATCGGGCAGCTCGCAGAGCATATGAATGTGCGTCCGAGCACGATGTCGCAGATGCTGGATCGGCTCGAAAAGGAACACTGGGTGGTGCGTGTTCAGGCCCCCGACGACTCGCGCGTGCGACTCATTCGGCTGACGGATGAAGGACGGTCCTTGATCCGATCGATCGAAGCGGTCTGGCATGAGCGCTTGGCGATGCCACTTTCCACATTGACGACCGAAGAGCAGGCAACCCTCGTTGCGCTGCTGCAAAAATTGGCTGATGCGACAAAGTGCCAACAAATCTGACTTTATGCGGCTTTACGCGACGAAGTGCAGGCGTGCTGGGTGCAATAAGGAGCGTGGGTTGTGACAACATCAACGGAGCATCAAGACGCCGCACACCGTACACATTGGTCCGCAGTGCACCCCGTCGTCAGATCCCTGATCTGGATTCGCGGGCTTCGCAGCATCGGACAAGGCGCGATGGTGGTTGATCTGACA
>JAKACY010000101.1 GCA_021821025.1 Bacillota bacterium | reverse complement strand
GTATCTGCTTGCTGCAAATCCACCACGCTGGTATGCCCAGCCACAATTACCAAGTTGCAGTGCTTTAAATACTCCTTAACCTGGTAAGAGTTATTTTTCAGTATTCTTATATTCGTTTCAACACCCGCATATCCAATCGCCGCAACTTCAGCCAGAACTCCCAGGTAGTCTCCTTCTAGTCTGTCTTTTCCCCACGTTATGGTTTGGCACCCGATATTCATATTTTGTCATCCACACCCTTCAACAACAAAATAATTTGATATAGAGTCATAACTTTTATTAACCGTACAACCGTTTCACCTCGACTGGAAAAGTAGTATTGCAAGATTTATTGTTTAGATAAAATGCAAGACAATATGATAGTTACATCATAACATCATGATAAATATCTGTCAATACATTTTGAAAATTCAATTTCATTTACCGTGAGAAATAGAATGGATCAATTCTAGAAACAAGCCAGCAAATCATTTCATCACCTACCTCTACACATTTGAGAGTATGATCCAGACTGCATTAATGGTTATAAGGCCCTGCACGATGCCCTTGATATGATGTTTACTTATTCGGTCAAACAATCTTAGACCAAAATACATACCGACGAAGGCACAAAGCACAGCCACCCATGCAATGGACAGCAAATTTGAATTAAATTCACCACTTGCACCAAAAAGGATTAAGCTTTCCAGGTTTAGTATGAGAAACACACTTTGCATAGCGGCAGCATAATTTCTAGTATCCTTATAGCGCCAGAGAAAGTAGATCGCAAAAATTGTACCTCCTATCCCAAACAGACCACCAATAAGACCACCTATGGCGCCGATGACCATTCCCCCAATCATCCCCAGATGAACTCTTTCAGTGTATTTACCAGCAAACTTAGAATAAATAATCAATGCTAATAAGAAAATCCCTAATGTTAATTTCATCCAATTTAGATCCCCAAATCTGACATTAACCAAAAAGGCCAAAACTCTTGTTGGGATTCCCCCAACCAAAATCCAGGTCAGGTCCCTTACAATCAATTCCTTTCGATATCTCCAGACCATGGAAATGGCCATCACTATTGAAATGGATAGAATTAAGATCGTACTGTTAGTGACATTCAAGATCCATGTAAATATCCCAACAGTAATCATACCAAAGCCCAGGCCGCTGAGTCCCTGCGTAAACCCTCCGGCAAACGCAGCGATTGCGCACACCAGTATGTCGAAAATTAAAGAGTGCATTCATCACTCCTCCATATGACCAAACTATTTAGAATCTTCTCCGTGCTCCTTAACCTCGCTAAACTCATCTGACACTGCGCTCATATCCAAGAAAGGCTCCAGATACTGTTTCGTCAACAGAACTCCTCGTTCGACGGCTTGGATGTCACGTGAGAAAAATGGATCTTCGTGTTCAATAAACAATGGTTGACGGTAGCCGATATCGACTAGCGCTGAAATAAACCGATTCCAGTCTACGTCCCCTTGGCCGGCAATACGATGGCGCCAGAAATATCCATCCAAGATTCCCCTTGTTCGCTGTACATCTCCCATGACCTGTGAATCCTTGGCTTGAGCAAGGTATATCTTTTCTTTAAATCGGTACACGGCTGTAATAACATCAATACCCTGCCAAACCAGATGCGATGGGTCAAAATTAAGGCCAAAATACTCAGAGTTTAAATCAGAAAAGATGAGATCCCACATATCGGGATTAATGGCAATATTGTATTTGGGTGGCCACGCGTGTGACATAGGACAATTTTCCAAAAGGAGCTTGACATCATTGGCAGCCGCAAAGTCGATTAGATTTGGGAATACAAACTTCATTTGTTTCAGATTGGATTCAAGATCTAGTGATGGATCTCTCCCAGTAAATGTGGAGACCGATGTTGCACCGAGGTTCTTGGCGCAGATAATCATCTTTTTTAAATACTCGACAGCCTGATCCCTTTTCGAATTTTCAGGATCCAAAAAATTTAGAGCACCATACATAAGATCCTGAATAACGATACCATGTCGCTCAGCGGGATTTAGGATGGCCTTCGTTCGTCCCTTAGCAACTTCATCCCAATCGATAAATGCATATTTCGGCCCCCCATAGAGCTCTGCATGTCTGATACGGTGTCGTTCCATCCATGCAAATGTGGCCTCTATATCCCACTCAAAGAAACAACTAGGGTAAAGCCCGATATCCATGTTAATACCCCCCAAGAATTTGCAGACATGAAACGGATGTTCTTCACCCTCAGCGAACAAGAATATCTGGCCGCTTAATTGCACCACGTCCGGTTTGGCCAAAGTTACTCTCGTAAAATAGCCAGTAATACCTCCTTGATGATGAAGCTCACATTCATCTGCAAACCCTCGATCTGCATAGGCATGTTTCATTCGGTTCAGAACTTCTCCCAATCTGACGCCCGCCTCAATGTTATTCACCACCAAGTACACGTTGTCTGAGGAAATCACTACTTTATAGCAGGAAGCTTCCGCAGCGATGTTGATAAACGACCGTGCGCCCGTCAGCCAGGTAGTTGCGGCCTGGCTGCTAAGATAGAGCGAATCAGCCGCATGATTCGCTAAGATGTTTCGCAGCAGTGCCACTTTGCGCTGATAGGATGCAATGTCTCTATCGCTTGATCTCCACCCTCCCATAAAACTTTCGTCGTTCAACTTCTCAATTGATGATCGCTTTAAAAAATGGCGAGAGACTCCTAAAAATCAAAGTTATAGTTCACATCAACCGGGCGTCCTGTATCAATGGATTCGATCACAGCTAAGCTTAGGGCCAGCATCTGCTTTCCTTGTTCAATTCCGTAAAAGGGGGCTTCGCGAACGCCATCCACCGCTTCAACAAAGGCCCGGATTTCTTCTTCGAAAAGATCGCCTTGCGGCAGTTTGTGAAGCGACTGTCCTCCATTGTGATAAAGTTGGAGATCCCAATTAAAATTCTCTGTCGATACAGCCTCTGCACCACCATGTGGCCCAATGATTCGATCAGGTCGGCTCGGAAGCCTGAAGTCTTTCTCCAGTCCCCAAGAAACAGTCATCGCACCGATATCATTCGATTCAAACTCAATCGTGATGACTGCCGTATCCAGAGCAAGTTGTTCAAAATGAGAGATCTCCTGACGTGACTTTGCGATAATGCCGCCACGCGCGTACACTGTTTTAGGTCGCGAGCGAAATACTGTTTGCCATAACAAGAAATAGTGGCAGCAAGCATCCACGATAGGGCCGTTATTCGAGTTTCGGTCGTGCATAAATCGCTTAGGCCGCACTTCCTGCAACAGATCTGAACTAAAGACCATCGGGTGCCCAAACACCCCCTCTGTTGCCCAATCGCGAAGTTGTGCCACGCCCGCCGCCAGATTCCTTTGAAACCCGATTCCAAACTTCACATTTGCACGCTCGGTAGCTTGCTGCATAGCCTGAATCTCTTTAAACGTTCTGGCGATCGGTTTCTCACAAAACACGTGCTTTCCGTGCTCGGCCGCATAAATTGTCAGCGGCGCATGAAATTCCAAAGGTACACAAATATCCACGATGTCGACTTGTTCAATCCCTACCTGGTAGTCATAATCTCCAGTTAGTACGCGCTTAACATCATATTTTTCTGCCATCGCTTCGGCTCTTTCTGGATTCAGATCGATAACGGTATGTAACTCATGACCCAGGACATTCCATGCCCGAGCGTGATGACTCCCCATATCTCCAGCGCCAATTAATAAAACCCGATGTTTACTCATTCTTTCTCCCCCATTCACTTTTCTTCGAGGTTAATCAGCTACTAGGTGATAACTTACCAATTCGCGCACCCTCGCGTCCGAGTCCACTGGACTTAACCCCACCCAAGAGAGTAAAAGCAACAGAAGGAAGAGCGTGATTGAGGCCGATGATCCCGTACTCCAAATTTTCTGTCATCCGCATGGATCGTGTTATGTGAGAAATAAACACATATGCTGCTAGCCCCATATCCGTCCTATTAGCAAACTCCACAACCTCGTCTTCTTCATGAAACGAAAAAACAGGCGCATAGGGACCGAATGGATCGAGGAATCCCTACGGAGTGACAGAGTTCAACTACGGACTTAGTCACAGCAATATTATCATCGAACTTTAGCGCAGATGCGTCGATCATACAGGACGTAAGACCAGTTCGGAGCGCCTGAACAACTTGTGAGTAAAGATGGGAATGGTCAAGATGTATGACCACCGGTATCGTCAATACGCCAGCTCGATAGCGAATATAATCGGTTAATGACTTCATTTGCCCATTACGAATCGCTCGTTGCCCAATCTGCAATAGCACAGGATGCTGTGCAAGCTCTGCTTCATCAAGCACAGCATCAATCATGTCATTGGAGTGCACGCTAAAGGCTGGAATTGCATACCTGTTTTGGAGTGCATCCTGCAAAATATACCCCGTAGCTAAGGTCATGGTTTCTTCACCTCTCTACTTATAGCTTTTTCGGTTAATATAACCCGGCCTTTTATCACACCGGAAGAGTGTGATACGACTGTATGTGCTCCATCCCGACTAACGGCTTGAGCCATTCCAGGAACTGATCATCAAGCAACTGTTCCTTTGGCGTCATCTGTCTATCCTTGCCAGCAACGTTTCCCAAATGTAATCGAATCGGCTGTACGGCATATTCCGACGCAAGTGTGGAGGTTCGAACCAATCCAACCATTCGTTCAGACTCCCCATGAAGCAAAGCCTTTACTCCCTCCTCCCCCAAAAGCTTCGCCTCCAAGCGATCCAACGACATGCTCGATTCGGACCAGCATCGCTGTAACAACCCAAGGTTCTCGTACCGCGTCTGATATCCCAGTTCAGTCCGAATGTGATGAGCCAGTTGTGCACCAACACCACCCAAGATGACATCGGCGGCCCTGCCTTTATCAACCCCTGCCTGCGTAAAATATCTACCTGACGTGTCGCGTACTCCTTCCCCTACAACGACTAGGGTCTGTCCGAATTGGTTCACTCGGCACTTTACATCGTCAAGAAAGTCTTTTAGTTCGAGCGATTTTTCGGGCAGATAAATGAGTGTTGACGGCACAGATTGCACACCATCTCTATCCAAGATTAGATACGGCAGTAAAGATGCGACACTTGCCAACCAACCTGTGTGACGACCCATCACCTCAACCACACGTACCTTCTCAAATCCAACCATCGCCTTCAGGTCTTGACGCAGGTCGCGCAGCGCCTTTAGCACAAAGTGCGCAGCACTTGGGTAGCCTGGCGTATGATCGACCCCTATAATATCGTTGTCGATGGTCTTCGGAATTCCGATGACAGCTAACGGATATCCCTGCGCCCGTGCTTCGCGTTGAACCAGTTCGGCGAGTGCCATTGTTCCATTTCCACCAATAACCAGTAGTCCATCTATGCCTTCCTTGTGCAGATTTCTCACGGCAATATCCACATGTTCTTCAAAATCCGCATCTCGCCCTGCCACCAAAGCTGCGCCGGGCGTCTCGAACATCCAAGCGAGATCCTTACTCATCCCAGATAAAGGCGCAAAATATCCCGTTGTCAGTCCTGTACCACCACCGACGATACCGAAAGTTGTTACCTTCGCAGTATCCAGTGCTGCAAGGGCACCATAAAGAGAAGCGTTCAACACCACCGTTGGTCCTCCAAATTGCCCGATCGCAACTCGCATTCCATCACCTCCCCCAATCAGAATCGTGTGACAGGAATATTAAGCAACCGAAACAATCGTTCCAGGTCTATAGCTACACAGCCGTACGACAGTGCATAATGTGGTTCAAATCCTTGCTCAATCACGTTCGTAACACGCTCGACTACGCCTTTGTCTCCCGCCAGTCTTACCTTGGCTGACGTGCCAAGAAACCGTTGCGGTTCATCCAACACTTCTCCTTCACCGATCAATACCCGCACCGACCCATCAGCAGCTTCACCAATGCGCAAAATGGTGATCTTGCCCGACTTCAACCCAAACTCAAGTGTAAAACCTATATTACGATTGGGGTGCTTACCAGCTACCGCACCAGTATCTTGTCTCGCCAAAGAAAAGGCGCCAGCACCGCAATGCCAAAACACCACGGTTTGACGCACTTCGTCTATTTCCACGAGATCTCCAAGGTAAGCAGGAGAGTCGGTTAAAAGTTTCAAGATGTCCATGGATAAAGCGCCCAGAATATCTGCTTCACAAGCCCCCATGATTCCATCCTCAATGAGTGCGGATAAGGTAGAGCAAGCCGCAGCGCCAAACTCCGTAAAAAATTCCGGCCAGCATCGTACCGCGACTGCATCTGCCTCCCGATGCTTCAAATCATGCCGGAGCACCGTCATCATCCTGGCAAACTTTTCAACAGAGTCAGTTGGGAGTTGGGATAGTCCTTTTACCTTATCCTGCAAACGAATGATCTCTGATTTAACCTCCTGAGGATCAAGTTGCATAGCCCGCTCGAAAGTATGAGTCAAATCAAGGTGCTCTAGAGCGATCCCCAGCTGAGACTGAGCCGATGCTCCTGGCATTGAAAAATGGAACCCATCTGGTGCATTCCCCAACGTGATGATCTTAAACTGATGAAGCCGTTTCCATGCCGCCCAAAACCGGAATGAATTTTTCAAATCCATAACCAATTGCGATTCATCTGGATTCCCAAGAACGAACTGAAATGGAACCCCGATGCGATAGAGACGCTGTCCCGCCATATTGGCACCTGTCAAAGAGTTAAGTGACAAACGTTCCCCAGGTCTTTGATTAGGTTCACGAATGGACCATAGAATGATCGGAACATCTAGCCGCTTGGCCATAACGTCCAGAAACCTTCCATCCACAAACGTAGTAAACTGGGTCAACAACACGTCAATGTTTCCCGCAAACTTCTGTGCGACATCCATTGCCGCGTCAACCGAGGTGATCAGATCGGGAATCACATACATAGATACATTCTGCTGTTGGAGTGCCTCCGCTGATCTCTGGGCGATCATCTGAGCCATCTGTAAATCGAAGGTAGCACGACCTAAACATACGTAACCTACTCGTAATAAATTTCGAACTAACAAATCTTTCTTTTCCGTCATTTTAATCCCCCCTTATCCGCCTACATCTAATAACATCATAATGTCATGATGTTATTAGATGTAAAACCACTTGCCCGCAACCACTAATTATTTTTTCTTCTAATGATGTCTTATTATAATTACTATTCAATAAATATCTAATCTTTATATAAAAGTTACCTATGAAGTTTGACGTGATACGTATACCGATCTCCCCGATAACGAGTGCATGTATACTCAATTAATCGTTGATTGACATCATACGTGAAACGTCTCATCTCAATTAAAGCTGAACCCTCCTGCACCTTCAGATACTTTGCATCATCTTGATTTGCATTGATAGCAGAAATATTTTCATCAGCATATTGAAGATACACACCATTTCGTTCTAAAACAGCATAGAAAGCAATAGAAGACAGATCTTCTTGCGACAAAATATTTGCGATATCCTTGGGCCAAAAACTATATTCGATTGCAATCGGCTCTTCATCTGCAAGACGAATGCGTGTAATATTCACCAACGGTATTTCGCCAGATAATTCCGGAACCAAGAAGTCCATTGAACTATCTAATTTATCTGATTCCCCCATATCCTTTACATGCAAGAGACTAGCCGATGGTATGTATCCCTGTTGCGCCATTTCTTCAGCAAAACCAGTGAGGCGTCCTAAACGTTCGACGAGCCTTGTCTGATTTACAAATGTACCCTTCCCTTGTTTTTTCATAAGATAACCTTCACGAACCAGTTCGATCACTGCTTCGCGAACTGTTGTACGACTTACCTCATAGCTATCTATCAGTTCAGACTCTGTCGGAATACAAAATCCAGGAACCCATTCTCCACTCTTAATCTTTCCTAGCAATGCGTTTTTTAGTTGGTGGTATAAAGGGATTGGTAAGTTTGGATCCAATGAAGTCTGTACCATGATATGTATCTCCAATCAATTTATTAACAGTCTTACACGCAACATCATAATATTATGATGAATACATGTCAAGCTAAAAATTCACACATTTTGCTCTAGCGTAGATAGTGTGATCTCTTGGCTTCTGAGCCTTTTTCGCCTTCCCATCGGCCACTTGTAACTGAACAGCCTGCGGAACTAGTGATATCCGCAGGCTGTAACCCAAAATCAACCGCTGTCCCATTGAAGTCTTACGCTAATACCTCCACCTCTGGCGAAACAAGTCCAGTTGCCGTATTGTACTTGCTTCCTGAAGTGCGATGGCCTTGAATCAAATCACCGCTATACTCCATTGCGTCGAAACTGCTTGCAAACCCTTGATCGTCAGAGCTGAACCGTTTGTCACAGCCTCTGTTAATCCATGGGTAGGAAAGCCTCGGAATGGTTCCAACCCGATATTGTAATGACGACCATACCACGGGGCCCCATCATCACCACCAAATTCCTGCCAAAACCAACAGTCAGGAAAGAGGTTGCTATCCCAGTTCAGCTGCAGTGTAACGCCGATATGAGGATTTTTGATTTGATACATGCCTTCTGCGAAATCACCGAGGTACACAATATCCCGACCGCTGCCTGCGTCCGGTAACCGACTCACATCGTGAAGTTCCCCATCGACCCCGAGAACGAAAGGCCATTCGTAACGCCCTGGAACAAAGAGACGGGTTGCGTAAGGCTCATCTACTACACGCACCGTCTTGGCTGGCGTATCAATTTGACAACCAGGTTGAAGAAAGGTCGGCCCAAACGCCAAATGGTGTCCCCACATGGCCTGTTGATCAAATGGGCTAAGATTTTCTACCGTCTCTTCCACGCGAATCATCGGTTCATTCTGAAACATGTGAATGGTTTTTTCCATTCGATAGGGGGACTTTAGCAGATCCACCCCAAAAGTGACCGCCACATGTTTTTCCGAACACGCCTTTATATTCCAGCGCCACGGCAAGAGCGCGACCTCATCATGCTGCTCCAGTACGGCCCCATTGTATATGCACGATGTTCCACCGTTTGGAAAGACCTCTTGCCATCCGCCTTCATAATTCAGAATAAAGCCCTCGCAC
>JAKACY010000100.1 GCA_021821025.1 Bacillota bacterium | reverse complement strand
TGCTTAAGACCAGACTGATGACCGCCAGAACGGGACCCAGCCATGTCGATGAAAATAATGCCCCAATACCGAGCAAAGATAGTAACAGCGCGTATTGCGGAAGACGCATGCCACTTTCATTCATAACTGCCACCCTCTCTAATGAAGTATAAAAAAGTGCACTTTACCTGATCAAACAGTTCCCATGTGAAGGCCCTTTTCTCACCCCCATTGAGTTCACCTAGAACCTTCCACATCGCATCCGGGTGCATTCACATTATGCCTCTTGGTAAATAGGTGTAAAAAGGTCCAAACTAACGAAAAAGATAGTAGGTTCATCCTAGTGAATTTCAGCTCATAGTAAATAGCCAACCAAGTAGCATGGTCCACTTGATTATACAGATGCACTAGGCTTTCATGAGGTGTCCGATCACTTTATCAATATCATTCTGGATCCTTTTGCAGCGAAGTCCCGCGCACCTTGTGATTCAACAAGTCCCTGCTCTCGGATTGCGCCAACATGCGTCCGCGAATGACCGCATCCTCACCAAACTTATCCCGCAAGCTGTCCACCACTTGTGTCAGCCTGACGAGTTTCATATGCCTTGCGCTCCCCTGATCCCTAGCACCACCTGGGCTGCGTAGAGGCCCCGCGACGCCAATCCCGTTCATACTCGCGATGGTAGCGTCCAAGCCATCAACATCCGTGGAGTCACCATCACCCACGTCAAACAAGCTGAGCTGTTCAGTTACTTCTACCGCATCATCTTTCCCATGTCCTCGAAGCTGCGCGATGCGGACACCGAGCAGTCGCACAGGCCGCCCATTGTGCCAATGCTGTGAAAAAAGCCGCACTGCCGTCTCGTAGATTGTTTCCGTCAGGTTTGTAAATTCAGCGAGTGTGAGCGCATGGGTCATCGTCTTGCGGTTATCGTACCGAATCGTGATCTCGATCGTCTTACCCCATAAGTTGCGCTGGCGCAGGCGTCGCCCGACCTGATCAGAAAGATTGAGCAACACAGTTCGAAGCGCATCAAATTCCCGTACATCTTGTGCTAACGTGATCGAGTGGCCCACACTTTTCGCTTGCGGCCGCTCACTGATAACTGGGGAGTCATCCAACCCGTTCGCATGTGCAAACAGCTCATGCGCGCGTTTTCCAAGGCTACGCGCCAAGCGTTGCACATCCGCATGGGCGAGGTCTTTGATCGTCAAGATGCCAAGATTTTGCAGGCGTTCAGCCGTTTTCTCTCCTACGCCAAACATGGTCCGCACAGATAGCGGCCATAGTACAGACTCGACATCTTCGGCCAACAATATCGTAATTCCAAGCGGCTTTTTCATATCACTAGCCATCTTCGCCAAAAACTTATTCGGGCCGATGCCGATCGAGCAAGGCAACCCGAGTTCATGCAAAATGCGGTCCTGCAGCGTCCGCGCCATCTCTACGAACGTGCCAAACTGGCTACTGTGTGTCACATCCGCAAAGCACTCATCGATGCTAAACACCTGAACCTGTGGCGTGTACTCTCGGATCAGCGCGAAAACACGCCTGGAATAGGCGCGATATAGGTCAAAGTCCGGGGCGAGAAGGATCAAGCCGGGGCACGCGCGAAGCGCCTGTGGCACCGTCATCGTCGCACGAACACCGTGACTGCGAGCCGCGTAACTCGCGGTCACGACAACCCCATGCCGCGTTTCCGGGCTACCTGCCACGGCAGTCTTGCGGTTGCCATAGAGTTCGGGATTTTCCGCGGCGTGGCATGAGCAGTAAAAGGCGTTCATGTCGATATGAAAAATAACGCGCGTACAATCTGGCAAGAAGTTATTCTTTTGTCCAGAAGGAATCACAGGCCCTTGTGATGAACCTGTATTCATAGCAAATCGGACCTTTCATCGATAGAGTGAGATCGATAGCGTTGTATCAAGGAGTGAATACTTTTTGCGTATACTTCATACCGCCGACTGGCACCTCGGTAAAACGATCGAGGGGCGAGACCGCATTCCCGAACAAGAAGAATTTATTGAAGAGATCTGCCAGATTTGTGCCGATGAAAAAGTGGATCTCGTGCTCATCGCAGGCGACCTGTTTCAAACTGTGAATCCCAGCGCAGCAGCTGAGGGACTATTTTTTGACGCGCTCGAACGCCTTGCAGATCATGGCCGTCGCGCCGTGGCTGTCATCGCCGGAAACCATGATAATCCCGACCGCATCGCAGCGGCGTCAGCGCTCGCGAGCCACCATGGCATCACACTGATCGGGCTACCTAACAGCCCACTTTCGTCCACATCAACGACACGCCCGATCGCAAAGCGCATCTTATCGGGGCCATCCTGGTTTGAACTAGAAGTCCCAGGCTGTGACCATCATGCGGTCATCACTGCGTTGCCCTATCCATCTGAATCCCGTCTCTATGAGATCATCGCAGAGTCATTTGATGATTCTATCTTACAACAGGCATACCACGAAAGAGTGCGACAGTTATTTTCCAGTTTGAGTGATCATTATCGCAAAGATACGATCAATCTCGCGATGAGCCACCTATACGTAACTGGCGGGATCGAATCAGAGTCGGAGGTCCAGATTCAAGTGGGCGGTGCATACGCCGTTTCACCTGCGGCATTCCCGCAAGATGCACAGTACATCGCGCTCGGACATCTGCATCGACCACAATTCGTTCATCACGATGGCCCACCCATCCGTTACTCAGGCTCACCACTATCTTATAGTTTTTCTGAAGCGGGACAGAAAAAATCAGTCACCATCTTGAATATAGAGCCAGGGCAGCCAGCGAATATTCGCGAGATCACGCTGTCTGCGGGCAGACCCTTGGTGCGAATCAAAGCCGAACAAGGCTTACAACAAGCGATCATGCGACTCGAGGAACCATCGATCCGAAATGCATGGATCGATTTAGAACTTTACCTCGACGAGCCTTTAACGATCGCCATCGCGCAAGAGCTTCGAACATGGCACAGCGGTATCGTCAACATTCGACCCATTTTACCTCAAAGCGATGACGATGCGGCGTTAGAACGGAGAAGCGACCTGTCGATCGAGCAGATGTTTATTCGCTTTTTTGAGTCTCGGCACCACGTGGCGCCAGACGATGAACTCGTGCAGCTCTTTTTGCAACTGGCAAACGAGGCCCAGGAAGGTACAGATGATGTGATACCAGATACGCGAAGGGAAGAGACCGTATGAAACCACTTCGCCTCACGATTGAAGGACTACATAGTTTTGCTCAAGAGCAACAGATCGCATTTGATCAACTGTCGGATTTGGGGATGTTCGGCATCTTTGGACCTACCGGCAGCGGCAAGTCGTCGATCCTGGATGCAATCACGCTAGCCTTGTATTGTGACATACCGAACGGTTTAAGCGGGGCGATCAATCACACAAGAAAACGCATGAATGTCACTTTTGAGTTCGCGATCGGGACACCACACGACCGAAAGCGATATATCGTGTACCGGAGTTTTCAAAGAGGTGACGAACATGCGGTTCGCCACCACCTCAGTAAACTGTTAGAGATCGATGATACTGGCGGACAGACGATGCTCGCCGAAGGAAAGACCAGTGTCACTGATGCCATAGAGCATATCATCGGACTCAACATGGCAGACTTCACGCGCGCGGTAGTGCTACCGCAAGGAAAATTCGCCGAATTCCTGAATCTTAAGAGCGATAAACGCACAGAGATGCTCGAACGAATCTTCGCATTAGAGCAGTACGGTCGCGGTTTTGTCGCGCATGTCAACAAGAGCAAAAACGGTATAGCCACTGAACTAGACATGGCTCGACAGGCGCTTTTCGCACTGGGTGATGCGTCGCTTGAAGCTTTACGCGCCGCAGAAAAGGAACTCATCGCAAAAAAAGATGAGGTTGCTGCTGCGTTTGATGGGCTGAACCATGCGACAAAGAAAAAGCAAGACGCAGAGGTGATTTACAATTGGCAACAGGAAATGATCCAACTAGACTTACAGATCACCGACTTTGACAAACTTCGCCCACACATCGAGACAAAGCGGGCTAAGCTTCTTAAGGCCGACCGCGCCCGCATCGTGCAGCCGTTTATACAAGCGGTCGTAGACGCCACAGCGCGCGAACGCGAATTAACGCAAACGCTTAAAGAGAGTCGCGCAAAACTGACAACTCTCCAGCAAGAGGCAGAAACAGCCACCGTGGCGGTGGTAGAAGCGAATCAGCAATGGGAAGTACAGAGCCCCGATCTTTTTGCTAGAAGATCACGCCTCATGGAAGCAAAGTTGCTAGAGCAGGAAATCGACGCACTAGCGACGGATCTGCAGCAATGCGAAGCTTCTTACGGCGAAAAAAAGACAAAAGCAGCGCAGGACAAAGGCCTACTCGTGTCGACCGAGCAGCGTCTGAACGCCGCTAAGTCAAGCCTGAGTGATCTGGAGCGAACGTTGGAAGACCATCGCGTGATTCCAGAATATCGTGTAAAACTTTTAACAGCGAGTGAGTTGGTCAATGCATACCGCAGTCAAAGGAAAACGCTGGACGAACGCCGAGCACTCAAGAATACGCGAGAAAAAGAACAGAGCGCGGCGTCCGCAGCGTTTATTGCGGCCACGGCGGAATTCGAACAGATCACAGCAGATCTAGATCGCCTTCAAAAGGCACTGGATGCTGCCCTCGCCAAACCGCATCAAACGGCTGAGGACATTCACGCATTAGAAATCACCTTGAACGACCTGCTTCACGCGACCGACCAGTGGGCACAAGCTCATCGCGCACAGACGCAGGCGCAAGCTGAACAGTCAGAGCTGGCGGGACTCGTGTCAGACCAACGCCAAGCGTTGGGTCGCATAACGGCAGAGTTAGATGAGGCAAGCCGTCGACGCGCAACTCTCGACGCACGCGATGCAGCGATGCGGCTAGCCCATCTGCTGATTGAGGGTCAACCATGTCCAGTGTGCGGCTCGACATCGCACCCTGCGTTAGGGACAGTCTCCGTGACAGACACAAGGCCCGATTCGGCGGTAGGCGATGAGCGGATAAACGATATCGACATGGCTAATCTGAATGAACTAAATGAACTGATCGAGAACCTGCAACGAAACTTCGAATCGTTGAAAAACGAAATTTATCGCAAGGAAGCCGCTTTGGAAAGTCTTGCGAAGCAGATCGAGTCGGCTACATCAGAAGTACAGCGAGTTCGTCAAACGATACGCAAAACCGCGCAAAACACCAGCATGAAAATCCCAGAGGATTTGGAGGATCTTCTTACATGGATCCGAGCACAACCACATGTGCTCGCGCTGTTAAAAGAAGGGCTACGAGCGCGTGAAGAACACATCGATCGACTAAAAAACGAACTGACAAAAACGGCGCAGGCACATGCTGACAAAGATCGCGCGCGAGCAGTCAAAGAGGCGGATCTCGCAGTAAAAACTACAGAACTCTCCTCGGCTACTGCCCTATATGAGGAGGCCCGAGCTTTTGCGCGTGCCGCGTATGATCGTTTACTGGCTTCGATCTCTAATCTCGTCGATTCGACTCATGACACACTTGACCCTGTGAGCACAGTCCGTGTCGCACAAGAGACTATAGCTAAAAAAGACGAAAAGTTTCACCAAGCCCAACAGGATATCGAAAAGTTGCGGCGTGATATGCTAACCCTTGAGTCGGATGTAGTCCGCTATAAAACGCAGATTCAAGATGCTGAGGTGAACCTTACCCGTCTACAGGAAGAAATCTCTCATAAAACATCACTGCATGACAGCAAGAAGTCAGAACTCTATGGCATCACGGATGGCATACCGCGACAGTCAGCGCTTGAGCGAGCCAGTCGCGCACTAGACACGCTCGCGCAGGCAAGAGATTCGGCACAAGCTGCAATGGACAATCTTCAGCAAGCCCTTTCTCTAGCCAACCAGGGAGTATTTTCCGCATCCGAAAAACTCAAAGATCTATCGCAAGATTTGCAGTCACGTCAGGAAAGTTTGAAGCAAATGCTGCTGCAGTACGAATTCGTAACGCAAGAAGAAGTATTAGATGCACTGCTAGAAGAAACTGAGCAGGCTGCACTCAATCAAGAAGTGAGCGACTACGATGAAAACCTCAGCCGAGTAAAGCATCGTCGTCAGGTCCTGCAGATTGCGCTCGCTAACCAGAACATATCCGAACAACAGTGGGCAGATCTTCAAGCAGAGATAAAACAAGCCAATGCTCGCTATCTAGGTGCGCTTGAGGCGCAGGGTGCCGCTGATGAGAGACTAAAACAGGTCGCAAAACGTCACGAAAAGTGGATACAAACGAAAGTGCTTAAAGAGAATCTAGAGCAAAAGTTCACGCGCATTCAAATGTTAGCGAATCTCTTTAGCGGTAATCACTTTATTGAATTCTTGTCCCAGGAGCAGATGACATGGATCGCGCGCATGGCGTCGGATAAGTTAAAGCATTTGACGCGCGAGCGCTATGCGCTTTTGTTAAGGGACGACGGCAGTTTTCTCATGCGCGATGACCATAATGGTAGCGTGCTGCGTCCTACCACCACGCTCTCAGGCGGTGAGACATTTCTCACGTCGTTAGCTCTGGCGCTATCCTTATCGACACAAGTACAACTGCGCGGAAGGTATCCGCTGGAATTTTTCTTTTTAGACGAAGGCTTCGGAACGCTAGACCCAGACCTGCTCGATGTGGTGGTGGGGAGTCTCGAGAGACTACGCAGCGACAGGCTGACGATTGGGGTTATCAGCCATGTGCCAGAACTTCGGCAGCGCATGCAGCGCCGCTTAATCACGAATGCCGCCGAGCCATCCGGTAAAGGCACGACCATTCGCGTAGAGAGAGCTTAGTCCCTCTCGCGCACAGCGAACTGGAGACTCAGCCCGTAAACGCAACGGCAAGCCGATAATCAGGACAGCTCATGTCACTCGTTACGTGCCGAAGCTCAGCTTTGACGAGGTGGCGCATCATCTGTAACATCAGCCTGCCACTGGGCCTTTGCCAACCGGCGCACCACTTTACCCGCAGGGCCTAGTGGTAACTCTAAAACGTTGCAAATCTGAAAAGGCCCTTTATATTCAGCGAGGTACTACGTGTAAAGCGCCGCCACCTCGCTGATCGTGTAAAATAGAATCCATGAAATCGGATTCTGAAACTGTGTCGCCATGGGTCAATTTTCTATGAAAATAACACCTCATAGTAGATGACCGCAGATGCCTCTCCCATATTGTCCAAACCTTGAGCGGAAGTTGGACCTCCAATCTGTACATGAAACCCGAGTGCGTCCCGCCCCACTTCGAGTTTGCGCGTGCGTTCGCCTGTCACGCTTAAGGCGTACGCATCGCATGCTGCACAATCACTCATAAAAGAGATGCGCCCCACGGTCGGATCCACCCGCGTTGGGCCACTGCCTCCATCGACTAAGGTGGAACCATTCCAGACCATGCCGGCATTGTCACACTCGCCGATCGCGATGACGAGCAGGTGCTTCGATTTCGCCAGGCTACGCCCATCTCTTGACAAGATCGAAAGAGAGGCCTTCTTATTCTCCAAGTCAAGCGTAAAATCACCTAAGCTCACCGGCCCGCTCACATTGCCAGAAAATGACGCCACTCTCTTGGCATCCACAATAAATTGGCCATCCCCGTAGTGAAACGAAAGCTCACCGGTGTCGGATATCAGTAGGCTACGCCCTTCGTCATACCCATAGTGCTCATCGATGAGACGCCATGTTTTCATGCACGCATCCCACACGCTCCCGAACGCACCAAGATCCTCATCAAACACCTGCTCATTTCGGATGACTGCGCGCCGCTTTCCGATCTCGCCAACAGTGCGTCCGCCCAAGTGGCCGTCTACATGGCTGTCAATATGCCTGTCGTCACGATTTTGCCCGATAGTCAAGTTCTCACTACCCGCGTCGAGATGCCGGTCAAGAAACGCCTTTTTGTCTTGTACCTTCTGATGCACGTCCACATACGGGCTGCGCGCGTACACGAGCGTATGATTTGCCGCTCGGTAATCCCCCGCCGAAGTAAAACCGGAAGTGATCGCGACATCCGCTTTGCCTTGATAGATACCATCATCCAAGAAGCGTGCGGCGACCTGTGAAACAAACGGTAGAATTCCAAAAGGCAACAAGGCTTGCGGCGGCGTGTTTTGCGTGTCCTGCAGCGTGTACCCGATCTCCACCGTGCGGTTTGCCGACTTCACCAGGCCCTCCTGGAAAATCGCCGATGCAAGTCCCGCGAGCCCCCACACGGCCGGATCATTGTAAGAATTGAAGAATCCAGACATCTTTTGCGAAGTGATCATCTCATCACTTGCAAAATGCGAATAAGAAAATAGGATCAGCCCATCCCAATCTTGCAGTGCCGCATAGCTCGACAGCATCAGCATGATGTCCGCGCGAAACCTCGTAGGGTAACACACGTTCCACTCCGTGACCACAAATGGCTTACCCGCCACTTTGGCAAACGCCAACTTTGTGACAAGGTTCAGCGCAAACGCACCAGCGTCCACGTTCCTCGGATCTGTCGAATACATCTCCTTGTCATGAAAATCCACTGGAACCATGAATCCGCCGGTTGGATGGTTCCAGTAGGCGTTATTTTCGACGACATCCGCAGTCGCAACGCACCTCAGCTCCGCTGCACCAGATGGTAAGTTGCTTGCATTGATCGGACACTTCACACCTAGCTCGCGCAGATAAGACATCATTTCATGAATGTATTCGATCTCAATCCCACTTAAAAAACGCACGTGATCGGCAAATCTCGCTGGGCCGTCATCTTTGCTCGCATAGTCAGCCCTGTGGTCGATCTTACGCTCACCCCAAATGCCGATCGCAGGTCGCTTTACGGTGCCTACCCTCGGATCTTCATCCTCTGCGAGTGCCTTCGTTCCATCATCTTTCGTCCACGCATCTGATAAGGCTTCCCGTGAGCCATACTCTTGCAACAACCATGCATTCCATCGTGCGTCGAGCTCACGTTTGTACGACGGCACCGGAACATCTCCATTTTCCCAGAAGATGCCGTTTTCATTAAGCAGTTGTACGATCGCGATCGCCGGATCATCCACATACCGAAGCCCTGTGTAGGGGTTTTTGTGCGTGAGGTACTGTTTTGCATACCCTTTATGCAGG
>JAKACY010000099.1 GCA_021821025.1 Bacillota bacterium | reverse complement strand
GAGTTCTCGATCTCGATGCCATCTGCAGACGCGGCCGTTCTGCCTTCGCAGTGGGCGGGTATCGTTCCTCTGCCATATTACATCCTGCACGACATTCCGATGTCGAAGTGGAAGACTTCCGCATTTAACAAAATGCCGACCGTCGGAAGCGGCCCATTCGTCATGACAAACTTGGTGCCTGGACAGTCGATTACGCAAAAAGCGAACCCATACTACCTGTTTGGCAAACCACATATCGCAACGAACATATGGAAGGTTATTTCTCCCGATGTGGTCGATGGCGATCTGGCGTCAGGGCAAGTTGACATCGCTGGCATCGACGCCAAAGACGTTCAAAAGATGAAGGCATTTCCGAACATCAAGCTTGCAATTCTTCCGTCGAACCAGTTTGATTACTTAGGGTGGCGCCTGAACAACTCGGTTTACGGCAAAGAGTTCAGTAATGTTAAATTCCGCCAGGCTGTTGAGTACGCGATTAATCGCCCAGCACTCATCAAGGCGATCGACAAAGGCTATGGACAAGTAGAGAATGGTCCTTTGCCTCCGATCAACTTCTGGTATAACAGTGCGTTAAATGGAGCCTATAACTATAGCCCTGCGATGGCAAATAAACTCCTTGACGAAGCCGGCTTCAAGATCAAAAACGGGTGGCGTACCACGCCAGGAGGACGCCCATTCAGTCCAACGATCACGATCTCCTCCGGTGACAGCATCATCGCAGTAGAGGCGAACTTCTTGAAGCAATTCCTGAACGCCGTTCACATCAATGTGAGAGTTCTTCCGGCGATCAATTTCAACACGATGCTGAACTATCTCAACAACGATGCGAATGGCAAGCAACCGATCCAAGGTTTCTTCATGGGCTGGAACTTATCCACTGATCCAGATCCACGGGGTTTGTGGAGAAGCTCGGATAACCTCAACATCACCACGATCGACTGGACCAACACGAAGGATCCTGCAGTCGTACAAAATGACCGGTTGATTCACCTGCAACACTCAGCTGCTGCGTTTGACATCAACTACCGCAAGAAAATCCTTGATCAATGGCAAGTTCTTGTCAGTCAGCAAATGCCAGAAAACTTCCTGGTATCTGCAAAGTCGATCACAGCTTACAATAAAAACCTGCATGGCGTTGTGTTCTCGCCGTACGGTGCACTCTACCCTTATCAGTGGTATCTTTCGAAGTAAGCTAGTTTTTTCACCATTTAGCAGTGCAAAAGGGCGGCCGGGTCGCCCTTTTGCACCTGCGTGATAAAGGAGTATATCGGCGTGGCCACGTACATTGTCCGACGAATTCTCGGTCTTATTCCGACACTTTTTGTTATCACGGTGATCGTGTTTCTCATGATGCATGCGATGCCGGGTAACGCCTTTCAGTCCTTGGTTTTTAATCCACGCCTGAAAAATTCAGGGGAACTATACAACCGGCTTGTAAAGGAAAATGGACTCAATCAGTCACTTGTTGTTCAGTATATTGACTGGATGAAAAATGTGTTGCAAGGTAACCTTGGGAATTCATTTAGCTTGAATTTACCTGTTTCGCAGTTAATTGCTACCTATTTGCCTAACACACTGATACTGGCTGTAACGGCTGAGGTGATCATTCTCGCAATTTCAATCCCTATCGGCGTTTTTCAAGCAAATCGCGTCAATGGGTCTTTTGACATGATCAGCTCCTTTATATCTGTCTTTCTATATTCAATTCCCGGGTTTGTGTTCGCGTTGATGTTGATTTTTATCTTCTCGTTCACGCTCAATTGGTTGCCGTCATCCGGTACGGTGACTGCGGGGGCTTCATGGTCTGGAAGCTTTTTTGATCGCTTACAGCATCTGATCTTACCGGCACTTGCTCTCGCACTACCAAGTATGGCGTACTATACGAGGCTTACGCGTGGCAATACGCTACAGGTGATTGTGGCCGATTTTGTTCGGACCGCTAGAGCAAAGGGTCTTCGTGGGCGTAAGGTGCTGTTTCGCCACGTGCTGAGAAATGCAATTATTCCTATCATTACGCAGTTCGGTTTTGATTTGGGAGGCCTTTTCGGCGGAGCAGTCATTTTGGAGCAAATTTTCACATGGCCGGGAATGGGTGAGTTATCGATCAGTGCAACGATCAATCGGGATTATCCGCTGATTCTGGGCACCACGCTACTTTTTGCCGTAACCGTGCTCTTAGGCAATGTCATCGCTGACATTTTGCTCGCAATCGCGGATCCACGGATTCGGTATAACTAGATCCGCAGTAGATTGGAGATAAGGGGGATGACGTTGTCTACGCAAGTGATAGCGAAGACCAACCTGTCTAAATCACCCGCGCCGCCAAAGAGTAAGTCACCGTTGCGCCTGTCAATCGAACGTTTTTTTCGTAATCCCCTGGCGGTTGCGGGGCTCGTAATCTTGCTCGCGATCATTTTTGTAACCGTGTTTCCGCAAATTTTTACGCACTATTCACCGAGCACACCGGACATTATGAATACGGACTCACCGCCTAGTGCCATGCATCCACTTGGCACGGATAGTTCGGGATACGACTACTTGGCTCGGGACCTCTATGGCGGGCGAGTGGACTTAACAGTTGCATTTGCAGCAGCCTTTATGACCATGTTTCTGGGGGTCATCTATGGCGGCATCTCCGGATTTTTCGGTGGTTGGGTCGATACGCTTATGATGCGTTTTGTCGATATTATGCTGAACTTTCCATTCATCAGCCTGATTCTTGTGTTAGAGGCCATTTTGAATACGTCTAGTCAATGGATGCTGGTCCTGGTAGTAGGTATCACATCATGGCCGGGTGCTGCACGCTTGATGCGCGGGGTATTTTTACAAATGCGCGAGCAGGATTACGTAGTTGGTGCGCAGACGATCGGCGCATCTAAGTGGCGAATCATCTTTCGTCATATGCTCCCGAACAGCCTGTCGTTTTTAATCGTTCTTGTCAGCTTTTCCGTCGCCAGTTATGTGGGCCTTGATGCTGCACTGTCATTTTTGGGGCTTGGCGTTCCGATCTCGGTACCGTCTTGGGGTGGAATTTTGAATTCAACGACTGACTATATTTCACTTAAGACGGAACCTTATGCGTGGATGCCGCCTGCAACGTTGATCGTTTTGACGATTCTTAGTGTCAACTTCATCGGTGATGGACTTCGCGATGCATTTGATCCGCAATCGAAGGCCTGATATTACAACCTAGTATCCTTAGTCAAGTCGTGTACAAAGCGGTTGGCTGTATTTTTAAGGGCGGTGAGTTGTTTGCCAGCAAAGTTTCACCTAGTCTCCATATACGCGGTGGCAAGCGTGATGGGGCTCTTATGGGGTAGTCTCAGTACATCTGCGGCCGCGCAGGGTGTAAGCGGGGCAGGTCTTCCAGCGGTCAATATTGGCGTTAGGTCACAGCTAATCGGATCATTCCTGCCGTATATTTCAGGTTCACCCGCAACTTCCCAGATCGTCTCGCAACTTTTTGCTCCATTGCTGCATCTGTCGAAAGCTCTGATGCCGGTTCCGGAAATCGTTCAAAAGTGGTGGTACGCCGATCAAGGTAAGCGCATCTATATGCAGATTGATCCGCGCGCTAAGTGGTCAGATCAGACACCCATCACTTCACAGGATGTGCTCTGGTCCGTAAACTTTTTGGCTTCGCCTGTCTACAACAGTGTCCTGCGAGGTAGTCAGGGATATCGCGTACTTCCTATTGTGGGATCTAACCAGGTGCTAGAAGGCAAGGCAACGTCCGTTTCCGGCGTACATATCATCGACAGTCATGAATTTTACTTTCAGTTGCGCACTGCGGATCCTGCAGTGTTAGTGGCGGATCTTCAGGGTATTAGGCCAATTCCGTCAGCTATCCTGAGCCATATCAATATGGCAGATTGGGCCAAGTCGGCGTTCGGACAATTTCCGACAGTTGTAAGTGGTGCTTTCATGTTAGGACAAAGGACTTCTGGGTTGGTCACTTTACTTGGGAATTCCAATTTTATCTTCGGAAAGCCTGCGATCCCTGAGCTCAATTACAAAGTCGTGCCGCCCGTCGTGGCTCCGGGTCTATTTGCCGATGGTGGGCTTGACCTTTATGAAGATGTTCCTGCGAATGAAGTGGGCGCCCTCGCGCATGTAGGGGCGAGTCTGCTCACGGCGCCAAAAGCCCAGTATGAGTTTTTGGGCTGGAATAATCAGACGCCATGGGGTTCATCAGTGAATTTTCGGCAAGCTATGATGTATGCCATCGACAGGCAATCAATCATTAAGTTCGCGCTAAACGGGCAAGGTGCAATCGAAAACGGCCCGATTCCACCAGGGAGCTACTGGTACGATTCATCACTTGATAACGCGTTTCCCTACAACCCTCAGACTGCTCGTAATCTGCTAATGAAAGCGGGGTTTCATATCGGGCCTAAGAACTGGCTCGTCATGCCAAACGGTGCGCCGCTCAATCTGAGCATCGCTTATGCGCAAGGCGATCAGCAAGGAAAGCTGGCCGCGACGCAAATCGTGCATGACCTGAGGGTCATCGCCATCGATGCGCGACTAAATGGCCCCTTGACTGTTTCCCAGATGGTCACCGATCTGACGAACCATGCGCCGCAAGTATCTGGGTATGTCATGGGATGGAAGCTCGGCGTTGATCCAGATCCAAGGAATTTGTGGCTGTCAACTGCGCCATTTAACATCGATACTGCAAACTGGACTAACCCCAAGGATCCATATGTGATTGAGAGCGATTCGCTTTTAAACGAGCAGGCAGGGATATCATCTTTTAATGCATCGTACCGCAAGAAAATTCTCGACTCGTGGCAGGCACTGATCAGTGAGCGAGCTGTAGAGGATTTTCTGTATGCACCGGATCTGATCGGCGCTGTGAGCAATCGACTACAGGGCGTGATGTGGTCAGGACTTACGGGCCCGACCGACTCCTGGAAGTGGACGATCAAATCCGCTCATTAGGAAAATCGGGGGGCGATGAACTTTCCCTATGACTTTGTCGTCCTATCTAATGTAATTCATCATAGGGAGGGTCATCATGAATCCGTTCGACACTTGGCTGTACCATCTGATCAACAATCTCTCAGGTCACATTGCGATCGTGGACGCGTTGATGAAATTTCTGGCCAATGATTCGCTAGAAATTTACGGGATACTCTTTATCATCACATGGTTCGTTCTCCCTAAGCGGGATGAGGCCAGGCGGCATGGATTGATCGTATCCGTCGTATCCGGCGTCATCGCGCTTGTGATTAATGTGATCATCGGCCATATTTGGGTCCGCGCACGGCCATTTGTCGCTCTGCCACACGGTAGCTTTCACCAACTGGTGCCACACTCGAAAGACGCGTCTTTTCCGAGTGATCACACATCAGGTGGATCAGCATTCGCATTTGCTGCCGCACACAGAGGCCCGAAATGGCTCTCGCGCACGTTTTTGACCTTAGCCATTTTGGTCGCATTTGCTCGTGTCTATGTGGGTGTACATTGGCCGACGGATGTCATGGCGGGATTCGTCGTCGGGTTTGTAGGAAATCTCATAGGCTGGAAACTGGAGCGTTTCTTTCGACCAATTACCAGTATTGGCCTGCGATTGTTCCATTATGGTAATTATAGAAAATAGTATGGTAGACTTTATACGGATATTTCGGGTATATTGAAAAAGTTATAGAAGGGAGGTATTGACTAGATGACTAGGATTCAATCAGAAGATGTGTTTAACGAGGCGATATCAAACATGCAGACCACGGTCGTCAAGTTTGATACGACTTGGTGCCCTGATTGTAAACGACTGAATACCTTTATCGGCGACGTAACGGCCAAGCATGCTGATAAGGTATGGTATGAGGTCGATGCTGAAGAATTTTCCGATCTTGCGCAGAAGTATGATGTAAGAGGCATACCCACTTTGTTGGTATTTCGTAACGGTGAAAAATTAGCACATTTGCACAGCGCACACGCTAAAACGAAGCAACAAGTTGAGGGATTTTTGAGCGGGATTCAGGCGTAAAGGGGGTGCTCCCCTTTACGCCTGAATTGAAAGCGTTGTCTAGGAGATGTACCCAATCGGTGTGCATTTCATATCCATGTCGGCTGCGTGATTGGAAAGAAGGCGAGCATGACGGCCACTCAGACTCTGAGAATGTACTTGGTTCAAAATACCGGCATTGTGTTGACAGGCCTTTTTATCAATCAATTGCTGCAGACATTAGGCAGTGGGATCATCGCGCGTCTAATCCCAAGCCCAGCGGTCTTCGGTGAAGTGAACCTGATGCAGCAGATTCTTGGCATGAGTGGGCTCTTTCTCAACATGGGACTGAATTCTGCACTGACTTATCTGGTCTCGCGGCATGGGAAAAAGGCTATCGGAGTATCTTTTCACGTTGCACTCGCAGGTAGTGCTGCGGTAGGCTTACTGATGGCATGTGTGGTCACCATCTGTGCTCCATTTTTAGCGAGCAGTTATCATCTGCAACAGTTGATGATCGCTCTTTTTGTAGGGTCCTTCATTCTAATTTTCAACTCTCTGACGAACGTCGGTATCGCCACATTTTCTGGTATGCGGCGGTTTCTCTCGCAAACGATTTTAATGGTTGCTACGACGCTCTTTTCGACTACAGGCACAGTTTTCGGCGTATGGTTTAGTGATCGGGGCTCGTCTGCGTTGCTGTTTGTCGCTGCATTTACTGCTGTCGCTTCCGCACTGACCTCTCTTGTCGTACTGTCTACCGTTAGAAAGCAGTATGACCTTTCGGTTTGGGTTCGGATTCGGAGAAAAACGCTGGGCAGTATGTTGCGTTATGGAGTACCCATGTGGGCAGGCAACATCGCCAAGGCGTTTCAGCAGCCGTTTCTAGTCATGATTACTGGGGCCACTTCAGTTGTGGCAGCGGGTTATCTTAGCAATGGGTTGAAAATAGCGGGGTTTCTCAATATCATCACGTGGGCCTTCAATGTGGTTTCATTACCGTTTCTGTCTGAGGTCGCGCACGATGCGTCTCAAGCCAGTCAGCGTGGCACTATGTGCTTTCGTTACAACAACTATATTTTGTTTCCACTTACTCTGTTCATCTGTGCGTTTCCGCAACAGCTAACCTACGCGCTTTTTGGCTCCAAATACGTGACGGCGGACGCTGGGGCATACGCGCGTCTCCTGGCACTAGGCGTACTTTTTTCTTCCATCGGAAGACTCGGAGGTACGATGCTAGGGGGCATGGGACGAACGCGCGCTAATTTTTGGGTCATGGTGGTGTCTGGTGCCATCGTCTTTGTGTTGGTGCCTATCGTAACTCGAATCAACCCGTTGTACGGGTCATTTGTTTACATGTGTGGTTGGGCGTTATCAGCGGTCTCGCTATTTTGGTTCATGGTTCGCGATGGGTTGCCGCTACATTGGCGAAAAGCGTTTGTCGAACCACTGCTACCAAGCATCTGTGCCGCCGTTTTTCTCATGATCGGCGCAAATCTCAAGAGCTTGGATGTCTATACGCTGTTCATAGGGGCTGTGTGCGTACTATTCATCACGTGGTTGATGGAGCGGTCCTATACACCGGGGAACGCTTTGCACAGGCAATTCCATCACATTTAACTAAGGGGGATTTATGATGAAGTTTGGGCTTAGTACATACAGTCTACAGCAGGCCATCAAGAGTGGGAAGATGGATATCTTAGGTGTGGTTAAGTGGATCGCAGATGCAGGAGCAGATCACGCAGAGATTGTCCCACTTGGACTGAAGCTGGTGAATGACCTGGATTTGGTCGACCAGATTCGGGAACTCGCGGAATCGCTTCATTTGGAACTTTCCAATTACGCGATCGGTGCGAATTTCCTTTGCGATGATCCGCATGAGTTTGAACAGGAGATTGAGCGTGTCATGCGTGAGGTTGATGTTGCGCGGCGCCTCGGGATTTGCCTGATGCGCCACGATGTGGCATGGCTGCCCGTCGAGAAGACATCAATCGATCAGTTCCAGACGCATCTCGCGAAGATGACAGACGCTTGTGCCAGGATCGCTGATTACGCTCGCCCATATGGCATCACGACAAGCATTGAGAACCACGGTTACTTTGTGCAGGCGAGCGATCGCGTTCAACAATTGATACATGCGGTCAATCGCCCAAACTTTAAGACCACCGTTGACGTGGGGAACTTTATGTGCGTCGATGAAGACCCGGTAGTGGCAGTAAAAAAGAATATCCCATACGCATCGATGGTCCACATTAAGGATTTTTATAAGCGCCCTAAGGATAAGAATCCCGGTGCAGGATGGTTCACGACCACTTACGGGAACTATTTGCGTGGGTCGATCATCGGTCAAGGGGATATCGACCTTTGGACGATTTTAAAAACGATTAAAAATTCCAGCTATGACGGCTTTTTATCCATCGAGTTTGAAGGTATGGAAGAATGCACCGTCGGCGCGAAAATCAGCCTCGATAATGCGCGCCGCATATACGACGAGGTGTAAGCTGTCACCCCGTTGTACGGCTGTCTGCCTCCGCTTTAGTCGCGCGAATCCACCACAGTGCGAGCAGCGCGGCTAAAACGGACACGACGCCCATGAATTCGAAGCCCCCCACGAGACCGATCCATTTGCCTAATAAACCCACGAGAAAAGGCCCTCCGAACATACCGACAGAGTAGATGGCTTGGAAAAAGCCCATCGCCGTCGCACGCTTGTCGGCTGTAATAGAGTGGATGGCTAATCCCATGAGGATGGGCGACTGCAGGCCTTGCCCAAAACCGTTGAAGGCTTGCGTGACCATGAGGCTGAACATGGAATGTGTAAATGGAATCGCGATGGTACAAATCGCCGCTAGTAAAAAACCGCTTCCTACAGTCCATCTCGCGCCGATGCGCTTTACTACGAGTGTGCCGCTGACGTAGCCCGCGATGGCGTTTGGTAAAATGGTGACGAGTGTCAAGAGGCTGAGTTCGCTTTTGTTGAACCCGATGTGCACAGCATACAGCGGGCTGAATCCAAACATCGTCGTAAATGCGATGCTTTGGCCTAAAACCGCTAACAGTGACACAGACAATAGAGGCCACTTTTTACCTATAGAAACTAACTCTGAAACCGCGATGGGTTGTTTCTTTTTCATGGCAGGCTCGACGATCCACACGCTTGTGATGAGGCCG
>JAKACY010000098.1:7183-9367 GCA_021821025.1 Bacillota bacterium | reverse complement strand
GGGTGGTGGTCATCGATGAGGCACAGGACATGACGGAGGAAATGCTCCAGGAGTTGCGCTACGTCCGCAACCAGCACATGGACGCCACATCGCCCTTCCCGCTCATTTTGGTGGGCCAGCCCGAGATGAGGCGACATCTGCGGCTGAAGAAGTACAAGGCGATTTCGCAGCGCATTGACATGGCGTATCATCTGCGGGCATGAGCCGGGAAGAAACGGCGCAGTACATCCGGCACCAGATGAAGCTGACGGGAGGCAATCTGCCGGTGTTCACGGATGGGGCGGTCCAGATGCTGTACGCCGCCAGTCGGGGCATCGCGCGCATGGTGAACCTTACAAGGTGCACGCAAATTCCCCAAGGCACGATCCGTGCCAGCTAGGTCATCAAATTGTGGACATCGAACGCCGTCAGCTTTTGGGCACAATCAAGCGTCAGAAACATCATTGCTATGGAAAGCCTACCGCTCAATTTTTCACCACAGTAAGCGGCCATATGGGACGCTGATCAAGATATCCGTGCGGCGTATGGCTTTGCTTTGGCAAACGGAGCAGTTCTGCGCCATCAAGTACCTCGGTGAACGCATGATCGGCATAGTGGCGTACCATTCGCTTTCTTGCCTCCGAGCATAAATCCTGATGATCAACCGCGATATTCTGAAGTTCATCCGGGTCGTCGCCGAGATGAAAAAGTGCTTCCGCTCCGCCATTCACATGATACACATACTTGAAATCTCCCCATCGCAGCATCATTTTTGCAGCTGGACCGCGGCCTATTTCTCCATAGATTTCATCGCGCAGTGTGGCGCCTGAATCTGAGATGGCCTGCTGCAAGTCAAACCCGCATGAGCTCTCCGGGACTTTGCCACCGCTGGCGGTGAGCAAGGTGGCGTAGATGTCCTGCAGAATCGTGAGTTGCCCCCGCCGCTCACCCATCGGGAGGGTCCCTGGCTGGCTGACGATCAGCGGTATGCGTGCCGAAGCCTCATAAAACGTACGTTTGCCGTATGCGTAGTGATCGCCCAACATTTCCCCGTGATCGGAGGTGAATATTACGAGGGTGTCTTCGACAAGACCACATTCCTCCAGGGTGCGAAAGATACTTCCAATTTGCGCATCGATCTGCGTGACCGAGCCGTAATACGCAGCGCGAATGCGCGCTTCCTGAGCAGGTGTCATCTTATCGACGCCGTTCACCTTGTAGTCGTTTTGTACGTCAATCAGATAATCGTTGGTTGTCCGTTCGCCTTCCACTCGAATGGGTGTCGGGATCTGTTCGGGATGATATAGCGTGTCGTATGGCTTGCATGGATCAAAGGGAGGGTGCGGTTTTATAAAGGAAGTGAAGACGAAGAATGGACGATTGCGATTTTTGCGGATGGCCTCGCAGGTTTGTGCGGCCGTCCAGGCGGTTGTATGAAATTCTTCTGGAAGCGGCGATACCTGAGGCTCGTAATAATGATCACTCCTCACTCCATGTGGCTCAATCACGTCTGCGAAACCATTTGCCTGTAAGAATTGAAGAAAGTCATCATCCTGAATATGGCTTGGAATCTCCTCGGACAGAATCATACGGTCAAAACCATAGTGCCTTCGCGGAGGACTGAAATGCATTTTGCCAATGGCGAGCGTCGTATACCCTTGCTGTCGGATCATTTCCGGCAGGGGATGAGTGATTTCGGCACTCAGGGGACAATTTTCCACTAAACCGAGTTGAAACGGGTAGAGCCCTGAAAGTAACCCGTGTCTAGCAGGTACACAAACGGGAGTCTCACTGTATGCGTGATTGAAACAAACCCCTTGACTTGCGAGCCGATCGATATTCGGAGTTTGCACCAATGAATCTCCATAACACCCCAACACATCGGCGCGAAGTTGATCACACATGATCAATAACAAATTTGGTCTGTATGACATACTGTTCCTTCCCCTTTCAGTAGTGTCCGGTATTATGTGTAAAAGTGCGTATGCTCGAGACTGCGCACAGGCTCTATCAAGTAAGATGAGCCATTCGGTTTCCTCTGGTAGAATGGGTGTGTCAAGTACTCACTCACAGAAGGAGAATCCAAATGGCTCAACCTCAGTTTACGATAAATCTCGATCTTTTGCAGTCCCTTTTTCAAAGTGGACTTCTGGAGGGCGTAATCCCTAAGCTATACAGCGTTTCCAATAAGGTGGCCCCTTTCAT
>JAKACY010000098.1:0-7173 GCA_021821025.1 Bacillota bacterium | reverse complement strand
TGCCATTATCGGAGTGCAACACAAGGGGCTGCTGACGAATGCATGATACTCTGCTTCAATTCCTTGCTCGCTTGGTTCATTGTCTCCCACCTCGTTCTCGTTATCCTCACTATACTTTCAGTTGAGGGTACGACAACTATTCTGACACAGGGGGCCACAAAAACGGTGGTTAGAACCCCCTGTGTTGGTTGTGTATACTATTTGATCCTAGCATCAGAAACGTATTTCTATCCAAAGTCATCAGATTAGCTGAATCTGCTTAACCAAAGGTTTACAGTTTCTTCAAGACCATATTGCAAAACCGGTTTAATATTTTCAGTGACTGGTGATGAAGATGACAAATATTCGAGACGTTGCAAGGTTGGCGGGAGTATCAAAGGGGACTGTGTCCAACGTATTCACACAAAAACGCGCAGTGCGCAAGGAGGTGGTGGATCGCGTATTGCGGGCTGCCCATGAACTGAACTTTAAGCCGAACTATTGGGCTCGAACGCTGTCGATGAAAGAGACGAGAATTATCGGACTCAGTATGCAAGCGGAACAGACAAAGTTTAGTCAATTTCATCTCTCACTCATCAACGGAGTATTGCAAGTCTGTTATGACCAAGGGTATCGCCTGTTGATCAATACGCGAGCGGCTGATCACAAAAGAGATCTGAGACACTCTACGACGGATCCCGTAGACGGAGAAATTTTACTGGATCCTCAGGAAAATGATGAAAGGTTCATCCGGCGTACGGAAACATCTCCGCCAGCTGTTGTGGTAGGCAGACCCCCGGAGGCTCTTGGCACGCAATTCTGTTACGTGGATAACGACAGTGTGGCAAGTGCAAAGAAGGCGACACAGTTTTTAATCGATCTAGGACATCGGCATATCTTGTTTCTAAACACGCCAAAGGAGCGAACCGTGTCCGAAGATCGAAGGCGTGGTTATGAGAGTGCTATACATCAAGCAGGTTATGAAATTCATCCTGAACTGCACATATACGAGAGGTTGAACACCCATTCGTTGGAGTATGGGCAAACAACCACGCGGGAGATGTTGGCGCAGGGGCGAACATTTTCAGCAATCATCGCAGGCTCGGACAAAATCGCACTCGGAGTGTATCAGGCGGCCATGGAAATGCGCGTTTCCATTCCCGGTCAGCTCTCAGTATTCGCATTTGAAAATGATACGGTGTTTACCTCAGAGTTTTGCCCGCCGTTAACGGGCATTACCTTGAATGCAGAAAGAATTGGTTCGGAGGCTGCGTCACTGCTGATAGAACGTTTGCGTAATCCATCCACGCCAACAGTTTATCGATTGATACCCACCGAGATTATTATACGTGAATCCTGCCGTATATGGAATGCTCGGAATTGAAAAATAGGAGTGTAGCAAGTTGAAATCACATAAACGTCCTTATTTCGCGCTGCTTTCAACATCCGTTGTTGCAGGAACCCTTTTTACAAATAGCGCATTTGCAGCGCAACCGCACAAAATTGTGCAAGAGCCTACATTAACTATTGCAACCGGGGTCATTGGCGGGAAAAATCCACAAGAAAATGCGGCATTCGCCGATGAGATCGGACAAGCCTTACATTGCAAAGTGCAATTGATCAGCACGACTGGCAATTATGATCAGAAACTGATGGCCATGTTGGCCGCGGGGCAGAAAATCGATGTCGTTTATACCGAAGGCAGTACGCTGGCGCAGTTGGCAAAAGCGGGTGAAGTGACGAACTTGCAGAGCCAAATCCACCATTCGGCCGTGCTTGGTAATTCACGCGTTGTTCCGCAATGGGAATGGAATGACATCAAGCTTTCCAGTCCCAATGGTCAGGGTATCTATGCGGTACCAGTGAAGTACCAAGGTGCGTTGATGCCCATTGTGCGTGGAGATTGGATGAAGGAACTCCATCTCTCAGAGCCTAAGACTTTAAATGACTTCTATCATATGTTTCAAATGTTTAAAAACAAAAAAGGCGCATATGGGTTGACACTGTCTTCGCTGTATGACATTCAACCATTCATGAGCGCGGTCGGGTTGAAGAATGGTTATGAACTTCAGAAAGGCAAGTTTACGATTCCGTACGCAACACCGGCTGCTGTCCCCGTTTACGCATGGCTTCACAATTTATATGCAAAAGGGTTGCTCGATCCGAACTTTGTGACCAACAAAACGTCTGACGAACGCAACCTCTTCTTGTCAGGACGTGTCGGCATGTTCGTATATTGGGATGCCTGGGTTCCCATGTTGAATAACCTGGCGGCCACGCAGGGTGCCAGCGCGTCATTTGACGCCGAGGCGTTGCCGGGGGCTGTGGGACCGGGTGGAAAACGTCTGGTCTCTAAAGGGGATACCAGCGTCTTTGCAATTCCATCTAATGCTCCGAATAAGGCTTTGGCTTTTAAATTTCTTGAGTGGTGGAATACTCGCCCAGGCGAGATCCTCGGTTCGCTTGGTGTGAAGGGACTCGATTACACCGTGAAACATGGCAAATACCAACTGACACAGCTTGGCATAGACGACAATATGGATCACGGCGATCCAGAACCGATCAGCTCCTATTGGAAAAATCCTTTTCCATCGATGCAAAAAGGGTATGCCAATGCGCGGGCAATCGGTGTCCATTACGGCTATCAGCCGCTGATCAATTCGGATTGGAACAATGCGCAGCAGATCATTTGGCAATATGGCGACGATGCAATTTTAGGAAGATTGTCTCCTAAAGCCGCTGTGGCCGACATGCATGCTGCCTTGCTCAAACAGCATTACATCAGTCAGTAATATAGGTAAGCCAAAAGGGGTTGTCGTTTAATGATGAGCGCAGATTATCCCCGGTCACAGATGGCGATTCCCGTACGTCACCCACTTGTTCACCACGTCAACAAGTGGGTGCGTGCGGTACCCCTATACGTCATGTTGTTGCCGACGATCGCCTATTTTGTCATCTTCACGTATTACCCTCTTCTTCATTCTATCTTTATCAGCATGCAGAATTTTAATCTGATTGGCAACCGGCCCTACGTGGGATTGCACAATTATCGTCACGTACTCACGGATCCTACTTTTTGGTCGTCTTTTGAAAATACGTTATTTTTGGGCATCAGCATTTTGCTGATCGGCTTTGTCGCACCGATCATCATGGCTTTATCTCTCAATGAAGTGCTTAGTTCTTGGTTAAAACGCACTGTACAGATGGTGATCTATCTGCCGCATCTATTCTCATGGGTCGTGGTCGGGGGATTGTGGATCCAGTTGCTCGCACCTGACGGTGGATTGGTAAACGCGGTACTGCAAGTGATGGGTATTGCCCCAGTGCAATTTATGTCCGATCCTAATCTCGCAAGATGGGTCATTATATTGGTCAGTGTATGGAAAGATGTAGGGTTTAATACTGTCATCTATTTGGCCGCCATGGTGGGTATTAATCCCGCGTTGTATGAATCGGCGCGCGTTGATGGTGCAAATCGCTGGCATGAGATGGGATACATCACCATTCCATCATTGGCGCGAACGATGCAAGTCGTGGGGCTGCTTTCGATCATGGGGGTTTTGCGCTTGTTCGATCAGATTTATGTGATGCGTAATGCCGTCATTGAGCCACAGGTAAACGTGCTGATGACGTATGTCTACGATATGGGATTTCAAGAGATGAATATTGGCAGGGCAACTGCGAGCGCCTTATTGATCTTGATATTCACGCTGATCTTGACGTTATTTACTCAGCGTCTGATTAGAGTTGATCATTCTTGAAGGGAGCCAATTTGCAATGCGGCGAAAAAAACAAGTTGGCCAGGCAGCGTTTACTACTCTTAATGTGGTATTTCTCGTCTTGATAGCCGCCACGATGATTATTCCATTGTGGAATGCCGTGGCAGAATCTTTCAGTGGTAGTTTTGCATCGATGCGACCAGGCATCTTAATGTGGCCGCGAGATTTTAGTCTATCAGGCTATACGACGATATGGACTGTCCTCGATCTCTGGCAACCTTTTGAAAATAGCGTGATCGTCTCAGTACTCGGCACCTTGCTGCATGTTCTACTTTCCGCGCTCGCCGGCTATGCGCTGGCGCAATCTGGGATGCCGGGTCGGCGTTTTGTCACTGGGCTTATTTTGATCACGATGATGATCCCGTTTGAAGCCATCATGATTCCTTTTTATATTACCATGCAACAACTGGGGTTGCTCAATTCGCTCGCTGCACTTATTCTATCCGGTATGGTATCCGGATTTAGTGTTTTGCTAATGCGAAATTTCTTTCTATCCATCCCGGGTGATATTTTGGAGTCGGCAAAAATCGATGGAGCAGGGCATTTTCGCATGTTTTGGCAGATATGTATGCCACTGTCTAAAGCCGGGTTGGCAACCGTCGGATTATTTGAATTTGTCGGCAGATGGAACAACCTTCTGACCACGATTTTGCTGATTAACGATTCGACCAAAAATACGCTCCAGGTGGCGCTGAATGCATTGATCAGTGGCGGAAGTTCCACATCTAGCGGTTATTTGATTACGACCAACGTTAAAATGGCCGGTATCATCATTGCGATTTTGCCTCTGATCATCGCGTACCCGTTCGCGCAAAAGTATTTTGTCAGAGGAATCTTCTTAGGAGCGAATAAGGAGTGATCACCATGCAGCAGACTCGATTGACATTGACGACGGACGTGACAGTGGATGATACGGGCCGCTTTTTGGAGGTTCCTTTTCACGTCGCGGATGATATCACAGAAATTCGGATCAATATTACAGTTGTGCCAAAACTTTCGGGGTCATGCATCATCGATGTCGGTTTGTGTGATTCGCTACGGGTTCGCGGCTGGAGCGGCAGCACAAAGTATGAATTGGTGATCGGCTTGGACCATGCGACTTCAGGATACGTCGGGGGAGACATCTTGCCGGGGACGTGGAAGGTCTTGCTTGGCGTTTACGTTGCAGGCAGGGCCGGTGCTACGGTGCGTACAGAGATTACGCTGGTCGAAGCGTCTCGTCAGTGGTTGCAAGGCGATCTTCATGTGCACACAGTGCACAGTGATGGCGCCTATACACTTTTACAATTGGATGAGATTGCGCGCGATAAGGGGCTGGATTTTATCGCGCTTACCGATCATAATACCGTGAGTCAAAATTGGGCTTATCCGAGAGAAACTTCGGTAACTTATATTCCATCCATGGAACTGACCACATATCATGGACACGCCAACTTATTCGGGGTAGCCGTTCCTTGCGATGATTTTCGTGTGCAATCGTCATCCGATGTGTCTCGTTTAACAAGTGAGGCTAGAGGGCGTGGCGCCAAGATTTCTATTAATCACCCTTTTGATGATGCCGGCCCGAGTTGTCAGTGGCGATGGGGCTATGACGTCAGCTTTGATTGGCTGGAGGTATGGAATGGACCTTGGCGGGAATCTAACGCACAGGCTCTTTCATTGTGGCAATCGATGCTTGCATCTGGAAAGCGTGTGATTGCAGTCGGCGGAAGCGATACACACCGTGAGCACGCCTATGTGCGCCACGGCTATCCGACTTGTTACGTGTACAGCAAGTCTCGCAGAACGGGGGACATCCTAGAGGCTATTGGCGCGGGCCTGGTTTCGATGAGCTACCGCCCGAATGGCCCTAGACTAGCGTTGCAGGCTGAGGACGCTTTGATGGGCGGCGAGACGCAAGGGGATTCGTTTACCGTTTCTGTTACTAACGCAAAGGCTCTTGATGAGCTTGTCCTTATAACTGAGGTGGGTGAAATCAAACGACATGTTGTGTCTACGCCAGGTGATCTTGAGATCGCGGGAAAACACAATGCGGGGCAATTCTTGCGAGCAGAACTTTGGCGCTATTTTACCGAAGTCGACAAAATGCTGATCGCCGCTTTGTCAAACCCCATTTTCATTAAGCGATAATAGATACTCTTGTCACAAAAATGTGATTTAAGATGAATAGGTTTTGGGATGGCCCAACGAATCAGCGATCTCCGCAGGATTTGACGGGCCTTTTACGATCTTTTGGTGAACTCCGTTGAGGGGGCGCGTCGACGGTCTACATGTCGCCTATTTTCTCTGTTTCGGGGTCTCTACTCTATTGACTTAATACCACTGGATTGTTTGCCCAATTTGATAGTACAATGTTTGAAGAGGTAGACGAAGGGGGATGGTTATTTGCGGATTTCAATCAGTAGAAAGATTTTTGTTGGCTTTTCGATTGTTGTCCTGCTCTTAGGCACTATAAGTGCTGTTTCTATATATTTTATTACAAGATTCAATGGTTCGTACCAGTTTCTGATCAATGATCGGGATCAGGCGGTGGCAAACGCATATCAGTTAGAATATCTTTCGGCACATGAAGTAAGCCTGTTGCGGGACTATTTCATCACCCGGAACAGCAGCGATCGAGCCAAGATCGCGAACGAGAATCAAAGATTTAATGAGCTTGCAAAACGCACGATGCCACTTCTCTCGCAGGCTCAAGCCCAACAGATGGATTCGCTCATCGCAATGAACCAGATCTATCTTCAGCAGGTCAACTCGGCATTGCTACAGGCACAGTCAAATTTTCAAAGCGGCCTGCAAAGCGCGATTGCTGCGGGAATTTTCCAGTTTGGACAGGGCATGAGACAATCGATGGTATCTTTTGCGGACAGTGAACTCGCGGCGCAAAAGGCGACGAATATCCAAGATGCCGCACTGGTCAAGGCGACCGAGGCAATCATTATCATCTTGAGCTTTGCGACCGTCGCGGCAGCGCTTGCGATTGGTTACTGGTTTTATCGTATGGTGTCAGGGCCAGTCTTGCAGATAGCAAGACAAGCGGAGGCCGTGGCGGCAGGTGATTTGACGCGCGCGCAGGTGGTGCTTAAGAGTCGGGATGAACTGGGTGACTTGGCTGAATCATTCAATCGAATGGTGAATAATTGGCGGCAGCTCATCACTCAGGTTGTGCGAAGTGCCGAAGAAGTATCGGATGCTTCAGACCGCTTTATGAGCAGTGCGCGCGAGACCAGCCGTGCAACAGAGCAGATCGTTGTCGCGATTCAGGAAGTTTCCTCTGGTGCGGAGCAACAGGTTCGGTCGACGGATATCAGCAAGCAGATCATCCGGGATACGGCAGAACAAGTTGAGGCCATCAATCATCGCGTGCAGGTGGTTGCGGGCTCAACAGCCGGTGCGTCTCAAACGGCCAGTGAAGGGA
>JAKACY010000097.1 GCA_021821025.1 Bacillota bacterium | reverse complement strand
TCGGATTGGCGTTTAGCACGGTGTGCAGTTCACCTGTTACGACAGGAGATGCTACAGTCGCGCGAATAACTACTTTATCTGCACCGACAATGAACACGGTTTGATACTGCCCGGGAGCCACGTGAAATGACTGCAACGTGACTGTGCCTGACTTCAAGAGAACCAACGCGGAAGCGGTGGATCCAGAGTTGTTCAAGACATATCCGGAAATCGCTCCGAATGCTGAGCCAACCGTGCCAATCAGATACGTGGTAGAAGCCGAGCTGCTCGTCACATTAAATGTGATGTCGCTTTGAAACGGGAGATACGTTGGAGAAGCTTTCACATTATCATATGCCATATTTTTCACCTCCTTCCATTTATAATATATTATCGATTCTGTTTGACGGTTTCCTATGAATGCCCTCTGATAATAGTGGAATTGCAGTTGCAGTAGACATAAACGCAGTTCATCAAAAATCCGTCAGCTTTTCGGCAGCAATTTGAAAATTTCTTACCAGACTCTCGCAAATAAACTGAATGTAATCAAACACTTCATATTGAATTTCAAGCGCCTTAACAAGCGTCGCCATAGAACGAAGAGGACCCAGCGCATAGATTTTATAGAGTCCGTATACAACGAGCGGCTGAAAATAAATGGCGTGAAGACGCGGCGACATGAATTGGAGGATTTCCTTGGCGTTGCTTTCATATTGTTGATACAACATCTGCGCATCCAGAGAAATGCCAACCTCAGCATCATCAAGCAATCGTTCACAAAGCACTTTTCGTTGCCAGGCTGTTTGGGAAAGGGCGCGGTATGCCAAAATATATTTTTTTAGTTCTTCCGTCAGATTGTTCAGTCTGCTTTTTCGCATGACCAAGTCAAGCGCCTTTTTTTCTTCTTTTAGTAAGGCATCCAAACGAACAACTGGATTTTTTACATAGTTTTTAATAACATTTGGCAGTGAATCGTAGGTTGTACCTTCTATTCTCGCCCCCTTTTCTGTCGTATTGATCACATTGGCAGCCATGTGCTTGATCATTTGCTCAAACACCAGCTTAAACTGATACCACGTTTGATTCGATCGAATCAGCGCACCATCATTGCTTTGCAGATAAACGGCAGGCTCTGCTTTAATTTTTTCCACGATTTCCTTCTGGGATGGGTCCGCATAAAAGGATTGTTTACTGTGCGTATCTCCATCGGGTCCGTAGGCCAAATCCTGTCCGACCAGCACCACGGGATTGGCTCCCATGTATACAGCGACTTCCAAAGCCATGTGCGCCACGCTGGTACCCGCATAAAAACCGGTGCCGTCACCTAGGAACTGGTTTATAAAAAGGCTATTATTTTCAGCACGAAAAATGGGGATTCGTTCCCCGGGGAACTTCTTGAAGATTCTGGGATCAGCTCCCACATAGGCAAACAAGGAGATATCATCCGGATATTCTATAGATGCAAAGTAATTCTGATAATTTTGCGGCGTGCGCTCAAGGACAAAAATCGCATCCGGTTTGATGTGATTTTTCAGCAGTGAGACAATGGCAGATTCACAACAAAAAACCAGGCCTCTTCCCTCAATATTTTTTATATCCTGCAAATGACGATCCAATGATGGACCGTTAGCGATAATAAAAACAGGCACATCTTTATACTTGCCTTGTAAGCTGCTGATATAGGGATTGGCCACAATCTCTCTGCTATTTTCAATCGTATTGTGAAATCCCAATAACGCGTCATAATGATCATTGCCAAACAGGAACACCTGAAGTTGAATGCGAGCAAATATTTGCTTTTGCATCTGCTGGTATTCCCTTTTGAAGATACGTGAATTTGGCGTGTAAACGATCGAAGGAATCATAAAAAATACCAAATCTAAAGTGGATATGATACTGACAAAGCTCTCGGAAAAATCCTCATAGTTGCCTAGGAAAAAGACAAATCTCTGTGTGCGCAAAAGCGGTGCTACATCGAAATAATGCAGCATGGCCACAAATATAGGGATGTTGGGTTCAAACACCACAAATACATTGTCCTTATGAAACTGCTCCAGTAATTCAAACAGCGGATATCCGAAACCGCAACCATAAATAAAAAGCGTTCTTATATTTTCAAGCGAGAGCTGCTTTGACCAGTGCTTCGCTTGCTGCAAGGGATCGCTGCTATTCATAGAAAGGAAGCTTTCACCTTGTTTGATCTTGCAGATGGGCAACCCTTCTGGTGAATAAATAATATCGACATGATTCCATACGTCTGATCGATCAATAGGTTCAATTTGGCGTCTTACATAATCGGGAAGTATCTGCATATTTTTTTGAAACATTTTATCCCGGTCAACATTGGCAAAGTGTCGGATTGTCATACACACTCACCCACTGACTGCAAATTTTCTGTGATTGAAAGTAATTCAAACTCAAGACAATCGATCATGGCAGTAAAATCCTTTTGACAAACGTATTGATACAAGTGTTCCAGAGTTAGGCCAAGCTGCTGACTCTGTGCTACTGACAATTCAGCCTGATCGATCACCGTATCCAGTTGATCCAGAGACTGAAGAAAGCAATCATAACCCAGCTCATCGTTATCCTGCTTCCAGTAATCAATACAGGCTTGCAGGCACCGGTTTAAGGTCTCTACTTGTTTTGTTCGTTCAGTTGCCACTGCCTCCCTTGTCTCCTTTCTCCCCCTGAATTTTCCTGATCACTGCCATGCCGTACGGATGTATCTCGTTAAAGTCGATTTGACAATCGGGAAATAGATTGGTTACGTCCTCCAGGCCCAAGCCTCTTGTCGTATAGGCAAGATAGGGCTCTAATTGTGCTTCACTGCCACAAAGAAGATTTACGCAAATGACAAGACCATTGTCATTGAGTCGATGGAAAAGCGCTCTTGCGATTTTGTTGCGCAGGTGCTCATCCAAGACATGCATGAATAGACCAAAAACGAGAATGATGTCGAATCGGCGATGTTCAAATGGAAGCTCGTCGGGAGACGCATACAGGAATTGAATCCTTCTATCGGATAACATTCTTGCCTTTTCAATAACCGGTTCATAGATGTCTGTCCCTATCAAGCGATCTGGATTTCCTCCATGATTCATAACATTTCGCAACCATTGTCCGTCGCCGCAGGCAACGTCCAAGACCTGTACATGCTCTAATACGTCATATCCATACTGCATTAACGTATCAAACAAGACATTTTCCGGAAGTACACCTTTATTTAACAAATAAGTATCGGCAACCGTATAGACTTCCTTCACCCATTGCGCCAAGCGTGCTTTTTCTTGTCTGATTTGTTCTGCGATTGCCCTTGCTTCCATGCCATCTTTATCCGGTTCGAAATTTTTCCACAATCTTTTTTGATACCAGTACAAATTATTGGTGAAATCGCCCATCATTTTTTTCATCTTTTGATGAAACTGGCTGATCTCATTCTGTATTTGAACGATTTCAAGTGAGGTCCACATCATCGGCAACAAATTCCGGGATTCGGTCTTTATGTTTTGAAGCAAAATTTTCAACTGCTGTTTTGTGGGAGACTTCTCGTCCCCGTCGGTCATTCTTGTCAACTCCTTTGCGTAATCCATTTCGCCGACAACCACGGTCATTACGTAAATCATCGTATTGCGCGCGCAGCAGTTGTGATTAGATGGTTGTACTTTGCAGGAAAAGTTGAGGAATGTATCACAGAGACAAGTGGCCTACCAAAAATAAACGAAGATCAATAAATTAGGAAAAGAAGTAGGTGTTTGAATGGGGGATAGCCATGAGTTGCCAAGATCATGAAGTCACTTGCTGCGCGATTGACTGCGGAATCGCAGGAAAAACTGTACAGGATTGTGTAGAAAGTCAATGGGTTGTGTTTAACCAAACCCCTCTGACGATCTATCTGACCGAAGAATTCGTTTCTGGATCAGGAACTGTCGAGGTGGTGAGTGCCACACCAGATTTAACCGAACTCACAATTACCTTTTCATTATATGGTTCCGAAGTAACGCATTTTACGCTAGCCAACAAACAGAGTCTTTCCTTCACGGTTGTCGGGTTTGATACGATTGCCCTTCAGGGAAATGCGACAGATCCATTGGAAAGTGCTGCCGGTCGCTTCTTTCTCACAGTGCGATACCAAATATTTTGAAATTGCGTCCAAATTTCAATTTGCTCCTAAAAAGCGCGTCAGCCCATGCCATCAGCCCTGGTGACGAGCAAAAACATCCGTATTATATGCGTAGCTTTATTTCATGCTGGCATGGAGGTAGTGAACGTGGACTTCTTCCAAGATAAACGGATCTTGCTCATCGGAGGCACGGGCACCATTGGGAGAGGTCTGCTCAACGCGTTGCTTTTACAGAGGCCCAAGGTGGTTCGAATCCTCAGCCGTGATGAATTCAAGCAATTCGAACTGCAAATGAAGTACGAAGGAACCGCGAATATCCGCTACCTGCTTGGCGACATACGAGATTATTCGCGCCTTTTGCGAGCGATGGAGGACATCGACGTCGTCTTTCATACGGCTGCTTACAAGCATGTCCCCGCATGTGAATATAATCCATTTGAAGCTGTACAGACCAACATCATCGGTTCGCAAAATGTCATCACGGCGGCGCTGCACACAGGCGTGCAAAAGGTGATCATCACCAGTTCGGATAAGTCGATCAGTCCCACCAACACCTATGGCGCCACCAAACTGGTGGTGGAACGCTTGGTCGCAGCGGCTGAATACGCAAAAGGATCTGCAAATACGGTGTTCACTGCTGTGCGCTTCGGCAACGTAATGGGCTCCCGAGGATCTATTATTCCCCTGTTGAAACAGCAATTGGCGGAGGGCAAACCGATCACGGTCACTGATTCGTCCATGACACGGTTCATGATGACACTGTCGCAGGCCGTATCGTTGACCTTGCGTGCGGCGGAACTTTCCTGTGGAGGAGAACTGTATATTCTCAAGATGCCTGTTTTACGGTTGGGCGACCTGGTGGAAGTAGTGCGCGATGAGATGAGCAAAAAATACGGGGTTTCTAAAGGCGTGCTGAAGATCATCGGGTTGCGTTCAGGTGAGAAGCGGTATGAAGAACTCATGACGGAGGACGAATCGCGGCTGGCTGTCGAACTGGATGAAATGTTTGTCATTCCGTCCGGCCGTTCGAAAAACAGCTACGTAAGTGCGAACCCGGCAAGCATCGGATCCTACCGTTCTCGCGACATTACGCCCATTGACAAGGAGCAAATTCGGCAATGGGTGTTATCCGAAGAGCTCATTTGATGGAGGGAGATTATGAAGGTACTGGTGACGGGAGGAGCCGGGTTCATCGGCCGTTGGGTAGTGAAACAATTGTTGGACGATCATCATCAAGTATGGGTCATCGACAATCTGGCGAACGGTTGTAAAGAGAATTTGCAGGAATTCGCGGCTCATTCGGGTATGCGGGACATCTTTCGCGGAGACATCACGGACGTGGCGACCCTCAGCGGCTTGTTTGAGAATCACTTCGATATTTGCTTCCATCTTGCGGCCAGCATCAACGTGCAAGACAGCATCGACAACCCACAGGCAACGTTTACAAACGACGTTGCGGGTACATTCCACGTCCTTGAACAATGCAGGCTTACGCGCACAAAAATGGTGTTCATGAGCACATGCATGGTGTATGACGCCGCCATGCATCCGGACGGAATCCGCGAGACCGATACCACTAAACCCACATCGCCCTATGCAGGTTCCAAAATCGCTGCCGAGAATATGGTGCTCTCCTATCACCATGCGTACAATTTGCCCGTTGTCGTGCTGCGCCCTTTCAACACCTATGGTCCGTACCAGAAATCCAGCGGCGAAGGCGGTGTTGTCGCCATTTTTATAAGAAAGAAGCTAAGTGGAGAGTTCCTGAGTATTTATGGCGACGGGACGCAAACGCGCGATCTTCTGTATGTCGAAGATTGTGCCCGCTTTGTGACACAGGCAGGGTACTCAAGCGTCGTCAATGGAGAGATCGTACACGCTGGAGCAGGGCGTGACATAGCCATCAATGACCTGGCAAAACTGGTGGCTGGTGACGAAGCGCCCATGGAACATGTACCGCACATTCACCCGCAAAGTGAAATTGCGAAGCTCCAGTGCAATTACAGCAAGGCCAAACGTCTACTCAACTGGGAACCGAGAGTCAGTCTCGAAGAAGGGATCGCGCGTACCGAAGTGTGGATTCGCTCCACCAAGGGGGATCAGGCATGCGACCAGTAGATTGGGAACTGCCCGCCATTGCAGGAGGCAGATCGATCAGGGCTCACAACTTGCCGTATGGCCGCCAAGCGATTGATGAGGCGGACATCGCTGCCGTCGTCCATGTTCTACGCGGCGACTATCTCACCACAGGTCCAACCGTAAGCGCATTTGAACAAAAGCTCGCCGATTACGTCGGAGCCAAATACGCGGTAGCGTTCGCAAACGGTACGGCGGCGCTGCACGGCGCTACATTTGCCGCGGGAATCCAGTCTGGCGACGAGGTTATCACCACACCGCTGACATTTGCTGCAAGCGCCAATTGTATTTTATACATGGGAGGCACTCCTATTTTCGCGGATATCCAGTCGGATACGTACAATATCGATCCAATATCGATTGAAAAACACGTCTCCCCCCGCACGAAGGCTATCATTCCCGTCCATTACACAGGCCAACCCGCAGACATGGACGAAATTCTTGCTGTTGCCAAACGGCATCGTCTCACGGTAATTGAAGACGCGGCCCATGCCCTCGGAGCGCACTACAAAGGGAAAAATATCGGTGGGCTCGGCGATATGACCGTCTTTAGCCTACACCCTGTGAAACCCATTACCACGGGGGAAGGCGGAGTGGTGACGACAAATGACGGGTCACTGTACGAACGTCTGCTGCTCTTTAGAACGCACGGGATCACAAGAAATACGGCGCAACTGACGGAATATCACGGTCCTTGGTACTACGAGATGCAATACCTCGGGTACAATTACCGGCTGACAGCCATCCAGGCCGCCCTTGGCATCAGGCAAATGGACAAAATCGACACGTTCATCGCGCGCAGAACTGAGATCGCTCAGCGGTATACAACAGCGTTTGCGAATATGCCCGAGTTGACTGTGCCACAACAGCGTTTAGATCGAACGTCTGGATGGCACCTGTACGTCATTCGCTTAAATTTATCCGCACTCAGCGTGGGCCGCAGACAGATATTTGAGGCACTTTGGGCGGAAAACATCGGGGTCAATGTCCACTACATCCCGGTCTACTACCATCCTTACTATCAACACTTGGGATACCCCAAGGGAAGCTGCCCGAAGGCAGAAGACCTGTATGAAAAGATCATTACACTACCCCTATTTCCGAAAATGACAGATCAAGACGTGACCGACGTGATTAGGGCGGTTCATAAGGTGGTCAGCTATTACTCGATGAGGAGTTGACATCGTGAAAGTCGTCATCATCACTCAAGCTCGCATGGCGTCGACACGGCTTCCCGGCAAGGTGTTAAAAGAAGTTTTGGGAAAGCCATTGCTGCAGTATCACATCGAACGGTTACGGCAGGTTCGGGGGATATCCGATGTCGTGGTTGCGACCACGGTCAACGAGTCGGATGATCTTGTCGAAAATGTATGCAAGCATCTGAGTTATGCAGTCTTTCGCGGATCAGAACGTGACGTCCTCGGACGCTATTATCGTGCGGCAAAGGTATACCATGCGGACGCTGTGATACGTGTGACGTCAGATTGCCCTCTGATCGACCCTTTTGTTATCGAACAGGTTGTCCAATCCTACCTGCACAGCACGGCTGAGTATGACTACTTTTCAAACACCATCAAGAGGACCTTCCCGCGCGGGATGGATACCGAGGTATTCTCCGCTCAGGTCCTTGAAGAAGCATTTCAGGAAGCCCGCTTGGATTATGAACGAGAGCATGTGACGCCATTTTTCTACATGCATCCAGAACGATATCGAATTGGCAATTTGACGTATCACACGGACGTCAGCCAACATCGATGGACAGTGGACACTCCCGAAGATTTTGAACTCATTCGCAGAATCATCACGGCGTTCGCTGGAGTGCAGCCCGCGGTTACCCTGGAAGACATACTTCGCTTGCTTAAACAGCATCCGCAATGGACGCTGATCAATGCTCACATCGAGCAGAAAAATCTGGATCAATAGGTAGGATGCGCTGTGAATATTCTATTTCGTGTCGACGCATCGCGGCAAATCGGTACAGGTCATGTGATGCGGTGCCTGAGTCTGGCAGATACGCTGCGCGAAAGGGGGGCTCAGGTTTCGTTCGTTTGCCGCCAACTGCCTGGACACATGGGTGAGGAAATTCTTCGTCAAGGATTCGCAGTTCACCTCATCGAAACACTCGTGTCGCCAGCCGATGACCACTTGAGATGGATACGCGACACGTACGCACAAGATGCCCTGGCCACGCGGGAATATGCCAAGCAAAATGCCGCAGATTGGATCGTGGTGGACCATTACGCACTGGATTCAATCTGGGAAAACATGGTTCATTGTCAAGGGGTCCAGATCATGGTGATCGACGATCTGGCCGACCGTGACCACGACTGCGACCTCTTATTAGATCAAAATCTGCATCCTGATCCGTATGGACGATACACTGGCAAAGTGCCGCACACGTGCGAGTGCCTCTTTGGTCCTCGGTTTGCACTATTAGGGCGTCAGTTCGCTGATGCCCGAGCGCGTATCGGACCCAAAAACGGAACTGTACACCACATCCTTCTGTCATTTGGAGGAGCGGATGCAACGAACGAGACCAGTAAAGCCTTGCGTGGCATTGCGCAACTGGCAAGAGACCACCACCTGACCATCGATGTGGTTCTAGGGTCGCTGAATGTTCACGCCGACAAGGTAAGACAGTTGGCACATGCCATTTCCGGCGCGCGTGTGCACGTGAATGTTCGCAACATGGCAGAATTGATGGTGAACGCAGACCTGTCGTTTGGAGCAGGCGGAATGACGACGTGGGAGCGGTGTTGCCTGGGTACGCCAACCGTTGTCACGATTGTTGCCGATAACCAGTTGGCATCGGTAAGGGAACTGAACCGCCTAGGTATTGTCCGCTGTTTGGGCCTTGCCCAAGTACTGACCCCAGACGATTATCAAGAGGCACTCCAAACCGCCCGTCAAGAGGAACTCGCAGCGATGTCCTGGAAAGGTATGGCATTGGTCGACGGCCTGGGGTGTCAACGCGTAGCTGAACGCATGTACGAGGGATCAGAGGGGAATGACGTGTATGGAACCAGGTCGGTTGCGCCCAGTTCAGGAAAGCGATCTGCCCATCATTTTGACATGGCGGAATTCACCAAGGATTCGTAAAACTATGTTCAGTGACCACATCATCACCTGGGAAGAACATGTGCTTTGGTTTGAGCAAACTCAGCAAGA
>JAKACY010000096.1 GCA_021821025.1 Bacillota bacterium | reverse complement strand
GATAAGTCGGGCCATTACCCTGTTTCTAGACTGCACGCAAGGTGTGCAGTCTCTTTTTATGTCCGCATATTTACATGCAGGTCTGCAGACAATGCAACTAATTATCTTTCACTTATAGCGGTATGAGCGATGCCCATCATCCAAAATATTATCTAAGGCTCCGCCTTGATTGATCCTCGAACCATGATCTACTCACGTCGCGCGCAAAATTCATCCCACTGTGTTATCGTAGATACGTAGCAACATTGAAGATAAGGAGTAGCGTATGAGAATCCTCATCGTTGAAGACGAAGTGAAGCTTGCAGAGGCGTTGGTTCGCCTAGCTAGTGAAGAGAACTTTCAGGCAGATATGGCTACAGATGGTGAAGACGGTTTGCAGTTAGCAACCACTGTGCCTTATGACGCGATCATACTCGATCGTATGCTGCCTGGGATGAGTGGTACGCAGATCGTGCAAACGCTGCGCAGTCGAGGTATTACAACACCTGTTCTGATGCTGACCGCACGCGACTCGATTTCTGACCGTGTGGAAGGGTTGAATGCGGGCGCAGATGATTACCTGATCAAGCCATTTGCAACGGAAGAGTTAATCGCACGCATTCGTGCACTCGTCAGACGTCCTGGAGACTTCGTGCCGGATCAGGTCATTCGGCACGGCACGCTGCAGTTTGATCCACAAAGGCGCACGATATGGACAGAACCTGATCGCGAGGAGATCTTATCACCAAAGGAAAGTCAGATTCTTGAGATGCTGATTCGTCATGCAGGGCAAGTACTCACAAGGCAACAACTGATGGACAGTGTGTGGGGATACGAAGCGGACGTACTCGAAGGCGTTTTAGATACATATGTGCATCACCTGCGACGGCGTCTTGGCGCTGTGAACGGTCCTGCGATTCAAACTCTGCGCGGCGTAGGGTATACTTTAAGTAAGATCTAGGCCTATAAGGCCTTAGCATGTTAGCGTGAAAGGATGGATGGCGTTGTCTGGAAGCGCGGACAAGAATCCATATCGCCACGTGCGTCTGAAGCTTTTCGCCATCAACATCGGCGCACTGCTATCGATCTGGGCCCTGCTCTTAGCGATCGTATACAGCCTGATGGCGCACGAACTATACCAGGTGTTAGATGACCAGCTGCGCCTCGCAGCGATTCGCCTGATTCACAACTACGATTCCGGCAATATCACGAATTCAGATCCATATTCGCTAGGGGCTCAAGACACCAACTACAGCTTATGGCGCATCACACCCCAAGGCACTGGATGGATGGCCGCGTTTGTCGACGGCAATCCTTTCGTCAACATTCGTTCACTATATGGACGTGCTACAGCCGCCTCGCAAGAAGGAGGCGGATATTATACGATCCGCACTGAAGGAATTCAATATAGAGCCTTTTATGCCATCGTTCACACGGAAAAAGGCGAATACTTAATCCGCATCACGCAACCCACGGGCCCAACAGACACGACCTTGGGAAGCCTCCTATGGACGCTTGGCATCGCAGGCCTTGCAGCGCTTGCACTTACGATTGCAATCGGTTTATGGCTCGCGAATCGCAGCATCGACCCTATGATCTTGTCATGGCAAAGACAACAGCAGTTTGTGGCGGATGCCTCGCACGAGTTGCGAACGCCGCTATCGATCATCAGAACTAACCTGGAGATTCTTCTACGATCTCCCAGCCATACGATCGAAAGTGAGATGAAGTACCTTGGAAACGCTTACGGAGAGGTATTACGAACGAGTTCCCTGATTGAAGACCTCCTAACGCTCGCACGTGCAGATTCGAAAGAACAGTTGATTGAAAAGCAACCGGTAGAACTAGTCAGAGTGGTCGAGGAAGTAGTGGATACCGTCCAGCCTTTAGCTGAGCAGCAGAACAAAGAGTTAATCGCGGTGATACCTCAAAATCCCTGTAGTACACTCGGAGATGTGGCGCGCCTAAGACAGCTCGTACTGATTCTCATCGACAACGCCCTACGCTACTCGAACGCAGGCGACCAGATATCCGTGACAGTAGAGTGCGACACGCAACACACCACGCTGCGCGTCGTGGATACTGGTATTGGCATTGAGCCTACGATGTTGCCAAAGATTTTCGATCGCTTCGTACGCGGAGATCAAGTGCGAAGCCGAAGGCAACAAGGAAGTGGACTCGGACTGTCTATCGCAAAATGGATCGTTGACGCACATGGCGGCACCATCTCGGTGTCCAGTTCGCTCGGTGTCGGGACCACCGTTACCATCGTCTTGCCACCTTAAAGGATAGCATCGCTTTTTACGATATGACAATGGTCATCCAGTTGTCGCTCCACTTTTGAACCTCATCCATCACTGGGGCCAGACCTCGTCCTTTTTCAGTCAGTTCATACTCGATTCTAACCGGCGTTTCCGGATAGACGTGACGCACCAAAATCCCAGCAGCTTCAAGCTCTTTAAATCGCTCTGCAAGCATGCGATCGCTCATGTGAGGAATGACCTCGGATATGTCTTTAAACCGTTTTGGACCTGAAAGTAACACTCGGATAATCAATCCGGTCCAACGTTTACCCAGGAGCTCAAACGCAGCCTCAAACTTTGGACATAGATGTTCGTTTGGCATACTTATTCGCCTCCAACGACATCATACCATAGTTGCTTAATAAAAGTAAGAGAATTCCTTTCATTTCTCTTCAGCCAAAAACTTCCGTACCATTGCGGTGAAAATAGCAGGCGTTTCCAGATGAACATTGTGACCCGCGGCAAAAACCACCACACTGAGTGCGTCAGGAATGCGGCGGGCCATCTGTCCCGCAATTCTTGTGAATTTGCTATCATACTGGCCCGTAACCAATAGGGTTGGCACCCTAAAGGAGCCTAGCTCTGACCAATACTGGGGCTGAGAGCCCGTGCCGAGTTGCCGCAGACTAAAGGCAATCCCTTCAGAATTCTGGTTGACGCGTACACTGCGCTGTCGGCGTCGCGCCTCTGTGGTAAGGCTCGTTTGCGATGCAAAGAGCGGCAAGCCCTCCCAATGGTCGACAAAAGTCTCCATACCGTACCGTAAAGCGTCGCTCGCCAGCTTTTCGTCATGCTCTCTCCTAAAAAGTCGCTCCGTCTCATCCATCAGTCCGGGAGATGCACTCTCCAGTATCAGGTGAGATAAACGCTGTGGGCAAGTTGCCGCAAAGCCTATAGCCATTCTCCCCCCCATCGAGTATCCAAGCATGGCCGCATTGTCTATATCAAAGGCGTCACACACGTCTTCCAAATCCTTTACCGCATCACGCATTGAGTAATGCTGTGAATCTTTCGGCAGTGGGCTTCGGCCATGGCCGGGAAGATCTGGTATCACGCAGCGGCAACCCTCTAACTCCTGCGCGATCTCAAGAAAATCTTCCGATGCACCCAAAAAGCCATGCAGCAGGATCACCGGATGCCCTTCGCCCACTTCGCGCACGAACATTTTTCCATGCGTCACCGGTATCAATTTCTCATGAGAAGTCATGCCAAACCGCCTCTGTCGCATTAGCGAAAATAGAATCGTGCAGTGCTACATTTTCCTCACGATCCGTTCGAAGTTCGACCACGTGCAAACCACCATGCGCGATCGCCGACGTTAGGCTCTCACGAAAATCCGTCCAGTTGCGAGCCTTCGTGAATTGTCCCCCGTACATATGTACGACAGGCTCAAAGTCTAACCCGTGTGATGTGCTAAAGTAAGAAAATACGTCCGATTGCGAAGCCTGCGGCAAGAATGAAAAGATGCCTCCACCATCGTTATGAATCAACACGATGACGAGATCAAGCGCATATTCCTTTGCAGCCAAGAGGCCGTTTAGGTCGTGATAAAACGATAGATCACCGATCACCAATACTGTGGGCTTCCCCACTTGCGCAAAATCCCGCAGTTGATTCGCCGCGATGCCTACCGCCGTCGATACGACGCCATCAATCCCGCTCGCCCCGCGATTCCCAAATACGGTTATGTTCTTACTGACCTTTGGGAAAAACGAATCCATATCACGAATGGGCATGCTATTGCCCACACACAGCTGACTGCCATCTGGCAAGATATCAGCCAGCTCCGTCATCACGCGCCCTTCAAACAGTCCATCCTCCAGGCGCACCATCGCGATAGCCTCATCCAGACTTTCACGAACAGTTTGATTGAGGCTGATCCAATCCCGGCTAAATGCGGACATCTCCTGATTTGGACAAGTTCCATCTAGAGACGCCCACAAATCTCTCGGACCTATGTGCACAACATCTGTGGCCAAGAAGTAAGGATCCTTCCACCAAGCATCTTCTTCGATCACGATGTGATGAGTTGCCCGGCCGCCCGAATGATTGGTCACTGATGCCATTTTCAAAAACTGCCCCAACGCTTTTGAAGTTGGAGGTTGTCCGAAGCGGATGATGACTTCAGGCAGTATCCGTGCAACAACAGGGTCGGTCGCGTCTCTCTTGACGACTTCTCGCAAGAACACATCATACGTATCGATCACAAGTTCATTCTCATCTTGTAGCGTACGCAATCCGGAGAGTGGATCCGCCAAGATAGGATAATGAAGCCTATCAGCCAGCTTTGCGATCGCATCCCCATCGCTTTTATGTTGGATCGGGCCACAAACGATCAGGCCACGCCGTCCGATGAACGTTTGCAAGAGGTCTTGCACGATGCCTTCTGGTAAACGTCTCTCCGGCTCCCAAGCCGACACGGCGGCTATGGCGCCTTCACGCGAGGCCGCGGCGTCTTGATCTACATCAGAGTTGCTTGGCGGCAACAGCGGTTCCCGAAAAGGCCAGTTGATGTGCACAGGCCCACTGGGCGAACTCAATGCCACGAAAGCGCTACGCGCCGCAATCGCTTGCGCATGAGCATCTAAAATTTTCGTATCCTGCGGAATAGGCATATCCACAGACCACTTCACGTGCGAACCGTACAACTTGACCTGATCCACCGTTTGATTGCTGCCTATACCCCGAAGTTCAGGCGGGCGATCTGCCGTCACGACGATGAGCGGCACGCGACTGTAGTATGCTTCGATCACAGCTGGCATGTAGTTAGCTGGCGCCGTCCCAGACGTGCAAATCAGCGCTACCGCCCTACCCTGCGCGCGCGCGAGGCCCAGCGCAAAAAAGCCCGCTGAGCGTTCATCGCGAAGTGTGAACACGCGAAGCGACGGATGACGAGCACAGGCGATAGCAAGTGGTGTGGAGCGTGATCCTGGGGATATACAGACATCGTGGACGCCTGACTGCCAGAGCCCTTCAACGAATGTTAAAACAACCTTTAAGTCCGGATTGATACTCATTTCTGATGACGCCCCCTCACATGACACACGCTGATCTCGGTCCTATTCGCATAAGCTAGCTATACCTTACAAGTTAAGCGCTCTTTTCATCGGTTGCAATTTCCACTGTGTCTCGGTAAATTCAGCCGCAGGATCGGAAGTACCCACGATGCCCACTCCGGCGTACAGATATGCTGTATTGTCACGAATTAAGGCGCATCGCAGCGCGACGGCAAACGTGCCGTTGCCGCCTTCGTCGAACCAGCCGATCGGCCCCGCATAATATCCACGGTCACCAGCTTCTCGCGCAGTAATCGCAGACTTTGCCGCCTCACGCGGTAAACCGCACACCGCCGGGGTGGGGTGCAGCCTCATCACAAGGTCGAGAATGCTCGCATGATCCTTCAAATCTACGGTGACTGGCGTATAGAGATGTTGTACGTTTTTCAATCGGCGCAAAATTGGGCTTTGTGGGGCGTTGATGTCTAACGCGACATCCGCAATATCATCAAAAATGCCGTGAAGTACATAGCGGTGCTCTTCAAGATCCTTCTCGCTCGCCAAAAGCCTCGTACCAAGCGCGTTATCATCGTCTAGGCCCTCCCCACGAGGCGCCGTGCCTGCCAAACAGTCGATGAACGCTGCATCCCCTTGTACCGCAACCAGGTGTTCAGGTGTCGCACCCAAAAATGTGGAACCGTCACGCACGATCGCAAAAACGGTGCTATCTGCATAGTCTCGTTGCAACGCAGACAACGCCGCAGCAAGATCTACTCGCTCGCTGCACTGATAATCTTCACGACGCGATAACACGACCTTATGAAATTCCCCGCGTTTGATATCTGAAATCGCACCCGACAAGACATCTTCCCACTGCTCACGACTCATTGCTAGGTGTGTACTTAACACCGTCTGCTTCTGATCCGATCTATCAACCCGCGTTTCACCTGACATATTTGCTGGCACGGTGCTTTGTTGCAGCAGGATATTCGCCCTTGACCACAAGGCCGAGGCCATCTGTTGCGCGTTCATCCCGTCGCTTACTAAGGTGTACCATGTCAGCCAAGTCCCACTTTCACTTTGCTCTAACACAATTTCCGGCAAGACAAGCCATCCATCCGGCCAAGCGTTCCACGGGTCCTGTCGCTTTTGTCCTAGAGCAAAAGGAAAACCGGCAAAAAACTGCGCATGGACCCCGTCGTCTAGTCGAAGCGAAGTAGATACGTCCCGCCATGACTGCTTCAATTGTCGAACTGCATCCGCTCCATGAAACTCTTGCTCGACCGCCGCGCCAAAACCAAGCCGCGTCACCCCTGTTTTCCCGTTATGAAAAAACAGTCTCGTTTTATAGGCATTCACAGCCGACTCTGTTGCAAACATTTGTATGAGATTGGCGCTGTTCGATACAGCAAACACATTGCCGACCAACATCGGCTCATTCTTTATATGTGCAGCTTCGATGCCTTTTTGCAGAGCCGCTTGCAATGCAGAAACCGCCCGCTCCGACATATCTATAGCCATTGTCGCAGATCCCTTCGCAGCAACTTCCCAGACGCGTTTCGCGGCAGCTTTTCTACAAAGCGGATATGCTTTGGCGTCTTGTAGCCCGCCAAGTGCGCGCGGCAATAGGAGATGATATCCTGTTCGCTCACCTCTTGTCCCACATAGAGGACAACCACCGCGAGTGGCGCCTGGCCAAAGCGGTCATCCGGCACCCCGGTCACACCGGCTTCAACGACGGCAGGATGTGCTGCCAATACCGATTCAACCTCGGCTGGGTACACATTTTCTCCACCAGAAATGATGAGATCCGTACGCCGATCGAGTACATATATAAAGCCCTCTTCATCTATATAACCGATATCTCCGGTATGAAACCAACCACCTGAAAACGCCTTTTGCGTCTCATCATCGCGGCCATAATACCCGGAGATGATCGTCGGCCCGCGCAAGACAATCTCCCCCGCAGCGCCCGTTGGCGCCTCTTCTCCATCTTGCTCGATGCGAATCTCAGTCAATGCCAACGGTTGCCCTGATGAACCTAATTTTTTCAATGAAAATTCAGGGGCCAACGTCGCCACCTGCGAATTGGCCTCGGTGAGACCGTAGCTCAGCGAAACGGGAATATTTAAGCCCGCGCACTTCTGTAACAGCGATTTCGCCACAGGCCCACCACCTAATAAGATGGATCGAAGTGCGCTCGGAAACGGCTTTGCCCCGCGTTCATCCATCATGCGCGACAGCATCGCCGGTACGACAGACAGAAGGGTTATACCTTGTTCATCGATCGCTCGGTTGACCTTTCCCGGGTCAAACGCATCATGAATCACAGCGGCTGTGCCGTAGATGAGCGAACGCATCAGGACGGCTTGTCCGCCGACATGAAACAGCGGCATGGGCGTCAACCACCGGTCGCCAGTCTGCACGCCAAGACGAAACGCAGATGCCGCCGCGCCATAAAAATGATTCCCATACGAGATCATCGCGCCTTTCGGCCGTCCAGTCGTGCCAGACGTATATACGATACTTTGAATATCTCCCAAGTTGATATAAGGGCTCGAGACGGCATCATACGTCTCGTCCCAATGGAGCGCATCGAGCGTCAAAACCATCACTTGCACGTCATGCTCGTCGCGCAGCACGCGCGTAACCAGATCGCGAGGCCCTTCCTGCATGGCATCAGAAACGAGCAGCGCCACGTTGGCATCCGCCAGTTGCCAGGCGATCTCTTTTGGCGTAAGCCGCAAGTTGATCGGCACGAGGATCGCTTTAAGCATTCGCAGCGCATGAAGCATCGCGGTAAAAACCAGTGCGTCACGCGCCATAACCGCGACGCGATCTCCCTGCTTCACACCGCCTGCGTAAAGCGTCGCCAGCAGACCGGCGAGTTTGGTAGCCCGCTGATATAGCATGCGATAAGACCACCGGCCACTAGACGCTTCGATGGCCAATGTCTCACTATCACGCCTTCTCACCAGAAAGTCCGGAATCTGAGAAAGCATCTCCATGTCAATCGACTCCTATAATCTCTTACAAAATCCATTGAACCCCTGCTGTCGTGTCTGTGACTGCACCCTTGACACTCTTGTCCGCCTCGCCATACCTCTGCGTCAGGCCACGCCTCAATTGGCAAAAATGCACTCGCCAATCAGGTCGGTATGCCAACCGTTACGGCAAGCGCGGAAATTTTGAAAAGTCCGGGCTTCGCTTCTCCAAAAAGGAATTCTTGCCTTCTTTGGCTTCATCCGTCATATAGAACATCATCGTGGCATCCCCAGCCATCTGCTGGAGTCCAGCGAGTCCATCCGTATCGACGTTAAAAGACGCCTTCAAGAACCGGATCGCCATCGGGCTTTTGCTAAGCACCTCTTGCGCCCATAAAACCGCTTCATTTTCAAGTTCTGTCAAAGGCACCACTTTGTTCACAAGTCCCATGTCTAAAGCCTCTTGCGCGTCATATTGCCTGCACAAGAACCAAATCTCCTTCGCCTTTTTGATGCCAACTGCGCGTGTCAAAAGCCCTGTGCCATAACCTGCATCGAAGCTGCCGACGATCGGCCCTGTTTGCCCGAATCTTGCGTTATCGGCAGCAATCGTCAGATCGCATACGAGATGTAGCACATGGCCGCCGCCGATGGCATAGCCAGCGACAGCCGCGATGACCACCTTTGGTAGCAAGCGAATTTGCCGCTGCAAATCCAGGACGTTCAACCGTGGCACCTCATCAGAACCAACATATCCACCGTGTCCGCGCACCTTTTGATCTCCGCCGGAGCAAAACGCCTGATCCCCTTGCCCCGTCAAAATAACCACGCCAACGCTCGCATCATCCCGCACGCGAGCAAACGCATCGCTCATCTCTGTCACCGTTTCAGGCCGAAATGCGTTGCGCACATGCGGCCGATTGATCGTGATCTTGGCGATACCTTCCGCCTTTTCATAGATGATGTCCTCATACTCGCATACCTTTTCCCATGCTAACGCCATATACCCAACTCCTTTTTATCTGTCATGCGCTGCATCGGCGCGCCAATAACAGACCCGTCAGTCTTTCGTCAAGATTATAACAGACTCGCCAGTCTGATGTCACCCTCCCAATACCTGCGGTCTATGAGCCCACACCCCATGCTCCACGTCCCATACCCCACGTCCCATACCCCACGTCCCATACCCCACGTCCA
>JAKACY010000095.1 GCA_021821025.1 Bacillota bacterium | reverse complement strand
GCCAAATTACGGGGGTGGAGGGCTATGTGGAATCGGCTGCCTCTGGACTGATTGCAGGCATCAATGCGGCTAGGCTGGCGACTTCAAAGGAGCCGGTGGTATTTCCACAGACCACGGCGATTGGCAGCCTATCGTATTACATCACACATACGGATGCATCGCACTTTCAACCCATGAATGCGACCTTCGGATTGTTGCCCTTGCCTGAGGAGCGTTTTCGTTCAAAGAGAGAAAAAAACGAAAAGATTGTTGCGAAAGCGCTAACAACAATTCAGAATTTTATGCAGATGTAGTCGTTTAGAGTTGCAGGAAGCATTTGAAGAATGTTACGATATATTTGTTTTCTGATTCGCTTCTCATGGCGGTAACGTTTTTGTTGTCCTAAGGGGTGATCCGGTGTCCATACCGGGTGAGAGTGTGTCCACTGTTTGGGATGCCTGGTTAGAAGAGTTTGAAATGCATTTGGCAGTGGGCAATCTGTCTAAGCATACTGTTATGGCTTATTTGGCTGATGTCAACGAGTTTGCAAAGGCTGTCAGCGTTTCTCCTGATCTGGTCACTCAGGCAGCGATTAGGAAGTTTTTGGGTGAATTGATGCAGCGTGGAGCGAGCCGCAGAACCATGGCCCGAAAGATGAGCGCGATTCGCACGTTTTATCGCTTTTGCGTGAAAACCCAAAAGATCGAAAAGACACCGGCCGATCTGTCGTCACCGCGCCTTGACCACCGTCTACCAGAATTCATGTATGTGGAGGAAGTGCTGCAACTTCTCTCGTTGCCCAATTTAAATCGGCCTTTGGGAGTACGCGATCGCGCGTTATTGGAATTTTTGTACGCGTCTGGCGTCCGTGTCTCCGAAGCGGTAGCTCTCGATTACGATCGGGTAAGGTTGTTAGATCAAGCCGTATCCGTAATCGGTAAAGGAAATCGGGAAAGAATCGTCTTGTATGGGGAGTTTGCGAGGCGTGCGCTGAACCAATATCTTACTGACGTGAGACCTAAGCTGGCCAAACCTACAGAACGCGGGCTATTCGTAAATCACCGTGGAACACGATTGACTGACCGGTCGGTTCGGCGCATTGTAGATCAATACGTGAATGAGATGTCGTTAGCTAAACACGTCACGCCGCATACATTTCGCCATACGTTTGCCACACATCTGCTGGAAGGCGGCGCTGATTTGCGCGTGGTACAAGAGCTGCTTGGACACCAAAGCTTGTCCTCTACGCAAATATATACGCACACGGCAAGGGAACACTTGATGCGCGTATATGAATCGACGCACCCTCGAGCGTAGAGGCAATGTGTAGGCTTGTGGACAAATTTTGGTGAGGTGAATTCGCTCTTGGACACGAACATGGAAGGGTTTCATGCCACCACGATATTCGCGATTAAGTCGGATGGTGGCAAAGGTGCTATGGCGGGTGATGGGCAGGTTACGTTTGGTAACGCTACTATCATGAAGGCTACCGCCAGGAAAGTCAGGAGGTTGTACCACAGCGAGGTTGTAGTGGGTTTTGCCGGCAGCGTTGCCGATGCCATGACACTATCAGAAAAGTTTGAGCAAAAGTTGGAAGAGTTTCACGGCAACATTATGCGTGCGGCTGTGGAACTAGCCAAACTTTGGCGAACAGATCGCATGTTGAGCAAGCTTGAAGCCATGTTGATCGCGCTGTCGAAAGATCACTTGTTGCTAATTTCAGGCACAGGCGAAGTGATAGAGCCTGACGACGGGATGTGTGCCATCGGTTCAGGGGGAACGTATGCACTCGCGGCTGGACGTGCGCTTAGCCGCCATTCAAACTTAGGCGCAAAGGAGATCGCCATGGCTGCATTGACCATAGCCAGTGAGATTTGTGTCTACACGAATGACCATATCATCGTAGAAGAGATCTGACGAACGGCTTATGACCGCGATCGTGCGAACAGGAGGGCTAAAGATGCAGGATCTTTCACCTCGCGAAATTGTTCTGGAATTAGATAAGTATATTGTTGGGCAAGCCGAAGCAAAACGTGCGGTGGCCGTGGCCCTCCGAAATCGTTACCGGAGAGCTAGACTTGATCCAAGTTTGCGAGAAGAGGTTACGCCGAAGAACATTTTGATGATCGGACCGACTGGTGTTGGGAAAACTGAGATCGCACGGCGGTTGGCCAAACTCACAGGGGCACCTTTTGTGAAAGTCGAAGCGACCAAGTTTACTGAGGTGGGATATGTCGGTCGGGACGTTGATTCCATGGTTCGAGATCTGGTCGAAACGGGTATTCGCACTGTTAAGGCAGAACGATTAGCCGACGTGACCAGCCAGGCGCAAAGCGCTGTACATGATCGTTTGCTCGATGCGCTAGTGCCGGATCCGAATCGGCAACGATCATTTCAAAATCCGCTCGAGATGTTGTTTCAGTCACGCGATGATCGCCGTAGTGAACCATCGGATAGCGTGCGGGCCGAACGGGAGAGATTGCGCAAGGATTTGCTAGATGGCAAGTTGGAATCCCGGATAGTCGATATTACGATCGAAGAAGCGGCGACGAGTGGTTTGGATTTCATGCCGGGGATCGGACCAGAAGGGCTAGGCAATCTGCAGGAGATGCTCGGCAACATGATGCCGAAACGTAAGCGGCATCGCAAGGTTACTGTCGCTGAAGCACGCAAGTTGCTGATTCAAGAAGAAGCGCAAAAGCTGATCGACATGGAAGAAGTGACAGCAGAAGCGGTGCGGCGCGCGGAAGAGGCGGGCATTATCTTCATTGATGAGATCGACAAGATTGCCACGCGTGAAGGACGCGCAGGGGCAGACGTGTCGCGAGAAGGCGTCCAGCGCGACATATTGCCAATCGTCGAGGGCTCGACGGTCATGACAAAACACGGGCCCGTCAAAACGGATCATATGCTATTTATCGCGGCCGGCGCGTTTCACATGTCAAAGCCGTCAGATCTCATCCCTGAGCTTCAAGGGCGATTTCCGATTCGCGTTGAGTTGTCTAGTCTGTCACCAGACGATTTGATGCGGATTTTAACAGAGCCGGAGCATGCTCTTCTCACGCAGTACGTGGCACTTTTAGCCACAGAGGGTGTCACCGTCGAATTTTCGCCGCAGGCGGTAAAGCGGCTAGCCGAGATCGCGACAGAGGTCAACGCCAGCACCGAGGATATCGGAGCGAGAAGATTGCACACTTTAGTCGAGCGTGTGCTTCAGGATTTACTCTTCAGCGCGCCAGACATTGGTGAAAAGACTGTGGTTGTCACACCGGAGTATGTCGATGAGAAGCTGTCGTCGATTGTGCGTGATCGGGATTTAAGTCACTATATCTTATGATGGGGGAAAAACAGTGGATTTATTAGCGAAAACGAGAAGGATCAACCGCTTATTGCAGCGCGCAGGCCAATATGTAGATTTTATCGAAATGGCCGAAGTGATGAGAGACGTCACGGAATCCAACATTTATGTGGTATCAAGATCGGGCAAGATTCTAGGCTATGCCATTACCCGTGAATTCGAGGGTAGTGTTGTTCGCGATGATGTCTTGGCGCAGCGCGTGTTTCCTCACGACTACAACGCTGATTTGTTGCGCCGAGATCAAACGGCAGAAAACTTGCATGATGAGATGCCATTCTGTGTCTTTCCTGATGATGTGCATAGTGCGTCGGAAGAGAAATTCACGACGATCGTTCCTATCATCGGTGGAGGCGACCGTCTCGGCACTTTAATTGTCGCTCGGTTTGAGCAAAGTTTCACGGAAGAAGATGTGCTTTTGGCCGAATATGGCGCAACGGTGGTTGGAATGGAAATTTTACGTTCTCGCGCTCACGAGATTGAAGAGGAAACGCGTGCCAAGGCTGTTGTTCAGATGGCGGTGGACTCCCTAAGCTTTAGCGAACTTGAGGCCGTGGAGCACATATTTGAGGAACTAGATGGCCGTGAAGGTCTGCTTGTAGCGAGCAAGATCGCGGATCGCGTAGGGATCACTCGCTCGGTGATCGTTAATGCGCTGCGCAAATTAGAGAGCGCTGGTGTCATCGAGTCGCGTTCTTTAGGCATGAAAGGCACGTATATTCGGATACTAAATGATAAATTGCTGCCGCAGCTCGATAAAGTTCGCCATCGCTAAGCTAGACCGTTGTGCGGGCTCTGGCGTCACTGCGTGCAACGATTATCATTGTAACAACTTTATTGCTGTAGATTGAATTTCAGGCTATGCATGAATTATATTTCATGCATAGCCTGTTTCGTATTTTGAGACAGAAAATGTCGAAGATAATCATATTTCCTTGAAGGTTAATGTTGAAATGTGTCGAAATAAAAGAGAGTAAAAAGCATGAGGGGGGTCGTAGTTTGGCCGTGCTAGATTCTGTCTTGATGTCATCCTTGACATCTGCTATGCAAGCCGATGAACTGCGCCAGCAGGTATATGCCAATAATATTGCAAATGCCAACACACCTGGATATAAGGAACAGACGGTCTCTTTCAACAGCCTGCTACAGGCCCGCCTCGCGGACCTGGGAATCACGACTCAAAGTGCACAGGGTCCTCTTGCGATGGCGGCAAACAGCGGACGAGATTTAAATATAGCCGCAGGCGCGTCCGGAGTCGGAGTCTCGCCGGTGGTCAGCACAGTATCGAATACGAGTGTCTCCTCAAACGGCAACAATGTGAATCTTGACGCACAGATGAGCGGTATGGCGGAGAACCAAATCGATTACGCGGCGCTGGTGCAGGAATTAAATGATCAGTTTTCGCTGCTTAAAACGGCGATCATAGGGAGTTGATAGGATACCGTGGGTTTGTTTGATGGTCTTTCTACGAGTACGTCTGGGCTTGTCGCAAACCGTCTGTGGCTAGACGTGATCGCCAACAATATTGCAAATGCAAATACGACGAGGACGCCGCAAGGTGGCCCTTACAGGCGTGAGCAAGTCGTGTTAGGGACGGCGCCGTCAAGCAGCTTTTCGTCTGCACTGAGCGCTGCGTCGGGGCAAGTCCCAGGGGCCGGTGTACAGGTTCAAGGGATTGTCCAGGATCCCAGTCCATTTAAGTTAGTCTATGATCCCAGCAATCCTGATGCAGTGAATGGCTATGTTCAGATGCCAAATGTGGATGTATCGACAGAGATGATTGATATGATTACGGCGTCACGCGCCTATGAAGCGAACGTCACTGCGTTTAATGCATCAAAACAGGTGGATGTGCAATCACTACAGATTGGTAAATAAAATGATCCGGTACATACGTGCTCGTATGCGATACGCAGAGCTTTTAAGGAGGTGAACATGCGGTGATATCGTCGATTTCTTCTCTTCCTTTAACTTCCTTGCCCGCGTCAACCTCGTCACAGGCTACGACTTCTGGCGGTTCGTTTGGGTCCTTTTTATCAAATGCCATCAATAATCTGAACCAGACTGTGAGCGGGTCTGAAAGCCAAGGGGTGAACTTGGCCGCTGGAAAATCGGTGGGAATTGAGCAGGCAATGGTTGCTGCGACTCAGGCTCAGTTGGTGGTGGAACTAACGGTACAAGTACGAAACCGCGTCGTTGACGCTTACAATCAAGTGATGAATATGCAGGTATAGCCGATTGCGGCAGGGTGATGGATGGCAATGAATTTTGACGTTGGAGTTTGGCTCACGCGTATTAAAACCTTTTATGAGTCACTGAGTGAACGTAAACGATGGACCTTGTGGATCAGTGCAGGGTTTTTCCTTTTAACTGTCTTGCTACTTTCTGTTTTGCTGATGAATCCAAACTACCAGGTCGTCTTTTCTAATCTCGATGCAAAATCTGCAGGCCAGATTACGCAAAAGCTTGATCAGATGAAAATCCCTTATCAATTGCAAAACAACACGATTTTGGTGCCTGCGGCACAAGCTGACCAGGTACGCGTTGATATGGCGATGGTTGGTTTGCCGCAAAGTGGGTATGTGGATTATTCGTCTATCTTGCAACAGGGCAACTTGTTCGGTATGTCGACGCAAGAGCTGAATTTGCAAGTATTAAACGTTTTGCAAGACCGGATCGCCCAATCTCTTGAATCGATTGATGGGATTTCTAGTGCGCAGGTTAACATCGTGATGCCTCAGCAGCAGACTTTTATTGATCCTAGCACCAATCAAGGGGCAAAAGCATCCGTTTTGCTCACTCTTGGCGCCGGGGTGACGTTATCTCCTGGACAAGTCTTCGGTATTCAACAGCTCGTTGCACATGCTGTTCCGTCATTAGCAGCAACTGATGTATCTGTGATCGATCAGTATGGCAATGATCTTAGTTCGCAGATCTCACCGCAAAGCGCCCTTGGACAAAGTTCCTCCTCGCAGGCCGTTCAGGAGTTGTCTTTGCGCCAACAAGTCGAGAGTTCACTCGCAGGCACTTTGCGCGATAGCCTGACGAAAATGCTTGGTCAAGGTAACGTGTCGGTGATCGTTCATGCCAATATGACTTTTATAGATGAAGCCCTGCATCAACACGTAGTGACGGCGGGCCCGCCCTTATCCACCCAGTCCAGTTCTTCCTCTAGTACGGGAGCTTCTAGCGGGACTTCTGGTGGAATAGCAGGTCAGGCAACGCAGAACCCGAATTTATCAACTTATGGGTCGACAGGAAGTGGCAATGGCAGTTCTTCCTTAACGCGTTCCAGTACGACCAACTATGACAACAGCTATACAGATATTTCTAAAACGTTGGCTCCTGTTCAAATAAATGGATATACCGTCAGTGTCGTGGTCAATACTTCTGCCGTAGCGTTGACGCCTCCGGTGATGAAAGAGATTCGTTCGTATGTTCAGACTGCAGTCGGGCTCACGAGTGTAGCGTCACCGAGTGTCAGCGTCATAGGCATGCCGTTCGCACCCAATCAGGGTTCAGGCACGACTCTAGGCACAGGGCTTAATCCGGCTATTGGAGCCCTCGGAGCTGTCGGGCTCTTGCTTGGTATGGGTGGGGTCACGTTTGGACTCGTTCGCCGGAGAAACAAAAAGCGGCTGCGTGAAGACGCGATCGAATCGATTTCTAACGCGGCTTTGGCGAGTCCTCCGGAAGAGGCGGAAGATGCAACACTCGCGAATCAACTGCGCGAATTGGCGATGCGTCGTCCGGAGGCATTTGCATCGTTATTAAGGGCTTGGATTTCTGAAGAATGAGGCATCAGAACAGCTTTCGGAGGTGAGACGGGTGCGGCGTGAGGTAGATATCAAAAATGCCCAAAAGGCCGCGGTCTTGATGATTTCACTTGGTCCGGAGGTCGCAGCTTCCATCTATAAATTCTTGCGTGAAGACGAGATCGAACGGTTGACGCTTGAGATCGCATCAATCAGGCGCGTGGATCGCTCGAACCGGACGGGTGTACTTCAAGAATTTCATGAACTAGCTGTGGCCGAACAGTATATTTCCCAAGGTGGGATCGACTACGCACGGGAAATTCTGCAAAAGGCGCTTGGCACAGAGCGAGCCATTGAAATTGTGGAACGCCTGACTTCGTCACTGCAGGTGCGCCCCTTCGAATTTGCGCGTAAAGCTCCGCCAGCTCAAATTCTCAGTTTTATACAAGGCGAACACCCACAAACGATTGCACTCGTTTTGTCATATTTAGAGCCTGCGCAGGCTTCGGCGATATTAGGAGAGTTGCCAGCGCACGTCCGCTATGACGTGGCGAGGCGAATTGCCACGATGGAAGTCACAAGTCCAGAGGTTGTGGGTTCGATCGAGAGGATTCTGGAAAACAAGTTGGCGTCAACCACTGCGGTAGACGCACTTTCGGTAGGTGGACTCGATGCTATCGTAAAGATCTTAAACGGTGTCGATCGAGCGACTGAAAAAAGCATTATGGAATCATTGGAGTTAAGCGATCCGGTGCTGGCTGAGAATATTAAAAAGCGAATGTTTATTTTCGAAGACATCGTATTGCTTGATGATCGGTCGATTCAGCGCATGATTCGAGATGTGGAACAGGCGGATTTGCAACTTGCGCTGCGAACGGCTAGCGAGGAAGTTAAAGACGTGATTTACCGCAACATGTCTAAGCGCATGGTTGAAACGATGAAACAGGACATGGAGTTTGCCGGACCTGTGCGCTTACGCGATGTTGAAGAGGCGCAGCAGCGTATCGTGGCGCAGATTCGTCGCCTAGATGACTTGGGAGAGATTGTAGTGGGACGTGGCGGGGGGGATGACGTACTTGTCTAAGATTCTTCGATTAGAGGATAAGTTGCTGCGTTGTCGCCAGATTGGTCCAGTGTCGGCGCTACCCTGTGCGGATCTCGAAGCAGAGGGTGATGCTCTTGATAGACAAGCTCATGCGCTAAGCTTGAGGGATGACGAACGCCTACGAGCTGTGATAGAAGAATTGTCCGGGCAGGTCTCTCAAAAGCAGCGGGAGTTAGAGCAGATGGAGAGAAGAGCGCTTGAGATCGTTCAAGAGGCGAAGGCGCGCGCCTTGACGTTGGTTCAGCAAGCAAATGAAATGGCAGATCATGTGCGCATAGCTGCGCAAGAAGAAGGTCGGATTGAGGGCGTACGGCTTGGAAGAAGCGACGCAATTAAGGGCATGGCTGAACAGATTGAACAGTCCAACCAGATCTTAAAAGCCGCTGAAATGGAGCGGGTGCTTCGGATAAGGAGTTCCGAGTCAGCTGTGGTAGCGCTAGCGTTGCGTATCGCACGCCGCATTGTGGAAAGAGAGCTTCACTCAGATGAAGAGTATGTGGCGAACATGGTGCGTCAGGTGCTTGGCGAGAGCGAACCTGTAGCTAAGGTAGAACTGCGCGTGTCGGCCGCAGATTATGTGTCTATGTTGAGGCAACGCGGTGCGATAGAAAGCGTACTTTTACAGCCTGCCGAGTGCCTGATTGTGATCGATTCAACTTTGGCTTCAGGAGATGTCGTCATGAATACCGAGTATGGTTCAGTCGATGCTCGCCTGGAGGTGCGATTTACCCAGGTGGCTAGTGCACTCTTTTCAGTAGCAAAGGAGTGGGAGGCGCATGGCGGCGACACAGACCCTGTTACAACGATATGACCTAGCACTACGCGGCGCACGGTTAAATAAGCGACTTGGCAGGATTGACAAGGTCATTGGTCTTACGATCGAGTCGCGCGGACCGAGCACAAAGATTGGCGATGTGTGCATCATTCGAGCTGGGGATGCACGCGAATCGTTTTGCGAGGTGGTGGGTTTCAAAGAAGGACGTGTTCTACTTATGCCGCTCGGGGCGGTTGATGGACTATCGCCAGGTAGCACGGTAGAGGCGACGGGGGATACTTTGCGCGTTGCGGTAGATCATTCACTACTCGGAAGGGTTTTGGACGGTCTTGGACGCCCGATTGACGGTTGTGGAGAAATCTTTTGTTCTGACACGGCTCCGACAGAGCAGACTCCTCCTTCGCCGCTTGACCGGCCTCGTATTGACAGTGTATTGGTGTCTGGCGTAAGGGTTATCGATGGCCTCCTAACACTTGGATTAGGTCAAAGAGTTGGACTTTTTGCCGGAAGCGGTGTTGGTAAAAGTACTCTTTTAGGCATGGTTGCGCGCAACAGTTCGGCCGACGTGAACGTGATCGCTTTGATCGGTGAAAGAGGGCGAGA
>JAKACY010000094.1 GCA_021821025.1 Bacillota bacterium | reverse complement strand
TTACCATTCCTTATGTTAAAATAAACTGAGCTGGTTTGATGCTGGCAAATCTTGTAGACAACCATACCCTTCAAGCAGTTCCAATACCGTTTTTGACACATGCGCGCGATCTCCAATGTCCTCAATCGAGACGAATTCAGCCTGTTGACGCGCTGACATGATGTTGCGCGCAGCCGTTTCCCCAATACCCGGCGCGGCAGCAAACGGTGGCAAAAGTCCATCGTCCTTTAGCAAAAAGCGGGTTGCATCCGACTGATATAAATCCAGCGGATAAAACCGAAAACCGCGACGAGTCATTTCTAACGCTACCTCCAGAACGGTTTGGAGGGCCTTTTCTTTCGGCATCGCGGTGTTACCCTTACTTTCGATCTCAGCGATCCGCGCATCGATGGCATCCGCACCCCGCTCCATCAGCATAAGGTCAAAGTCTTCAGCCCGCACAGTGAAGTATGCTGCGTAAAACGCAAGAGGGTGATGCACCTTGAAGTAGGCGATTCTCACCGCGTTTAGCACGTAAGCAGCAGCGTGCGCTTTCGGAAACATATACTTGATCTTCTGACAAGAGTCAAGGTACCACTGTGGGACATCAAAAGACTGCATATATTTTGCATCTTCTTCGGAAACACCTTTGCCTTTTCGCACAGATTCCATGATCTTAAAGGCGCGCGACGGATCTAACCCGCGATAGATCAAGTACACCATGATATCGTCCCGACAACATATGACTTCTTGCAGTGGAGCGACGCCTCTACGAATGAGCTCTTGGGCGTTTGTCAACCAAACGTCCGTTCCATGAGACAAGCCCGAGATTCGTACCAAATCAGCAAACGTCGATGGTTTCGTGTCCTCCAACATCTGGCGGACGAATTTCGTCCCGAATTCAGGGATACCAAAGGTGCCAGTGTTGGACCTGATCTGCTGCGGCTTCACTCCAAGACTTTCCGTACCGCAAAAGAGCCCATAGACAAGCGGATCATCCACGGGCACGGATCGCGTATCCATGCCCGTGATATCTTGCAGCATACGTAGCACAGTCGGATCATCATGTCCGAGAATATCGAGCTTCAAGAGGTTATCATGGATGGAGTGAAAATCAAAATGCGTCGTCCTCGTACCTGATGTTCGATCATCAGCCGGAAACTGAATCGGGCAAAAATCGAAGATCTCATGATCGCTCGGCACGATGATGAGCCCGCCAGGATGCTGTCCGGTCGTGCGTTTAATTCCGGTACAACCCGCCACAAGACGAGCGATCTCCGCATTTCTCAGCTGACGCCCACTGTCTTCCGCCCATTTACGAACATAACCGAACGCCGTCTTCTCCGCAATCGTAGAGATGGTGCCAGCTCGATAGACAAAATCCGAACCAAAAAGCTCTTCAGTATACTTGTGCGCCCGTGATTGATACTCACCTGAAAAGTTAAGGTCGATATCTGGTACCTTGTCTCCCTTAAACCCTAGAAATGTTTCAAACGGGATGTCTTGTCCATCCTTTGCGAGGCTGTGCCCACACTGCGGACAGTCTTTGTCGACCAGATCAAATCCCGACCCGATCGATCCATCGAGAATGAATTCCGTGTAACGACACGTTTTACAGATATAGTGAGGCGCTAGCGGGTTTACCTCGGTGATATCCATCATGGTCGCAACAAACGACGATCCAACAGAACCCCTTGAACCCACGATGTAACCGTCCGATAATGACTTCGTAACCAGCTTATGTGCGATAAGGTAATTGACCGAGAAGCCATTGGTAACAATACTATGCAGTTCCTTTTCCAGCCGTTCTGATACAACTTGAGGAAGCGTTTCACCATACACTTGGTGCACCTTTTCGTAAGAGACCCGGCGCACCTCATCATCTGCGCCCTCCATGATCGGCGGATAAACACGATCCGGCACAGGGCTGATCGATTCGATCATGTCCGAAATCCTTTTCGGGTTGTCGATCACGACCTCTCTAGCACGTTCTCCAAGGTGCGCAAATGCGGTCAACATATCTTGCGTCGTTCGAAATGAAAGCTGCGGCTGCTTGCCCTTTGGACGGTCTCGACCACCTACAGTCCCCGACTGAATGATCTCCCGGTAAATCCCGTCTTCCTTGCGCAAAAAGTGAACGTCACCTGTTGCGACAATCGGCTTTTCTAACTCATCCGCTAAATCGAGCAGCAGCAATTGATACTCTTTGATGACTTCGAGCGATCCTACTTCCTCCGATTCAATTAATGGCGCGTAATGATCCGGCGGTTGAATCTCGATATAGTCATAAAACCTCATCATCTCAAGCAACTCATCGCGCGACTTCCCACGCAAGATCGCCTGAAAAAGTTCGCCAAACTTGCACCCAGAACCGATTAGAAGGCCTTCTCGCATCTCCTGAAGTAATTTGCGAGGCGTTCTCGGTTCACGATAGAAGTAATCGATGTGTGCACGAGAAACCAGCTTGTACATATTTCTCAGCCCAGTCATCGATCTTACCAGTATGCTCGCATGGTACGATCGACTGCGAGAAAAATCTGAACTACTCTCGCCCATTTGCGCCAAATCACGTAGGGTTTGAATCGCAGCTCGTTCTTTTGCCACCTGCAATAATTTAAAAAATACATGCCCTGTCGCTTCGGAGTCTGCTAGTGCACGATGGTGGTTGATCAGCTTCACATCAAACTTTTGTGTCAACGACTTCAAACGGTGATTGCGGTCGTTTGGAAAGATGATCCTCGCGAGTGCAAGTGTATCGATCACAGGCTGTTCGAAGCCTTGCATCCCGATGCGCTTTGCATGAGTGGACAAAAATGCCATATCAAACTCCGCGTTATGCGCAACCAGTACACACCCTTCGCAAAAAGCCCGGAATTGCGGTAAAACATGCTCTACAGGCGGTTGTCCTGCCACCATTTCATTGGTGATATTCGTGATCTCCGTAATCTTCGCGGAGATCTGCGCCTTTGGCTCTATGAGTGAGGCAAACGTATCGACGATCCGATCCCCTTGCATCTTGACGCCCGCAATCTCTATTAACTCATTTTCAGAAGCAGATAGTCCTGTCGTCTCCGTGTCAAAAATCACATAGGTCGTGTCATCCGTTAAAAGATCGCCAGTGGGTCTGTAGACGACAGTCTGGCCCGTATCGATCAAATAGGCCTCGACACCATACAAGACCTTCAACCCGTATTTTTTCCCAGCCGAAAACGCCTCAGGATATGCCTGTACTACTCCATGGTCTGTCACGGCAACGGCTTCGTGCCCGAGATTTTTAGCCCACTTCACAAGATCTGTCGCTGAGACGACACCATCTAGGGAACTCATCTGCGTATGTGCATGCAACTCAATGCGTTTTTCAGGCGCGTCATCCGCGATCACCTGCGGCACGAAAGTTTGCATATCCGTAATAGATAGAGCCAATTCTTTCATATACTGATCATACTGCACCGAGCCTCGCACCCGGAGATACTGGCCATCAGCCAAGTCTGATAGTCCAGATTCCTTCTTGGTTCCCTTGGAGAAGATTTTACACGTTAGTGAATCCGTGTCATCTGTTAAATGAAACTGCACCAACTGCCGTCCGCTCGCCAAATCACGAGTCTCCAACCCAAATACACGCCCACACAAAGTCACGCGCCGCATCTCATCTTGGACCTGAGAAATGGGCTGGGCATCTTCTTCGATGCTTGTCCCAAAAAGGATAGACTGTTGCTGTGGCGGCGTATCCGCCTTGACATTGTTCCCTTCAGACGGAGCCTGCACAGTTTGATTTTGAACTGCGATGTGCACTTCTTGTTCAACTGTACGACGAAACTCAGTCATAATCTCGCGCTGTTCATGGTGCTCAGTGATAAAGATAGAGACCTTAACCCCTGTCCACAAAAACAGCAAGTCACTCAGTCTAACTTCCCACCGCCTCACGCGCACTAATTCACTGTCTGCGGGAAGTCGAACTGTACATGCATGACCATCTAAGGAAAAACGCGCGTGCGAAATCAGGCCTATAAGCATGTGATCCTGTTCGGCGAGGGCCATCAGTGCAAAGCGCAGATAATTTGCAAAGTGATCCTGATCTTTGAAGAAGAACGAGGGTTCGTCCGAACCCAAGACTTTTGAAGCGCGGCGCAACTGGAAATTGACGTCAGGCATAGTTGCTCGCAACCACGACCACGACCCGTATATCAACTCCGGATCCAGTAAATCCTCGTCACACAATTGAATGTCTACACTGCGCTGCAAGTCATAGATCGTAACCATCACGTTCGCCTTGCACAGTCTCGTAAACGCTAACTCTTTATTGATCTCTGAAATCTGTAAAAACTGCAGCGGAGCGCCCGAAAACGCATCACGAACTCCCTCAAGCTGCGACGGCGCATCCGCTAAAGGCTGATCGATCCCCGTTTGCTCTGACACCTATAACCTCTCCCAAAAAAATTGCTTGCGTCACATCAAAATAGCTTCAACTGCGTCACATCGAGGTACGTCCTAAACACCGTTAGAAGGATCAAGAGCGCAAATCCAACTGCATGCACCAAATACTCTTTGCGCGGATCGATAGGACGCCCCCGCAAAAATTCCACGATCATAAATAAGAATCGGCTGCCATCCAGCGCCGGAATTGGCAAGAGATTGAAGATAGCCAGATTTAAGCTCAGAATCGCAGTCAGGTTCATCAGATTCAAAAGCCCCAATTGCGCCTGCTGACCGATCACAGCCACGATTTTAACCGGCCCTGCCACATCTTTGACAAAGGCGCTGCGGTGCGTAAACAGCGTGCCTAAAGAGTTATAAATCATCTGACTGTAGTACACCGTCTGTGAGACACCACCGCTGATCGACGGCCCGATACTGTGCGTGGAGGCTGGTGACACCCCTATAAATCCAGTACCGTCCTGCCTAAGGCGAGGAATGACGGTAAGATTAACATGTTGCGCCCCACGATCAACCACGAAAGACAACTTATCCTTCGGGTGATTCTGTATTTGAACGACTAACTGCATCCAACTGTGAACAGCCTGACCGTCTACCGCTGTGATTACATCTCCAGGATGCAACCCAGCCCGCTGTGCTGGCGACGAGGCCTCGACGCTGGCGACCTGCGGAGGGGATGCCGGAACTCCAACATAACCAGCGATAACGGAAAACAACAAAACGGTGAGAACCACGTTCATTAGCGGCCCGGCCAATACAATCAGCATGCGAATCCATAGAGGCTTTTGACCCATCTGGCGATCTGGCGGAGCAAGCGGGATGCGATCTTTACCACTCACAAGGAACGTCCGCCTACTCATGCGCCACTGATGGAATCCATCCTCAGTATCAAGCGCGATCGTGAATGCGCGCGAAGAATCGATGGAGTGAAGCGTACCTTTAATGCCATCGGGCAGATCTTTTGGATCTCCGACGAAATGCACCTCACCGTGATCATCTAAAACTACCGATAGTCCTTCGCCTTTTTTAAAATACGTATCCTGAGGAATCTCTCCTGCCAATTGTACGTAACCACCGAGCGGGAACAAGCGAATCGAGTATTCAGTCTCGCCCTTGCCAAATCGAAAGATCGCTGGGCCGAACCCAATCGCAAAACGCGGGACCAAAACACCAGATTTTTTCGCGACGATAAAGTGTCCGAACTCGTGAATCGTGACTAGCACCAAAAACACGACAATCACGCCGATTACAGACTTGAGGCCACCCGCAAGAATAGCACTAGGCAATAAACTCACCCTCTCTTGGCAATCGCATCGATGGCTAGCTTACGAGCCAACGTATCGGCCTCAAAGATCTCCTCTACACTTGGATGGGAGACCACCAGATGCTTTTCAACCACGTCCGCGACGATGCGGTAAATGCTTGAAAAGCGAATCTTTCCTTGCAAAAAAGAGGTTGCTGCAACCTCATTGGCAGCGTTCATGACTGCTGGCAGGGTACCACCTGTTCGCCCACAGTCATACGCTAAAGACAACGCTGGGAATGTCACCATATCAGGTTGTTCGAAGGTAAGCTGGCTCATCTTAGTAAGATCCAGCCGGGGCCAACTCTCAGTGCGCCTACCTTCCTGCCAGAATATGGCGTACGAAATCGGAACTCTCATATCAGGGGCACCCAGTTGCGCCAGTAACGCACCATCTCGAAATTGTACCATGGAATGGACGATGCTTTGTGGGTGCACTAACACATCAATCGCGGAATATGGAACACCAAATAAAAAATGAGCCTCTATGACTTCAAGGCCTTTATTCATAAGGGTGGCCGAATCGACGGTGATTTTGGCACCCATACTCCAAGTAGGGTGAGACAGCGCGTCCGTCACTGTAACATATTCTAACGACTCTCTGGATCGACCTCTAAATGGACCGCCAGACGCAGTCAAAATTAATCTTTCTACATCGCATACATCATAACCGCGAAGGCACTGAGCTAAAGCGGAGTGCTCTGAATCGATCGGGTAGATATGAACGTTAAAGCGTCGCGCCATCTCCATCACTGGTTCACCAGCCGCAACGAGCGTCTCTTTATTCGCTAACGCCACATCACAGAACGCCTCTAGGGCAGCAAGCGTCGGTCGGATTCCGACTGCACCCATCACCGCATTTACAACTAGAGCACCAGGGCTACAAGTGGCAACCGAGACCAGTGCATCCTCTCCAAAAAACACCGAAACAGATGGAACTGCGGATCGAATACGCTCAGCCTGTTCCTTTGAATGCACCGCAACGGTCTCAGGCTCGAACTCTCGAATCAGTTCCAAGAGTTCATCGACTCGCGTATGCGCGCTAAGCGCGATCACCTCAAACTCATCGCGGTGCGCGCGAACCACATCGAGCGTCTGCCTACCGATAGACCCAGTGGCACCAAGAATTAACAACTTCCGAGCCACGGCTCCACCCCTTCTCACGGATGAGGAAACATCCACATAATTAAATGATACGCGATGGGTGCGGCTAAGAGCAAGCTATCAAAGCGATCAAGCACCCCACCATGGCCAGGCAAGATCCAACCCGAATCCTTGACCGCATAGTGCCGCTTTAACGCGGACTCAACCAAGTCTCCCAATTGCCCGGCGACAGAAATCACTGCCCCTAGAACCGCAAAGAACACCCATCTTCCAAGGCTAGCGTCGATCATCACGACACCAGCGACCGTCGTCAACACCATAGCGGATATAAATCCACCAAGCGCACCAGACACTGTCTTTTTCGGGCTAACCTCTGGCAATAGCTTACGACCCCCGAAGGCCCTGCCCACAAAAAAAGCTCCTGTGTCTGTCGACCAGATGCCGATAAAGACAAGGAGAACCCATCCGAACCCATCCGTTAGCGCGCGCAGATCTAGCATCGTCCGAAACGCGTAACTGCTGTACAACGCAGCGGCAAATAAAACTCCTGCTCCTGAAAAAGAAAACTGCTCCCGACGAACGATCGTCAAGACCAGAAGCAAGTAAAACAGTACATACCAGAACCCTACAAACCTTGGAAACAGTACCATGGCGACCGCAAAAATCAGCGCAATGATACTCTCGGCGCTGCTTGGCCTAACTTTCATCATCGCCCCGATCTCGAGCGTGCTCGTGGCGGCGATAGCCGCAAAGAGCACCGCCAACCACACTCCGCCGAGCCACGTGGTTCCTACAACTAATGCCACGCCAATAATCGCCGTTACGATCCGCTGCAAAAGCACGCTTTCCACCTCATTTAAGGCCGCCAAACCGCCGCTCCCGCGAACTGTACACGCGTATAGCCTCCAGAAAGTGATTCCGCTTAAAATCCGGCCACATCTCAGGTGCAAAGTAAAGCTCAGTATAGGCAATCTGCCAAAGAAGAAAATTACTGATTCTCTGATCCCCCGAGGTACGAATGAGCAAGTCTGGATCAGGGACACCACACGTTTGAAGCTCAGATGCTATCACATGCTCGTCGATACATGATGCATCGACTTCACCTCTTGAAACCTTTTCAGCAATGCTGCGCACAGCTTGAACGAGCTCGGCCCGACTGCCATAATTCAGCGCGAATTGCACCACCATACCCGTGTTAGGTCGAGTAAGATCGATCGCCCGTTTAACGATACCTTGCGTGTAATCAGGAAGTTGATTCGTATTGCCAATAAACACAATGCGCACGTTGCGTTCGACGAGTTCATCAATATCGCTCTTAAAAAACTCTTCGAGCAGCGTCCACAGATACTGCACCTCCGCTATAGGGCGCTTCCAATTTTCTGTAGAAAATGCGTACAGCGTAATCGCTTCTATCCCTACATCATCCGCAGCTCGGATGACCTCTCTCATCGCAACCATTCCGGCGTGGTGACCCGCAGCCCGCGGCAAACCGCGTGACCGCGCCCATCTTCCATTACCATCCATGATGATCGCGACATGCTTGGGCAGGCGGCTCTTATCAATGGATGCGTCCATGATCTTCGGCGCAGCCCGACCGCGCAGAAATTGCCCCCATTTAGGCACCATTCAGATTTCCCCCAAGCTGCGACGTGGTCTTACGCGCTATACCTCCATCAATTCCCGTTCCTTTTGCGCGAGTACCCGATCCACTTCTGCGACCGTTTTATCCGTGACGTCTTGAATGCGCTCTTGCAATCTACGACTCTCGTCCTCAGATAATGACGACTGCTTCTCCGCTTTCTTAATCTCTTCGTTGATATCGCGGCGCACATTGCGAACTGCGATGCGACCTTCTTCCGCCATCTTACGAATCACCTTTGTAAGTTCATGTCGGCGTTCTTCGGTCAGCTGCGGCACTGAAAGACGTATCACGATACCGTCGTTACTAGGTGTTAGGCCCAGATCAGACTTTAGGAGCGCTTTTTCAATATCATGTATTGTATTTTTATCCCATGGCTGAATGACAAGTTGCCGCGGTTCTGGCGCCGTGATGCTGGCCATCTGCGACAGAGGCGTCGGCGTCCCGTAGTATTCGACGGTTATTTTGTCGAGCAAAGCCGGCGTCGCCCGTCCCGCACGCACAGTACCCATGTCCTTTTTCAAAGCAGCCAGCGATTTTTGCATCCGTTCTGACGCGACTTTTTCAAAATCAACGCTCACTGTTCTTCCCTCCTCACAATCGTACCAATCGACTCGCCGCGCACGGCCCTGAGTATGTTACCTGCATCAGAAATAGAGAACACAAGGATCGGAATGTTGTTATCCATGCACAAAGACGTGGCCGTTGAATCCATCACACCAAGGCCCTGGCTCAGCACAGTCATAAAGGTGAGGGTCTCATACTTCTTCGCCTCAGGAAACTTCTGCGGATCAGCGGTGTACACACCGTCCACGCCGTTTTTGGCCATCAAGATCACATCTGCTTCGATCTCCGCTGCTCTAAGCGCCGCGGTCGTATCCGTTGTGAAAAACGGATTACCTGTTCCCCCAGCAAAGATGACGACGCGCCCTTTCTCCAAATGTCGAATTGCTCGCCTGCGGATGTACGGCTCGGCAACCTGCCTCATCTCGATGGAAGTCTGCACGCGCGTCACAACACCGATTCTCTCAAGTTCATCTTGTAACGCGAGGGCGTTAAGAACCGTGGCTAACATCCCCATATAATCCGCATGCGCGCGATCCATGCCAAGTTCGCTCGCCGAGATC
>JAKACY010000093.1 GCA_021821025.1 Bacillota bacterium | reverse complement strand
ACCACCTTCCCTATGCATCTGTGGAACAGGCCACGCCTCATGTTATGTATTCAGACTCATCCTTTTAGCACATTCAGATACGCAAAAAGCACCGCGACTGCGATGCCGTTTCACTGAAGTATGTGTGATTGCATGGTCCCAAAGTTAATGCGTCACGATCCACGCGATCCATATCGTTACGATAAAAAATACGATCGCGGCAATCGACGTCGCCTTCGCGAGCATGGGATCCGTTCCCTTGCCGCGCCGCGATGCCCCGCTTTCGTTGCCACCACCGGTGATGGCTCCCAAACCTGCACTTCGACCCGACTGGAGGAGAATCACCGCAACCAGCACCACGCTGACGATTACAAGAAGCACCTTCGCTACAACGAGCACAATTTCACCTCCAAATCGACCGTACAAGTATAGCACATTTGGAAATATCGTAACAACGATCATTCAGGCGCGACGCTATCTAATCCTTCGTCGCGCCATTTTGTTACGAAATATCTCTATCGGTCACTTACCCCGCCAGCCTTAGCGCAGGTTGTAAAATGCGCTAAGCCCACCGTACCGCGCCGTTTTACCAAGGGCATCTTCGATGCGAAGCAGCTGATTGTACTTCGCCACGCGGTCCGTGCGTGATGGTGCGCCAGTTTTGATCTGACCCGCATTCGTTGCCACCGCGATGTCTGCAATCGTTGAATCTTCCGTCTCACCCGAGCGGTGCGAAATGATCGCCGTATACCCCGCGCGTTTCGCCATCTCGATCGCATCGAACGTCTCCGTCAGCGTGCCGATCTGATTGACCTTGACAAGAATCGAGTTGCCGATGCCTTTTTCGATACCTTGCGCGAGTCGCTTCGTGTTGGTGACAAAAAGGTCGTCGCCGACCAACTGCACCTTGCTGCCCAGTGCTTCGGTCAAAGCCTTCCAACCATCCCAGTCATCTTCCGCCAAACCGTCTTCGATGGAGATGATCGGGTAGTTTGCAACGAGATGCTCGTAGAACTTGATCATTTCATCCGCTGTGCGCAAGACGCCTTCGCCTTCGAAGTGGTATTTGCCATCTTTGAACATTTCCGTCGACGCGACATCCATCGCTAAGCGAATATCCGCGCCAGGCTTGTAGCCTGCTTTTTCGACGGCTTCGAGAATCACCTGCAGCGCTTCTTCGTTAGACTTCAAGTTGGGTGCAAAACCACCCTCGTCACCGACTGCCGTCGCGAGGCCTTTTTTATTCAATACACTTTTTAACGAATGAAAAACTTCTGCACCCATTCGCAGGCCTTCATGGAATGAAGTTACACCCACAGGCATGATCATGAATTCCTGCATGTCCACGTTGTTATCCGCGTGTTTGCCACCGTTAACGATGTTCATCATGGGAACTGGTAAGGTTTTCGCATTAAACCCGCCTAAGTATGTGTAAATAGGCATGTCCAGGCCCGCCGCAGCTGCCCGTGCGACTGCCAAAGAAACACCGAGGATCGCATTGGCTCCGAGACGACCCTTGTTTTCCGTGCCATCGAGATCGATCATGAGTCCATCGATCGTCGCCTGTTCCGTCGCATCCATGCCGATCAGTTCCGGTCCGATGGTCTCCTCAACGAAGTTCACCGCTTTTTGTACGCCTTTGCCCAAATACCGACTATTATCGCCATCACGCAGTTCCACTGCTTCATGCGCGCCTGTCGATGCGCCCGACGGCACGATCGCGCGACCGCGTTCCCCACTTTCGAGCGTCACTTCCACCTCGACCGTAGGATTACCGCGAGAGTCGAGCACTTCGCGCGCATGTACATCATAGATCATCGTCAATCCAATCATCCTCTCTAATTATCACTACAAACTACTTCTCAATAATGGAACGCCCGGTCATCTCTGCCGGTTGCGGCAGCTCTAGCAAGTCCAACATCGTCGGCGCCATATCCGCCAGCACGCCGCCTGAACGAAGCGTCAGATCAGAGATCGTCACGATGCATGGCACAGGGTTCGTGGTGTGCGTCGTACATGGCCCACCTGCTTGCGGGTCGATCATCGTCTCCGAATTCCCATGGTCCGCGATGATGATCGCTGCACCGCCTTGTGCAATCAGCGCATCGACCACGCGTCCCAGGCACTCGTCAACCGCCTCGATCGCTTTAACAGCCGCCTCCATAATCCCAGAGTGACCAACCATATCCGGATTGGCAAAATTTAAAATGATCGCATCCAGCTCCCCGCTCTTAATGCGATCAACCGCCGCGTCCGCCACCTCAGATGCGCTCATCTCAGGCTTTAAGTCGTACGTGGCTACTTTCGGCGACGGGATCAAGATGCGCTCTTCCCCGGGAAATTTCGCTTCGCGCCCGCCGCTAAAAAATGATGTCACGTGAGGGAATTTCTCCGTCTCTGCGATGCGCAGCTGGCGCATGTTGTGCTGCGCCAGCACCTCGCCAAACGTGTTATCTAGCGTGGTCGGTTTATACGCCACATACCCGCCTACGCTCTCACTAAAATGGGTCATACACACGTAGTACGTACGCGGAAACTTCGGCCCACGATCGAATCCCCGGAAATCCTCGTTAGTAAAGACCTGCGAGATCTGAATCGCACGATCCGGCCTGAAATTGAACATGATGATGGCATCGTTGTCCTCGATGAGCCCCACCGGCTGATCCTGTTGATCCACGATTACAACTGGCAATAAAAACTCATCCGTAACAGACTTGCGATAGCTATCTTCGACAGCAGCCATAGGATCCGTCGCGTGCTCACCATCGCCATATACCATGGCGCGGTATGATTTTTCCGTCCGCTCCCAGCGTTTGTCGCGATCCATCGCATAGTAGCGACCTTGAACAGTCGCGATCTGCCCGAGTCCGATGGATGTCATTTTATCTTGCACTTTACGGATATACCCGCTTCCGGTCGTCGGAAGTACGTCACGCCCGTCTAAAAATGCATGCACGAACACCTCTTTAACCCCAGCCTGTTTTGCAAAATCAAGCAAGGCCATCACGTGATTCAGATGGCTATGCACACCCCCATCTGACAAAAGTCCATACAGATGAAGTTTTGAGTTATGTTCTTTCACATGCTGTGCAGCGCCCAAGAATGCAGGATTATCGAAGAAATCACGGTCTCGAATCGATTTGCTGATGCGCGTCAATTCTTGATACACAATCCGTCCAGCGCCAAGGTTCAAGTGGCCGACTTCTGAGTTGCCCATCTGTCCATCCGGCAGTCCAACCGCTTCGCCGCTCGCGCCAAGCGTGGTATACGGATACGTGCTGCGAAGACGATCAAAATTCGGTTTTCTCGCCGCTTTGACAGCATTTCCTTCAGTCTCATCCCGAAGTCCAAATCCATCGAGTATGATGAGCGCTAATGGCCTTGGTTTTGCCATGCTCGCGCCCCCTTTCCTACACCTTTTTTACGCACAAATGCAAGGGAAACACCTATTACCAGGCGATCCCTTGCTTCAGATTATCGGCATAGCCGCATAATCGACCCTGTTTCTTGTGACGCATCACACACTTTTTCGCAGAAGTTCAACATAGGAAGCGGGTTGTAAGCTTGCGCCGCCCACGAGCGCTCCATCGATGTCTTCTTGCGCTAAGTACACCGCGATATTGTCAGGCTTGACGCTACCACCATACAGCACCCTCACTGCCTGAGCCACATCTTGGCCAAGGCGGTCGGCGATGAAGCGCCGGATCAGGCCAATCACCTGCTGCGCATCCTGCGCAGACGACGATTTACCGGTGCCGATCGCCCAGATCGGTTCATATGCGATGACGAGATCCTTGACCTTTTCGCTCTCGCCTTTTTCAGCAGCAAACGATGCCAGGGCATCTAATACCACGCGCATCTGCTTCTCGATCACCGTATCAGTCTGACCGTTTTCCCGCTCTTGCAAACTTTCCCCGACACAGACGATTGGAACGAGGGAGGACTCTAGCGCAACAACCGTCTTTTTCGCCACAGCTTCATCCGTCTCTGCAAAATACGCCCGCCGTTCCGAGTGCCCGATGATCACATATTGACACCCAGCATCTTGTAGCATACTCGCGGAGATTTCACCCGTGAACGCACCTTCGGCTGCCTCGTGCATGTTCTGCGCGCCAAGACCAACGCCTAGTTGTGGCAACTCATCTCGCAGTGCGTACAGCACGGTAAACGGTGCACAGATCGCCGCTTCGGGCGCGACAGAACCAAGCGACTCGACATTACCCAGCAAATTCTTCAATTCGTCGACGAACACCCGCGCATCCTTGGCGGTCTTGTACATCTTCCAGTTTCCAGCCATTAGTCGCTTACGCAAAGCCGTCAACGATTTCCACCATCCTTAGGACTAAGAGCCTCAACACCTGGCAATTTGCGACCCTCTAAAAATTCCAACGACGCGCCGCCACCAGTCGAAATATGCGTCATGCGATACGCAAGACCCGCTTTTTCGATCGCAGCTACTGAGTCTCCACCGCCGATGATCGTCGTGCCTTTGACCTCCGCTACCGCTTGCGCCACAGCATTCGTGCCGTGCGCAAAAGCATCCATCTCAAACACGCCCATGGGACCATTCCAAATCACAGTCTGAGAGGTCGAAATCGCCTCCGTGTACTGCCTTCTCGTTTCCGGCCCGATATCGAGCGCCATCTCTTGTGGCTTCACGCCTCTAAGGTCCGTCACGCGGTTCGGAGCATCTGCCGCAAACTGTTCGGCTACCACAAGATCCACGGGCAACAAGAGGGCCTTACCTGAATCCTCAGCCTGTTGCAACAACTTGCGAGCCGTATCAAGCTGATCCGCTTCAACGAGAGATTTGCCGAGTTCATAGCCTTCGGCCATCAAGAATGTGTTGGCCATGCCGCCACCGATCAGCAAGCGGTCCACTTTTTCAAGCAGATTTTCGATCACTTTGATCTTATCGCTCACCTTGGCGCCGCCGATAATCGCGGTAAATGGGCGTTTTGGATCAGACAGCGCATCTCCCATCACCGAGATCTCTTTTTCCATCAAAAATCCGGCAGCCGCAGGAAGGAAGCGAGCGATGCCCTCTGTGGTCGCGTGTGCGCGATGTGCAGCACCAAACGCGTCGTTCACGTAAAGATCAGCTAGTGCTGCAAACTGCTTTGCAAGCTCTATATCATTCTTCTCTTCGCCTTTGTGAAAGCGAACATTCTCAAGCAGGAGCACTTGACCATCCTCGAGTTTTGCGATCGCAGCCTCTACATTCGGCCCGATGCTCTCGCCGACAAATGCCACATCCTTACCGAGCAGTTCAGAAAGTCTTGCGCGAACCGGTCCCAGAGACATGCTCGGCACGACTTCACCTTTCGGCCTGCCTAGGTGGCTGGCCAAAATCACGCGTGCGCCCCGGCCGAGCAGATCCTGAATCGTTGGAATGGCAGCGCGAATGCGCGTATCATCCGTTATCGCTTCACCTGACAGAGGGACGTTGAAGTCGACGCGAACAAACACTCGTTTGCCCTTGACACATAGATCACGAACGGTCAACTTGTCCATAAGCTTACAGTCCTTTGCTAGCGATGTACGCTGCGAGATCTACGACGCGGTTCGAATAGCCCCACTCGTTGTCGTACCATGAGATGACTTTTACCATTGTGCCGTCGATGACCATGGTGGACAAGGCGTCAACGATTGAGGAATTCGGATTGCCGTTAAAGTCTTTAGAAACCAACGGTTTTTCGCAGTATGCCAAGTAGCCTTTTAAAGAACCTTCTTTGGTAGCGGCTTCGAGCGCAGCGTTCACTTCGTCCACTGTGACGGGACGAGAAACTTCTGCCGTCAAGTCCACTACAGAAACGTTCGGGGTTGGTACGCGCATCGATGTACCGTTTAACTTACCTTTGAGTTCTGGCAGTACGAGCGCGACAGCTTTTGCAGCGCCAGTGGATGTCGGGATGATCGACAGTGCAGCAGCACGAGCACGGCGCAGGTCTTTATGCGGCAGGTCGAGGATTTGCTGATCGTTTGTATAAGAGTGAACCGTGGTCATAAGAGCATGCTTGATGCCAAATTGATCGTTGACCACTTTGGCAATCGGCGCCAAGCAGTTCGTCGTGCAAGATGCGTTCGAGATCACACTATGTTTGGCAGAATCATACTGGTCGTGGTTGACGCCCATGACGATCGTGATGTCTTCATCCGTGGCAGGAGCGGAAATAATGACTTTTTTCGCGCCGCCTTTGGTGATGTGAACTTCGGCCTTTTCTTTTTTCGTAAAGAGACCTGTTGATTCGACAACCAGTTCTACTCCGAGGTCTTTCCAAGGTAGGTTGCCAGGATCGCGTTCGGAAAATACTTTGATGCGGCGGCCATCTACGATCAGATCGGTGCCGTCGGCTTCGACATCGTACGGAAGCTCACCATGTACAGAGTCGTATTTCAAAAGCATAGCAAGGGTTTCAGCGCTGGTCAGGTCATTGACCGCCACGATTTGAATATCTTCTCTTTTAAATGCTGCACGAAATACGTTTCTTCCGATACGGCCAAAGCCGTTGATTCCTACGAGAGTTGCCATAATTTACAATCACCCTTCTGTGTGAAATTTTGAAGATTCGTATGCTTGCAATATAGAGTTCCCTGCACCTTCGTCTGTTACCAGGGCATCTATGCGATACGCCTGCGCCGCCGCGCGTATGGCCTGCGCTTTCCCTGCGCCTCCTGCCACCCCGATGACAACCGGGATATGTGCAATATCCTCAAGTCGAAGGCCTACCGTCCCCATGACGTGTATGATGTGACCATCCGCATCAAAGTAATACCCAAACGCTTCGGCCACTGCCCCTTTTGCCTGCAGCTCTGAAATCGTCATGGCATCAAGTTTTCGCCTTCGCGCCATCGTGAGTGCTTCGCCAATGCCATGAACGACGATATCCGCAGCGCGGATGTGTTCAACAACCTCCTGAATCAGGGGTTCCATCGCAAGAGTCTCCGCCGTAGACTTGCTGAGCGATTCTGGCACATGAAACATCCGATAGGTGCCACCCAGCCTCTCCGCTAAACGCGAAGCGATCGTGTTGGCTAAAAGCTCAACTCGCTCGCCTAAACCACCGCGGGCAGGCACGACGACCACAGACTGTGGTTGAACAGGCCGCGGTATGACGTCGGCTAACATCGCTAAGGATGATCCACCGGTTACGGCAATTGTGCAATGTTCATGCAAATATTCGAGCAACACGCGCCCAGCTGCATACCCGATATCACGCGTCACAGAATCGTCTTTGTGACTGTCTCCCGGCACTACAACCACACGAGCGATGCCGAGCACATCTCGAAGCTTGGCCTCTAGCTCATGACGACCGTCTAGATAACGGATCACGTCATCTAGCTCTTTAATCAGTGTAGCCCCCGAATCCGTAACATGCATACCTACGGGTCCCACATCGATTAAACCTTGCTCCTTTAATAACTCTACATCAGCCCGCAAGATGCGTTCTGAGATACCCAACAAAAGTGCGAGGCTGCGCCGCCCGATCGGCTGATGCAAAAAGATACGCTGTAAGACGCGATATCGGCTGCACAGCTTTTCGGTGAGTTCCGGTACGAGGCGTGAACTGAACTGAAATGCATGCATATCGCCTCACCCCTAGGTTCGCACCAAAGCATTGGGCTCCGATCGCCATTGGGACTATAAATGTCCCGGCGGAACTTATCACGTCCCGCAAGATTTACTATACTTCTGACACAACATTTTCGCAATACAATTTCAACCACAATCTGCGCTGACTAAAACGCGCGTCACCGCGCATATCCTAGGAATGAACGCACGGTTTGGATGGGAGGAAGGTTCGTGAGCATTGGAATAATCGGAACCGGCGCAATGGGCAGCACGATCGCGCGGTCGTTTATCACATCACACTATCAGGGGCAAATATTCGTCTATAACCGTACCCTTGAAAAGGCGCGCGCCTTGCAAGCCGCGTTTCCGGATCGAATCGTACTGTGTCCTGACAATCTGTGTGTCGCAAGATCATCTGAAATAATTTTTCTTGCGGTAAAGGCTGATGATGCCGGAGATATTCTGCGCACATTAACGCCATATATGCATGCAGATCAAATATTACTCTATACGATCAGTGCCATGCCTATTGCTGAAGTTGAATCGATCGTACCATGTAAGGCCGTAAAACTCATCCCAAGCATTACTCATTTTTCTAAAGCCGGCGCCTTGCCAATCGTTTTTGGGACTCGTATCACGGACGCGGATCGCGTCAACATCTCAGATCGACTGTGCGCGATCGGCATTCCTCACCCAATAGCAGAAAAGTCCATCCGGATCTATGCGGATTTGACGAGCTGTAGCCCGGCATTTCTCGCAGATTGGCTGCAGCAATTCACATTGGCTGCACAGGAAAAAGGGGTAGATAGGAAGACTGCAGAATTTCTCTTGGGGCAGATGGTTTACGGAGTTGGAAAATTGCTCATAGAAGAAAATCTATCGCTAGAGGATATCATTCGCCGAGTTGCGGTACCAGGCGGCGTTACAACAGCTGGACTTGATGCAATCCACCAAAGCGCGCAAGGTATGCTGCAAAAGGCACTCGACGCCACTGAGGCCCGACAAAATCACATCGCCCAATACGGCCATGCATGATCCGTATTGGGCGTTTTTTATGAGTTAGATGTTGCACTGATACTCGAAGGCGTTGTACTCGCGGCTGACGAAGTTCCACTCGCCGTGGCGCTTGCGTTCTGACTTCCTAATTCTGCCGCGGCCTGATCTTTGCTTGGATCATAGAGCAGATTACCCTGTAGTTTTACCGGAGCCTGCTCGACAACCACTGTCGTTCCCTGCGGGATATTGTTATACACCCACTGCGAATCCGGTATTGTCAGATGAAAACATCCATGCGAGGCTGGATGCCCCAGAGCCGCCGCGACGCTCATAATCAACTGATGATTTTGCGTCTCTGGCACGCTGTGGAACAAAAAGACACCATGACCTAACCAGGAGACCCAGTACTGCGCCCCTTCTTGATATTGCGACGCATAAAACCACGTACCACGCTCACCTTGGATATGATAAACCCCAAGCGGCGTGCTAGTGTCTGGACTCGTGTCGATTCCCGACGAAGTTACCATCGTATAAAGCCGTTTGTCACCATCAAACACGTATGCCAATTGTTGCGAAATGCTCACGTCGATCCACACGCGACCATCCGTGGGCAATTGCGGATACGGGCCATCAGATGGCTTGAATGGATCATACTGCATATGCACGCCATTTAAGACAGTCGGCGTCGGTGTCGGAGCGTTATCCGTCGTGACGGCTGGAACAACCGCACTCACGGCACCCGACTGTACGCCACTCTGAGGTGACGCCTTGCTTGTATCCGTGACCGTCGCACTGGTCACATGCGAAGAAGCATGCGGACTACCCGCCTTGCCACCTGCAGCTTGATTGGACAAATGAAGGGCTTGTGCCAAAGGCCTAACTGACGCCACGACGCTCACAGCCTGATTCCACGCATATCGCCCCCCAGCCATCGCCGCCGGATGGCTGGATATGTAAACCCCCGCGCCAGCTACGACAGCCAGTCCTATCATCACCCGTTTCAATGCCACTAAAACCCCTCCTACACCTTATGCTATCGAAACAAGCACCACTTGTAAACGGGTTTCGTG
>JAKACY010000092.1 GCA_021821025.1 Bacillota bacterium | reverse complement strand
GTATCGCAAACTATGAAGTTGAACGAAATTTACCACAGTCTAGAAGCATGTGTCAACACTAAGTACCACTCTTAATGGCCCGCTAAGTGCTGTATAATCTGTTTTGCTAACTTATCTCCGATACCAGCCTTACGAAACTCCTCAATCGAGGCCGTGCGCATCTCCGACAGCGATCCGAAGTGACGCAAAAGCTGTTTGCGGCGCATTTCACCAACACCTGGGATCTCATCGAGCAGGCTTTGTACGGTGCCTTTACTGCGCAAGTCGCGGTGAAATGTGATCGCAAAGCGATGCACCTCATCCTGCACCCGTTGCAACAACAAAAACGCAGGAGATGAACGGTCAATCGCGATTGGATCCAGATCTTCCCCTAAAAATAACTGGTGTGTGCGGTGACGATCATCTTTTGCCAACCCGCAGACTGGGATCTCCAGCGAGAGTTCATTTTCTAATACATCCAAAGCCGCGGCGATCTGACCTTTACCTCCATCGATTACGATCAGGTCCGGCATGGGCAATTGCTCACGCAGCACGCGTAGGTATCGACGTCGAACGACTTCTCTCATCGATGCATAATCGTCCGGACCTTGCACGGTCTTGATCTTGAACTTACGATAATCCTTACGAGCAGGTTTGCCGTTTTCAAACACCACCATAGCGGCCACTGGGTTTGTTCCTTGCGTGTTCGAGTTGTCAAACGCCTCGATCCTGTGCAAATGCGTCATTCCAAGAACATCAGCCAACTGCTGCATGGCATCCACCGTACGGCGTTCATCACGCTCCATCAGCCGAAACTTCTCTTCGAGTGCGATACGTGCGTTGTGGCAAGCCATCTCCACCAACTCATGCTTTTTACCGCGCCTTGGCGCCATGATCTTTGCACCTAGGAATTCCGAGATCCCATCCAAATCAAGATCCTCTGGGACCCAGATCTCCTTTGGAATATCAGGGTTGTCAAAGTAAAACTGGGCGATGTAAGAAGTCACATCTTCGGACTCTGTGTTGTAGTGATGAAAGATAGCGGCACTGCGCTCGACCATTTTCCCCTTGCGGATCATAAAAACCTGTACGCTAAGATATCCTTTGTCAGAAAAGGTGCCGAATACATCCCGGTCAACTTGATCGCCCAATGTCACTTTCTGATCCTGCATCACACGACCGATCTGTGCAATCAAATCGCGCAACTCGGCGGCGCGCTCAAAGTTCATCTGACTGGCCTCAAGCTCCATCTTGCGCGTCAATTCCGAAGTGATGCGATCATGCCCACCATTCAAAAACTCTGTGATTTCCTTCACGATATCCTGATACGCGGCTTCATCTACTTCGAACTCGCAAGGCGCCAAGCACTGCCCAATGTGGTAGTACAAGCAAACTTTATTCTTCAGCTTCTTGCATTTTCGTAGTGGATACAGTCGATCCAAAAGTTGCTTTGTCTCACCCGCTGCCCCTGCATTGGGATAAGGGCCAAAGTAAGCGGCTTTGTCCTTTTGTACCTTGCGCACAATCTCAAGTCGCGGATGAAATTCACGGGTGATCTTGATGTATGGGTACGATTTATCATCCTTTAGCAAGATGTTGTAATGAGGCGTATAGTGCTTAATCAAGTTGCACTCAAGCACTAACGCCTCTGCTACAGTATCGGTCACGATGTATTCAAAATCAGCGATATTCGCGATGAGCCGTTGCGTCTTGCCGTCATGACTCCCTGAGAAATAAGAGCGCACGCGGTTTTTCAACACCTTGGCCTTACCCACGTAAATCACTTTGCCGTCGGCGTCCTTCATCAGATAGCAGCCAGGTCGCTCAGGAATCAGCGCCAGTTTCGCGCGCAGTTCTTCCCACTGCATTACGCCAACACCTCTTTATCCACTATCAGTCGCTTAATTGCCCGCCCCCCTGTTGCGCGGCCTGAAAGACCTTGCTGATCGCCCCGATGCTGCCGAGAACGTTCACAGTGTCAGACGGGATAAAAATTGTACTAGCGGGGCCCTGGGCCATGTTAGTCAAGGCCTCAAACGATTGAAATGCCAATACGTTCTCGTTGAGGCCAGCTGCTGCGATCATTTCGATGCGGTTGCGCTCTCCAGCTGCCACCAGTCGGATACTCTCAGCGCGACCGTTGGCCTCTAGGATTAGCGCTTGCTGAACGCCCTCCGCTCTGCGCACGTTGGCCTCTTTTTCAGCCTCCGCACGCAAAATGACCGCCTGTTTTTCACCTTCAGCGCGCAGGATGGCCGATTGCCTCTCGCCTTCTGCTTGAAGGATGTTCGCGCGCTTCTCCCGTTCAGCTTTCATCTGCTTTTCCATGGAGGCCTGAATCTCGATTGGTGGATGAATGTCGATCACTTCGACGCGGTCGATCCGAACGCCCCATGTTTCAGTCACTTCGTCAAGGCTTGTTCTAAGCTCAAAGCTGATACGATCTCTTCCGGACAATGTCTCGTCGAGTTCCATGTGTCCAACGACCTGCCGAATGTTAGATGCCGTGATATTTTGAATCCCTTGCACAAAATTCAAGATATTATAAGTGGCTTGTTTCGGATCAATCACAGTATAAAAGAATACGGTTTCGATTTCTATCTTAACGTTATCCTTGGTGATAACTTCCTGTGTAGGGATGTTAACTTGCTGTGTTCTCAAATCCAGTCTACGCGCCACACGATCTACGAACGGCACGATCATGTTTACACCAGCCGTGAGTGTACGGTTATATTTTCCTAAGCGTTCCACAATGGCTACACTTTGTTGCGGAATAATCCGAATGGAGCGCAAAATAACAATCACGACAATGATTAAAATGACCAAGAAAATTAAGTATTGAATGTACATACAAAACACCCCCCGTTCCTGAATTCTGTCGCAGGCCGTAGATTGATCACGAAAGTTTGCGCACACTGAGCGTCGAACTTTTTACTCCGACTACCTCAACCCACTCTCCTGGCACGATCGCGGCGTCCAGGGGTTCAGCCCGTGCGCTCCACACATCACTGCCAACGCGAACAAGCCCGATCTGTCCATTTGCCAATTTAGAAACTACGATGCCTCTTTCCCCGGTCAAGCCCTCAACGTTTGATATATAAGTCGTTTTCTTGGTCCTTAAACGGACCGATAACGGACGCGTTACCACCAACAATACTGCAGCCAAGACAGCAAATACTATGACCTGCTCAGCAAACCCAGACACCAGAAATGACAGCAATCCCGTTATGATAGCCGCCACACCCACCCACAGCAAAACGAAAGTGGTGGTACTCAGTTCCACTGCGCTTAAAACCACACCGATCAATATCCAAATCCACGGGCTCATTCCGAACACCCCCTCATCAGCAAAAAATGATTACGATTTCCAGGCTGTCGAAACCGGTTTGGGGAAAGATGTAAACGTAAGCCGAAAACACCCACGAAAGGGAATGAGTCCGTGAGCGACCTATCGGATCAGCGCCGCGTGACGCCCCACAGCACGGAACTGGCATACCTCCAGTCTGTGTGGGAAACGATTCAAAACGAAGAGTTCCCCGAAGGGGCGTATGGTTCTTCGATCAATCCCCAGGATAAACCCGGAAAGGTAACGCCTTGGGAGCCTAACCAACAAGTAGTCTCCCGGTTTAAAGATGAAAACCCCAGCTTTTCTGAGGGCTTGGTTCCACCACCAGGCGACGAACCACCTGCGCCGCAGGACGACTGAACATCATCCTATCCTAAAATTCATTCCCGGCGTGTACTAAAAACACGCCGGCAGTCTTTTTAAGTCAACCATATAGCCCATAGTCATGTATCACGGGCTCGAGCTTGTAATCACTCGCCAAACACTTCGTTCACTCGCCGGACTTTTTCCCCAGTTTTGCTTTTAATGCCGCTAATTCATCCTCCACGGTGTTGTCCCCGAGGTGATCTAGCTCTTCATCAAGAGATGCTTTGCGTCCTCGCAGTTCACCACTGGCTTCCGCTTCCGCCTCCATCTGTGCAACTTTTTCTTCCATGCGAGAGAACCCGCGTGACGCACTGTCGGTGTTAAATGAACCCATTGCGTGGTTGATCTGCTTTTGAACCTTAGCCGCATCCGCTCTCGCGACAAGCATCTCGCGGCGACCCTTCATCTTCAAAAATTCATCTTTCATATCATCAAGCTTAGCCCTTAAGTCGTCCGCCAAAGTCTTGGCCTTATCGTACTCAGCACTGAAAGTATCAAGGCGCTCCTGGTGTTCTTTCTTGTCCTGGAGCGCTTTACGAGCCAGGTCCTCATTACCAAGTTCTAGGGCTTTTTCTGCTTGTTCCTGACGCTTTTGCACCATTGCTTGGGCTTCATCGCGCTCTTCCTTGAACCGGTGCTCCATCGCGATCTGTTTTGCTACTGCGACTTCAGCTTCTGCAATCTCCTCCTCCATATCACGTATAAATTGATTAATCATCTTCACTGGGTCTTCTGCCTTGTCGATCAAATCGTTCAATGTGGCCGCTGTAAGATCGCGAACCCGCTTAAAGAGTGCCATATACATTTCCTCCCTCAACTGATGGCACGCGCCATAGCATGCTATGAACCTTTAGGATTTCTCAAAAAAAAGCGTCATCGCATGCACGCAAAATCCATGCCTTCGTTTATATTATCATTATAGTCCCTTATGCGCATGAAACACTGTGGGCTCTGACGAAAATTTGATTACCCTAATCCACACTCCGCGAGGAATGATACATATGTCTGAAAATACACCAAGCCAGCAGGAAGTGATTGAAGCCCTACAGGCAAATTTCACGCGCGAGATGCAGGCAGCGCAAACTTATTATGAGCTCGCTGGAAAAGAATCAGATGAAAAGCGCAAGGCGATTCTTGTACGCTTAGCTAAAACGGAGGAGGATCACGCCAGCAAGTGGCGGGAGCGTTTAGAGGCTCTAGGGATTACGGATTTTTCCTTCAAGAAGAAATCCCTCTGGCAGAGCATGCAATTAAAGTCGAGCAGCCTCGCTACCAACCTCGAACGCATGGAGCAAGAAGAACATCGCAACATCGCCGCATACGAGAGCCAAAAACGGTTTGGTGATGAAGACCTCACGCAGTTGCTCGATGAAATTGAAAATGACGAGAAAAACCACGCAAGATCAGTTCGCGCGCTGGTGTCCACTGATCCACAAAAGTCACTTCAGCTGATGTGGAGCCGGGAACGATGGCACAAACATGCGGGTACTGGCTGGATCGGAGACGCGATTTACGGCGTAAACGACGGTCTTGGCGCTGTCTTTGGCATCATCTCCGGCGTAGCTGGATTTTCAAGTTCTAGTCGCGTTGTGCTCGTCTCAGGCTTGGCCGGCATGATCGCAAGCGCTTTATCCATGGGCGCCGGCGCCTATTTGGCTACGAAGTCGAATCGAGAAATGGTCGAGGCTGAGGTGCACCACGAGCGTCAAGAGATCGCATCGGATCCTGCGCACGAGCGCGAAGAGTTGGAGCTTTTATACCAACTAAAAGGGTTTACTGAGAGTGAATCTGCCATGCTTGCGGAGCGTATCACGAGTGACCCGGATCTGTACCTCAAAACGATGGTTCAAGAAGAACTGGGTATGTCCGAGGAGCAGTTTCCAAATCCTTGGCGCTCTGCATTATCTGGCAGCGCGTCGACGGCGGTCGGAGCGATCGTCCCTGTGATCCCATTTTTCTTTTTACAAGGCATCCCGGCCATCATTACAGCAGCTATTGTCAGCATCGTCGCACATTTTGCCGTGGGCGCGGCCAAGAGCCTTGTCACCGTGCGGTCATGGTGGCAAAGCGGCCTTGAGATGACAGTGGTTGGCGTGATCGAGGGCGCCATCACGTACAGCTTGGGGATCTTAGGCAACACATTGCTACACTAACTCCTTTTGTACACCATTTGATACAAAGAGGCGACCTGATGAAGGTCGCCTCTTTGTAGTACAATTTTAACTCCTTTGCAGTACGCCCATGTATAACACTTCATCATCATTTGTTAGCACGAACTGCTTATCCCCGGACATTTTAAGCCGTGCTCCTAAAAACGTCACGATGGCGCGATCTACCGAAACCGTAAATGTATATCCTTCTACGAGCCAATCGTCCGGATCAGGGCTTTTACAGGCAACCCTTGCCTGTAATGTGGCTCCTCACCCGGCGCCAACTTCCTGCGCGAATATGCGCACAGACTTGCAGTGTCGTAGCGCTTCTTGTGCATCGGCGCTGATGGCAAGACTGATAGCGGACATTGCAATTCCTCCATACAGTCTTCTACTGTAAAGCAGGCTTACGTTGCAACAATCGCACCAAAATATGCAGGATCAATACGATTAAGATCAGCAAGAACGCCGCAGTGTAAGCAAGTTGGTGCGCAGACGCATAAGGCTCATTTAAATAAGTCCACACCACGTATGTTAAATAGCCGATAGGGTTTTTCACCATCTGAAACGTGGGATTGAAGTTCGACCACCCTGCCGTATAAATGAGCGGCGCAGTTTCACCCATGCCGATTGATACAGCGAGCAGTAACCCCGTCAAAATGCCTGGCAAAGCGGGACGGATTAGCACAGTTCGCAACGCCGTCGTCGAAGTCATCCCAAGCGCCAATGCACCTTCCATGTAACTTTTAGGTACCTGTCGCAAACTAGATTCTGTTGTGCGAATGATGTAGGGCAGCGTTAAAACGGCTAAGCTGATGCCCGCAGCTAACATAGAAAAGCCCCATCCCCACTGCACGACCATCACAGTGTACCCGAAGTATCCGATCACGATCGACGGAACGCCTGACAAGATGTCGGTAATATAACGTAACACATTCGCCACAGCAGAGTTTGCAAATAGGGCCATGAAAACGCCGCCCAATATCCCAATCGGCCCTGCGATGATAGTACTCACCAGAATCAGCATGAGCGTCCCTAAAATCGCGTTTTCAAGGCCACCTGAGATGCCAGACGTCTGGGTGGTAAGTACCTTCCACGACAGACCCTGCGCCCCTTTACCGACGACTGATATCAAAATATCGATGACCACCACGACGACCAAAGCAAGTGCAGCAAATGCGATACTCCACGCGCCGATTGCCCGCGCTTTGCGCAGGGGCCGCCGCACTCCGTTGTCACCAAGTGGTGCCTGTATGGCAGAACCAGTCCCATTTATCATGCGATCTTATACCTCCACGCCAACGCGTCTGCCACCGAATTGCACAAGCAGTCTCGCGAGAAGATTCGTCAGCATCGTGATGAGCAGCAATGTAACGGCAATGAGCGCCAAGGCATGAACGGACAGCCCGCTAAAATCCGTCAGCGCGCTGTCCAACATGGATGCAATCGCAGCCGCCATACTTGAGATCGGGCTATACAGGTTTGCAGGCAGATAGTTCGCCGCATCCCCGCTGACCATGAGCACCGCCATGGTTTCACCCAGCGCGCGGCCCCAACCGAGAATGACAGCCCCGATAATCCCACGTTTTGCCCATGGCCATGCTACGTGCAACACGCTCTCAAAGCTCGTCATACCTAAAGCCAACGCGCCTTCGACAGGAAGTGTGGGAACCTGCTTCAAAAGATCTCGCGCTGTAGAGGTGATAATCGGAATAATCATGACGGCTAGAACCAAGCCACTCGTCAGAAGCCCGAGTCCCGTACCAACAGGTGCCGCCAAAAACGGCACCATGTGACCGAGGTGGCTGAGCCAAGGCCCAAGGCCATACTCAACCCAAGGCGCCACTACGGTCATGCCCCAGAGCCCGTAGATCACGCTCGGGATACCTGCCAATAGCTCGATCACTGGCGACACGATCTTTGCCAATGACGGTGGAACTTTGTAGACCAACGCAAAAGCGGTCATGAGTGCAATCGGCACACCAATGATAAGTGCGATGATCGAGGAGCCAATCGTCCCCACGATAAACGGCAGGATACCAAAGGCAGCCCCCGGCGCGGCTTGCACACCATTCTTGACGATTGGATTATTTGCATACATATTCCCCATATTCCATATGATACCTGTAAAAAATGATATGCCCTGATATCGAAATGCAGGCATGGCGTCCCTAAAAAGCACGAATGAAAGCACAATGAGAATGAGAAGGGGGCTACCGGCGGCGATGCCGGTAGCCAAGCGAAACATTTTTGATGTCAATTGGTGACGTTTCACTCTTTGGATAAACCCCTTAACCGTGAATTTGTTCGATCTGATTGCGGCTCAAAGGCGCGATCGATGCTGGCAGCGGCAAGAAGTGCACTTGATTCATAAAGCTCGCGGTGTTTCCGCCCTTTGGATTAATTGCCCAAAGGAGCAAGTTTTTCACTGCATTGGCTACGTTAGCATTGGCTTGTTTGTTTTTTACAATCGCATATTCATAGTTGATGATGGGATAGGAGTTAACTCCTGGTCCATAGATCAAAGAGATACGCTCGTCTTTCGGTGTAGCTTTGATTTGGGCGTTCGCTGCTGCCGCGACGGTCGCCGGCGTCGGAAGCAGGAAGCGACCCGCTTTGTTTTGAAGCTGCGCTTCACCAAGTCCGCCTTGAAGGCCTTTGTTCAACCAACTGATACCGACATACGCGATGCTGCCAGGTGTATGCTCGGCAGTTTGAACAACACCCTGGTTGCCGTTGGCGCCAAGTGCGCCTTGCACGGCTGGCCAGCTGACGCTCGTGCCATACTGCACAGAATTCGACCAAGCAGAGTTGGTGTCTGTCATGAACTGTGTGAAGAGGAACGTATCACCGCTGCCGTCTGTACGGTGAATCGGGACGATCGCCCAGTGCGGTAGTTTCACGCCTTTGTTCAGGTTCCGGATCTGAGGTGCATTCCAGTAACGAATCTTGCCGAGGTAGATATCCGCAATCACAGTGCCTGTTAATTTCAAATGGACATTTTTTGATATACCCGGGATTTTGTACATGATTTGTTGAGCCGAAATCGCGAGCGGAATGTTCAGCATGCCCGGAGTTTCTTTTAGTTTTTGATTGCTCATATACGCATCAGATGCGCCGATTTGAACTACACCGTCAGACGCCTGCGAAATGCCTACGCCGCTCCCGGTTCCAGCTGTTGTGATATCCACCTTTGGAGCAACATGTTTATAGACAGGAACCCATAACTGAAATAATGGCCACAAAAGCGTCGAACCTGTTTCTTGCAATTTTACAGCTGGGCCAGCACCACGTTTCACGACTGGATGTTTCACTTGGTGTTTCACGACTGTATGATGCACAGGTTTCGCCTGTGCAAAAGCGCCCACTACACCAACACTTCCGTATGCGATGCCGCCAAGCACAACTGCGGATGTTACGGCGAGTAATGCGCCTTTGTTAAATTTCGTCACGATGTTACCCCCATCGACCATTTATCTGTCAGCTGCTTTCTCGCAACTGATCACAGTAGTAATCATAAAAGACTAGCGTTAAGCTCATATGTTGCCTTTGTAAAGAAGAGTTTAAGGCGAATGATAAGAAGGCACCCGACCCTTGTCACCCCACAACTACGCAGTTTTTGCAAAGAAGTAGTAGACAGCAACAGGTGACAATCATCTAGCCAAAAAAGCCTCCCCACATTCCGCGAGGAGACCAGTACGCTATGCCGATGACTTTCTGGTCTTTGCGAAAGAAGAGGATGGCATCAAGTGCGGAGAGGCTATCGTGCAGGAGGTCATGAGAAGATTGAAGCTTGACCTCTCAAGCGAGAAGACAAAGACTCTGCATCTCATGGAGAAGAGCCAGTCGAGCGGAAGGACGATTCCC
>JAKACY010000091.1 GCA_021821025.1 Bacillota bacterium | reverse complement strand
TGATCAGGGTATAGTATCCGAACAGTTTCATGCTGTGGCGCTGTAGTAGGCGTGTCATCAACACGATCGCGGCGTAACCTATCACGGCACTCGTGATCAGGCCAGCCCACAATGATGGCGAAAGTGCGATTGAACCCCTCATGTCTTTCATCTCAAATACAGTTGCGCCAAAGATGATGGGCGCCGACAGCAAGAACGAATACCTCACGGCATCCTCCCGCTTTAGGCCTAAAATCAGCGAGGTGCATAGCGTCAACCCCGAGCGCGAAAGTGCTGGCATGATCGCTGCTCCTTGCGCGAGGCCAATCCAAAATGCCGAGCGATACGGCACCTTCATAAGTGTCATCCCGCCTAGTTCATCGTTCTTCTCATATCGCAGGTTTTCCGTATAAAGCAGTAAGGTGCCTGTGATTACAAATTCAATTCCCAGTGTCGATCCCGAGTGAAAGATTTGCTCAAATGCCTTTTCAAATAACAGCCCAATCGCCACCGTAGGTACCGTTGAAACGATGAGTAGTCGCGCCAATTTTCCGAATGGATGCGACAGCACCTCCATCAGTTCCCGGCGAAATGCGAATAGGACGGCGAGCAGCGTCCCCGCATGTAAGAATACGTCAAACGACAGAGTTTGCCCAGTCAGATGTAGCAGCTTGCCGATAAGTACCAAGTGTCCTGAGCTGCTAATTGGTAAAAACTCAGTAAATCCCTGAACGGCGCCTAACAAAATGGCTTCATGTACGCCCATAAAGATGCCCCCTTTTACCACATTCTATGGGGACGAGCATCGCCACATTACACGATTCGCCGACACTTGTCCCTTACAATCGGCATGACGATCGAATACCCTGCATATTTTTAACAAGTGAGACAAGCGATTGTCAGGAGGAGTCACATGCGTACCTCAGATGCAAAGGTGATTTGGCAGGTTGCTGCCACCTATGTCGGCACAGTCGTAGGCGCGGGGTTTGCATCGGGCCAGGAGGTATTGCAGTTCTTTACGCGTTATGGCGAGGGGGCAGTATGGGCGATCGCTCTCTCAACCGCGCTGTTTTACGTTTTTGGACTGTACACGATGCGGTTAGGGCGACGGCGTAGTTTGTCGACATTCGGGGATGTGTCTATCGCGATCCTTGGAAGACCTCTTAGCATCGTGGTTCGCGCAGCTTTGCTGTTGCTCTTATTTGGCGTGACTGTCGCGATGTTGGCCGGAAGCGGGGCACTGGTGCAGGAACAATTTTCTGTTCCATTTTCAATAGGCGCGCTGATCGCTGTCATGGCCACGGCGCTCACCCTCTTTTCAGGCTTAAGGGGTGTGATATCGGCCAATACTTGGATTGTGCCACTGTTAATCGGATTCGTTGTATTCGCGTTTGCGTTCTCTCTTACCAACTACCCAGCGCATATGCAGTTTTTTATAATTGTGCCTGCGCCGCTGTCTCCCTGGAAACTCGCTTTGTCTGCCCTGTTCTACACAGGGTTCAATGTTGGATTGTCGTTAACCGTGTTGATCCCTCTAGGTCAGGTCCCGCACAGTGAGCGATTCTTATGGCAAGGAGCCTTACTTGGCGCAATCATTCTTGGCTTGCTACTTTTTTTGATGCATGTTGTTATGGCAAATCAGTTCGATCTGTTGAGTGTAGCTCAGGTCCCGATGGGTCAACTGGCCAAATCATTCCCGACAGTGATGCGCTATGGGTTTATCCTAGCAGTGTTTGCCGAGATATTCTCGACGCTGATCGCAAACGTCTATGGGATCGCCACAGAGCTTTCGGGTTCGCGCAGGCAGCAGTATTTCATGTACGTAGTCCTCGTACTCACGCTAACGTTTCTCTTTTGCCAAATTGGATTCACACAGATCGTCACGATTTTCTATCCGATATTTGGGATCGTGGGCTTGGCGATACTCGTGCTGCTGATGATCAAACCGTTATGGCGTTAATACATTGGTGAAAGGTGTTGGCGACGGTTATAATAAACACCTGAGGGTTTTTATGTAGGAGTGAGAATATTTGAAACGTTTGCTTCCCTATATTTTGATCGTATTTGGGGGCTTTATATACTCCATTGGGCTGAATGCTTTTATCGCAGGGAACGGTCTTGCGGAGGGCGGATTTGTTGGCATCTCTCTTGTCCTATTTTATAAATTTCACATCATCGTCGGCCTGTCATTTTTCATCTTTAACATCCCGGTTTTGATTATCGGTTGGCGCTTTTTTGGCAAATCGTTTATCGTCAAGACAATGGTAGGGGTTATTTCAGTCTCGATATTTTCTGTTCTAACCAACCATATCGGCCAAAATGTGCATGATCGATTGTTGGCGGCTCTCTACGGCGGCGTGATCTGCGGAGCTGGACTAGGTCTCATCTTTCGTAGTGGTGGAACCACGGGCGGTGTCGACATTCTCGCCCGAATAGCGCGTCACTTCAAAGGATATTCCTTGGGTCGAGTACTGTTTGCATCCGATGTGATCGTGATTTCCCTCGTAGCCCTCATCTTAGGCAAAGAAGTTGCCATGTATTCTCTCGTAGCCCTTTTCGTTTCGAGCCGCATGATCGATTTCGTGATTGAAGGTGTACAGTCAAGCCGTGCTGCAATCATTATCAGCGACGTGTACGAGAAGATTGCAGATCGCATTCACTCAGAAATGGGCCGTGGCACCACATTCATGCATGGTCAGGGTGGATTTACCGGAGCAGAGAAGAATGTGATCTACTGCGTGGTCGCGCGCGATGAGGTCATTCGCTTGAAGCAACTGGTTCATGAGGTCGACGATCAAGCTTTCGTAGTGGTTAACGACGTGTACGAGGTACTTGGAGAAGGTTTTACCCGCTGATTTAAACGTGGCTTCGAGGATTTAACACGGGATATGCAATCACGATGGCAATGATGGACAAGATCGGCGTAAGCACAGTCATCATCGGCAGCATCGATGAATTTGGAAGATACGGGTACACACCGTATACATAATCGGCGTAGTCATTGATCACGAGGGTCAAGCTTGCAAACAACAATTGACCGAATGAAAAGCGTAAAATCCGCACAAACAAACTGTACAAAACCGCCTCGAAGACCATGCCTGCATGCGACAAGATAAGAACCCATGCCTCCATTGGAAGCCACTTGGACCCAACCCATTCATAAAGCAGTGTGTAGTCACACCAGACGCCATACTTGATCAACCAAGTCGTGGCAAGGGCGGATATGATGGCCTGTGCCCTGGGATATCGGTTATGCCCCCAAAGATAAAGGCTGAGGGCAATGGTGAAAAATAAAGCAGACAACGGGCTATCGGGTACAAACGGCGTAAAATACCACAAAGTGTGCGCGAGTTGCCCCTTATACCACGCGAATCCGAACAGCGTCCCGATGAGGTTAAATGTAAATAAGAGCAGTAAGAACTTGCGGTGTAGCGCGAGCTCTTTTAACTTTATCATAAAGCCTCTCCTTTCATTCGATGTAGTGTTGCCTAAAAACGAGAAGATTATCCAAAAACAGACCTACGCCCGACCGAGCAATCGGCCGTTCACAGGTCTGTTTAAGTCTAGGCTGCATATTTACTTCTTAGCCAAGACTTCGTTGGCTAAGCTTTCGGGAAAAGCAGCGAACGCTCAGTGTTGCTTTTGCTGTGCCAACCAATCCACGACAGATTGTAACTGCTTGGGATCGCTCAGTCCACCACCAGGTGGCATCATCGGTGAGAAGCCTTTCGTTACGACAGGCAGTAGTTGCTGCGCTGTGGCGACGTTGCCTATTCCTCGTAATTCTGGCCCCACTGAACCTTCTAGCTGCGATCCGTGACACCCTGCACAGTTCTGTTGGAAAATCGTGTAACCGGGCATAGATGTATTCAAGAGTGCTTTACTCGTTGGGTGCTGTACAGCAAATGGCAAACCATTGCTGGAGGAAGCTTGTGCTACACCTGCGCCAATCTCAACCTCATGCTGCCCCCATGCTTCAGCCGTCAGCCAAATCGACATGAAGATGAAAAGCATCATGGATGCAGTTGCCAAGGGCCGACGAAATGGGCGACGGCTCTTACTGCGATCCAACCACGGAACAAACATCATGAGCAAAATTGCAATAACCGGAATTACTACACCTGGTAAAATGATATCCGGGCCTGGGAAATACTTTAAAAATTGGAACAGAAATAAGAAATACCAGTCAGGTACCGGAATAAAAGTCGTATCGGTGGGATCAGCTTTAGGACCGAGTATAACAGGATTATAGATGACCCAAAGCATAAATCCTGCTAAAAAAACTGCACCGGCAATCCATTCTTTAAGCAAGAAATTAGGAAAAAATGGTTCACGTCCGTCTGCAAGCGCTTTGAACTCACGCCGATGACGAGGCACTCCTGGAATCTTCTGTCTAGGATCTTCAGCGGACACTGCCGATTACCTCCTTCACTCTTCTATAACAGGACCGCGATTACATAGGCCCAGCGATGCCCGCCTTGCGAATCATAACGAAGTGGAGGCCCAATAAGACTAAAAGAGCCGCAGGCAAGAAAAATACGTGAATGGCAAAAAAACGAGTCAATGTCAGGGCACCGATGGTGCTACCTCCAGCTAGAAGTGATTTTAAGTATGGCCCGATCAGAGGCACAGTGTTTGCTAGGTTTGCACCAACGGAGGTCGCCCAATACGCCTTTTGATCCCATGGCAGCAAGTAACCAGTGAATCCGAACGCCAGAACGATAACAAAAATCAAAACTCCGACCACCCAGTTCATCTCGCGAGGCGCCTTGTACGCTCCTGTAAAAAATACGCGCAACATATGCAAAAACATCATGATAATCACTAAAGAAGCGCCCCAGAAATGCATGCCGCGAACAACTTGTCCGAGGAGAACTTCATTTGTGATGTACTGCACACTATACCATGCATTGTTAATATCAGGAACGTAATACATCGACAAAAACATGCCGGACAAGATTTGCGTGACGATCATAAGAAACGTGAGCCCGCCAAAGCAATAGACGAATGATGACATTCTATTTGCAGGGTTTACGTGTGCGGGCACATCGTGATCGGCGATGTCTCTCCACAGTGGCGTAATGTTCAGCCGTTCGTCGATCCAGTCGTATGTGCGCTTGATCATTTCTACTTGTCACCTACCCATAAAGATTGATCGCGATTTAGATCTTGGCACGCACGCCTCTCGCGCCTTTTATGTAAACACCTCCTGCTGTAATGTCAGGCAAAGCACGTTACCTAGTGCTCGCCAAAGCAGGCTTGCCAAATTCTAGCTGCAACCATGTTACAGATTGATTTACAGCCCTGTCAAGCCGAGTGGTTGCATCGCGCAAAAACCCGGATGGCTCTTGGAACACCCGAGATAAGAGCGCATGTCTTTATTTTTAGTTTTACGGATTTTTAGCATTTTGCACAAGTGCTGTATGTGACGAAACGCCGACACATGCCTAATTTAAGGAAAAACCTTGTTTTCGCCACTGCTCTTCTACCCGCGATTTCAAGATCTGTTCAACAATTGCCCAATATTGTTGCCCATGCGTTGAAGAAGCAAGCGTAGCCCCGTATTTTTGCACGCTCTTTTGATCCATATCCACCAAACGAGGTGCGATAGCCGCTACCAGCGAAGTTTCCACTTCACTAGATGGAACATGTGACACGTGTAAATCTTGTAGGCCGTCGCGCCACCAAATGAAGAATAGCACATGGACACCAGCTTTTAAGTGGTCCGACAGTGCTGCTTTCATGACCTGCTCCTTATGTAAGCTTTCGATGATCACCACGATATATTTGACACTGATATGGCGCGTGAGTTCAGTCATCATCGATCGAATCATAGTGGCGAACGCTTCGTCGGGTATTTTTGTGATGGCATCGTCATCGTCGAGGGTATCGATGTTTAGCACGGGTAATGTCAGGATTCTGCCGCTTAGCTGATCCTCTAAAAAATCGCGAAGGCGCCGAAGGACATACCATGTTGCGCCCACTGGCAAATGACTGGGTCGATAGGACGGGCCCCCTACCGCGACCACGATCGTATCGCACAGAGGTCCGATTTGCCGAATGTCATCCGTCGTCATTTCTTCAAATCGCATCATTTCACCCCTTCATCTATGAATTGGTATACAGTATGGCATGTACGAGGTGGAGCAATCAAATCACCTAAAAAGGCGGCGGCGCCAAGTTGTCGCGCCACCGCCTGAAAGATGCTCGATTTAAATACTGCCAAAAAGACCCGCATGCCCAAACCGAAGCGATTGGTTGACGTAGTACCGAGGCAGATCTAGCGCCTGATCATCTTCTAGGCGAGCCATACCAAGATCAGCCAGGGCTTGCTTGACGCCTGCCCGCATCGCCTGTTCCGTTTGCCTTGTGAACGCGCCGAGTGCCAGCAGCGCTCTCTTAATGCCTTCAAGCGCTGGCAATGCGGCGTATGACACATCCATGCCCGCCGAAACCAGGCCGTGAATCACGCCACGCGTAGTCTCGCTGACTGTGTACGAGTGCATCGTAAGCGGTGAATCGAATACCCCAAGCATAGCCGATCTGGCTACACTCTCAGCCTGTGAGGCCTTGTCAGTCCGGTCTTTTTGCGTGATCATATGCAAGCATATCTCGTGCGTTACAACGGCGCAAACGCCGATTTCTGATGCGATACTTTCTACTTCAATACCTTGGCGCACAGAGGCGCGTAAATCATCCATTAGTCCTGTCCCCTTTCGCTATTTAACGGAAAATCTGTTAAATAAACAAAAACCGCGATCTCCAGAACGTTCTGGCGTCACGGGTAAGGGAAAGGGATAGAAGTGGACATCGTCACTTCACCTCTCTTTCCGCTGACGAGGTTAGCTGACGGGTTCGGGTTGAGAGTACCCGTCTGATCCAGTGATCAGATTCACCCCAAAACATGGTTCCCCCGCTTCCGGTGACCGGAATTAAGCGTTAGCAATACAATTTAAACTACTTGGTTATATTAACCGCAATTTCTGTTTTTGGCAATGGAAGTGCCTGCTAGTCTTGCTACACTATGATCGTGTAAGTTGTCGGTATTCAGCGCTCAAACACGCGAAACTGTCTTTATCTCGAAGGTCAAGGGCTAGATCAATCTCTTTTGTCAACCACTTGATGCGTGCGATTCGGGCGGCCTCATCTAGCCAAAGTTCCGCCTGCAGTTTGACCAGTGCGTCCCAAGCAGAAACGGGATCGCGAGGGCTGGGCAACGCCTCCATCACCTCTTGATACTCTTTGCAATTGGCTCGATCGCGAAAGAAAAGCGTGACATAGACGTCCTCATCAGGATGATTGTGAACATCCAAGAATGCTTTTTCCACGTCAGACGTGACTCGTTTGTTCTTATAAAACTTAAAGCCTGCCATCTGTACGCATGTGGAAGACATCAAGAAAGCTTTTGGCATGTTACGGAAGTGATCTGTAAAATGAACTTTTGACAACAGTTGTTCACTGGAGGACAGGTACTGCAACAGCCATTCAGCCTCCGGGTTTTTTAATTCATAATGTTCCAAAAACCATTGTATGAATTCTTTCTTGTCAGCCGCCGTCACCAAATCCTTCATGTACACCAGCCCCCCGTATCGCAGCGTAAAGCCAAGTGAGGCAGAAACAGTCTTTGATATGTTTTATTCGCGACTACCTCGTGGCTTTCCTCCTAAATGCGAAGAATTCACTTAATCCACTTTATGGTGTGTAAGACTAGATAGAAGTCCGGAGATAGGTGGGTTGTAGACAAGCACAGGGGTGGTGCTTTGTGATAGGGAATTAGACGAAGCAAGAGCTACAAGAGGTCTTTTGTCCAGTGTATGTTAGCGAGTCTTGGCGCTGCGTGTTTTGACGAGGTATCCAAGTCTTTGCAAAATCGAAACGACAAATTCCTCATCATCTGCCGCAAAGCCGATGGCCGCATGCTCGATGTCGATCTTAGCTCGCGCCATGAGCGGAGCGATCAAGCGAATTTCCTGCGCAGTCTTTTCGTCAGCACAGCTTAAGACACACAGGACGCTGACTTCTACGCGGCCAAAATCTTTACACCATGATTCAATCATCTTCTCGACGTTGCCTGGCACCGGGTAATTGCTGATCGTTTGTAGGAAGGACATGATCCGGGCCTGGTTCCAGTCGGCCTGAAGGGCGCGATAGATGCTGCTGCGCGTGATTTCGTAACACCTCATCTGGTCATTTGACTTCAGGTCAGCAATGATTTGCAGGTCCCATCCGTAAACGGCATCCCCGGTTGGTGGAACGAGAATCTCAAATGTCGGCTGAATGGTGGCCGCAGTATCTTCGTGCGTACTGTCATGCGGCGCATCAAAGCGCACCTCGTCTTTACGCAGCCAAAGAGAGCCCAGCGGTGAGAGTCGATACAGCAATACCTCACGCGCATCTGGACCGCCGATCTTGATCGAACCTACCATCATGACGCCGAGATGCGCCAACATGCGCAAAATTCGCGAATCAAGGATAACTGAACGGTCCTCATAAAAGTAGGACGAGACTTGGGGTATGATCGCAGATTGAACTGAATCGGCATAAACCCAGTCATGTGCAGTCAGTTCGGCAAGACGAGCAACTAGCCTGCGAATGTTCGGGATCGCTTTTCTGTATGCGCGCATCCAGTACTGAAACAGCTTCAACGCCCTTTCGTCTTCAGATAGCCGCATGTAACGCTCAGCTTGGTCTTGATGCACGGTCAGCCTCAAATCAGGCGTTTCTTCGATACAGTTTTCTTCATACAGGTGGTCATAGATCAATGCAAAGCGATCCGGATAATCGTGAAATCGGCGTCCAAAGCCAAACCGCCAACCGATCGATGGAGGCAGTGGTTCCTCTGATACACTCAGGATTTGAAACAACTGCTGTTGTTGCCGTTTGAAGATCACACCCTCTTGCGTCAGGCGAATCTCCTGACGCGAAAAAAACAAAAGACACGTCACCGCGTCTCGAGCCATGGCAGCCTCATCGGATTGATAAATAGTCGGCGCATGGCTCGCCGCTTGCACCTCTTGACGCAGGCGTGAGGAACTGAATGCGCGCACCTTTTTCCAAATATCGATGGGGCATGCAAACACTTTTCGAGAGCTCACGCCGGACTCGAAGATGAATCCTTCTTCGATCAAGACCCGCAACAAATCTTCTGTCGCATTCATTGTCTGCTCCGATGACGTAACAGGCTGCGCACGCTTAAGAATGGCCAACAGGTCCTCTCGCGTGTACTCCTCCCGCCCATCGAGTGCAATCTCAAGGAGCGCATTGTATTCAGTCTGGGAAATAGCAGATAACCGATCGACGACATAATTGGGTTCAGAAAAACGACCCATAATCTCCTGAAAGAGGGAGTTTTTTGAGTACATCGTGCAGGCAATCGTGTGGCGCTCCGCAATCTTCCGTAGATTTTTAATGTCACTTTGATTTAGACACTCTGCAAAACGCATACAAATCCCTCACCGATAATCTGTCTCGGTTTATGATTTGCCTATATGTTCCAATTTATACACCTATAACAGATCGACGATGACATACCCATTTTGGGTCAATACGCGCATGGCTTCATCATGAAACTCAGGCGTATCAAATTGCAGCAATAATTGGCCATCGTCGCCCTCTCGGCTTTCTAAAATACCAATATTGCGAATCGAGACGTGATGTCGTCCTAGTATGCTAGCAGCGTTACCAATAATCCCGGGTTCATCCTGAACCAGCACTGTGAACGAGTAAACGG
>JAKACY010000090.1 GCA_021821025.1 Bacillota bacterium | reverse complement strand
TGATGGGTTTTACAGAGTAGACGGCTTTGCCACGGATCGTTCACACCTTATCGAGTGGATAAGAAATCAAGGCGACGTGCGCGATGTGTCTGTGGATGAAGAGACATTGCACATTGTGCCGCGAGGGATCTTTGCATGATGGCTACTGATACCTTGAGATCGTTGGAAAGACTGGACAACAAATTGTTCGTTTCGCTGAGACCATTTAAGCTAAAGGACACCGATGTATGGCATGACCCGGTCGATGCAAGCGTGGCACACACGGTTTCCGGGGTGAAGGCGCGTCGAGGTGGTTTTATCCCGTTTCAATGTTCAGGTCAGACTGTGCTAATAGCAGCTGATCGTTTCGACAGTCCGGCTGTGTTGGAATTGACCGAATTTATCGAAGGTCGAGTAATCATCTGCCGTGCGGAACCTGAAGATATTGTTATGGCTCAAGACCGTGTTTATGGCCTCTTGGCTGGTGAAACAGAACAGCACATGGGCGCCATGCTGGTTGCAACGGGTAGAGTAAAGCAAGCGGATTTGATGGAAGCCCTGAAACAGCAACGTGATGAAAAGACAGGTGCGAGGATCGGAGAAATATTATTACAACGTGGTCTCGTCAATCACTGGGATGTCGCAGAAGCATACGGACGCCAGCATGGGCTGCCGGTCATCGACATGCTTCACGGCGCGGCCGATCACTTCTTATATGAGCCGGGTTTGCAGCAGGTATGGACGTGGATGGACGAACGGTTTTGGTTTAGGCATCTGATTGTTCCCTTGACTATTGAGGCGGAGACGATGACTGTAGCGATGGCGGATCCCCAGGATTCAGCAGCCTTAGAACAGTTGAAGCGAGTGTCAGGTCGACGCGTGCGGCACTTTGTAACAGGTTATCGAGATATCATGGCCGTTTTAAATTGGCGTTTTCATGCAGAACATGAGGAAAAGAGCCGCCTAGAGCTGGCCAACAGACGACCTGAAGACAGTGCGATTCGCCAGATCAACCGCAACCAGGCTTGGGTTTTGGGCGTGATCGCTGTGATAGTTGTCCTCGGCTTCGTGTTTCAATCCGTGGTCATGGGCACCATTATCGCAGGCATTATCGAGGCGTTGTATGCTGTAGTCAGTGTTTTCCGGCTTTGGGCCATGGCAAGAGCAGCTAGCCATGAGTCCGAAGTGATCGTTCAGCAGGCCGATATGGATAGAATGCCACCCACTTCACTACCCGCTTATACCATTCTCGTACCGCTTTACAAAGAAGCTGCGGTGCTTCCTACATTAGCCAAAGCGATTCAAGACCTCAGGTACCCTAAGGATAGGCTCGACGTTAAACTTCTTCTAGAAGAAGACGATGTGGAGACCATCGAGGCGGCTCGTGCCGCGAACTTGCCATCTTATATGGAATTGCTGATGGTGCCCCCATCCGAGCCGAGAACAAAGCCAAAGGCCTGCAACTATGGTCTTACGAAGTCCAGAGGCGAATACGTCGTCATATTTGATGCAGAAGATATTCCGGAACCGGATCAACTATTGAAGGCTATCACCGTGTTTCGACAAGGTAATGAAAATCTAGCCTGCGTTCAAGCCAAGCTGTCCTATTACAATCAGGATCAAAATATACTCACCAGGTGGTTTACAGCGGAATACGCCAACTGGTTCGAACTGTTACTTCCGTCGCTCTTTATGACGCACATGCCGATTCCATTGGGTGGAACCTCTAACCATTTCCGTGCAGATGTTTTGAGAGAACTCGGTGCCTGGGATCCATTCAATGTTGCTGAGGATGCTGATCTGGGTGTGCGGCTTCACAAGCTCGGCTATAGGACGGCGGTCATGGACTCGACCACGTATGAAGAGGCCAACTCTGACTTTGTCAACTGGATTCGCCAACGTTCGCGATGGGTGAAAGGCTATATGCAGACGTGGCTAGTGCACATGAGACATCCCGTGCTGTTGTGGAGAGAACTTGGACCGAAAGGCTTTATGGGCTTTCAAATGACGGTTGGGGGCACGCCCATGCAGTTTTTGGTGAACCCTATTCTCTGGGCCATCACCCTGATTTGGTTCTTGTTTGAGCCACCTTTCATGAAGGAGATATTTTCAGGCTGGATTTATTATGTTGGGAACCTGTGCTTATTTTTAGGCAACGTAGCTTTTATGTACGCGAATATCATTGGCGTCTTAAAAGCTAAACGTTGGTCTCTTGCGATCTGGGCTGCTTTATCACCGATTTATTGGGTTTTTATGTCCATTGCTGCCTACAAGGCTCTGAATCAGTTGATATTCAAGCCATCGTATTGGGAGAAGACAGTGCACGGGTTGTCTAGGTCGTCAGGACAAGATGCTGCTGTTCAGTTTCAAACCATGCAGCCTAAGTCATTATGAGCGGCAATCCATCTGGGTGTCGAATTAGACGGTGGTCTTTTTAAGCAACCGTCTCTTTTAGGACTTGCGTCTGATCTGCTATAGTGCATCAGTTCCTGCAGCATGAGATGCAGGAATTTTGAAAGTACTTGACTTTATCACAGAAACTTGCGATATAATATGTGTGGAATATTATAATTCGGAATCTTAAGCAAGTACCGCGGATCAAGGCAAACCTATCGAAAGGTAGGGGCGCAAAACTATAGGGGCTTCCTCGAACCTATGAGATGCCAGCCAGTTGCCAAAACGGACAACACGCAAAGGCGGGTTGCCAAATTGGCCCCGTCTTGTTTGTCTTTCCGAAACTTTGGGGGGATCGTGTTGTTCGTACGGGGTGTGAAGTCTAAAGGTTGGTCGAGAATCTTCAGGGGACTTGCCATGGTCTCAGCGGTAGGCATAACGGCTCTTTATTCCGCGCCCCACTCCTTAGCTGCAATAGGATCCTCTTCAATACACGTTTCTAAGCAAGATTTCGGTGTAAACACCTTTGCCTGGGATTCGCAATTAGCGTCGGCCGGTGCGAAAACGGCTTTGAGTCAACTAGGTGTTGGCATGCAGCAGTTTCCGAACTCGGTGAATTGGGACTGGGCGACGGGGGAGGCCGTAGATAATCCGCAGAATCCCTCTAACCCAGGTGCTAGCCCAGTAAGCCTTGGCATGTGGGGCAGAATCTTGCAATCGACTGGGCAGTCGGGACTGTTTATCTTTAACTATGATCAAGCTCCTGGATGGACTAGCGGAGGAACCGCAGCTGATGCCACCAGATTAGCAAATTATATTTTGGAGAACAAGTTACCCATCTCCGCGATCGTGATTGGTGATGAGGAATACGGTCAGTGGGACTTTACGAATAATCTTCATCAAGATAAATCTGCGATGCGATACGCCGAAAATGCCGCTGACATTGCTCAAGCGATAAAAGCAGTTCTGCCGAGCGTCAAGGTTGGAGTCAGTTTTCAAGATGGAACGTCTGCTCATGCTATTCAATGGGACCAGGACGTGTTAAGGCTTGATGCTCCATATATCGACTTTCTTTCCGTTCACTCATATCCATTTTCATCAAGCATGAGTCCGTCTGATATTTTACATAAAATTCCACAGGTTACGCAGCAGATGATGGCAACGGCCGAAAGTCAGATCGAAGAAAATGTCTCTCCGGGGATCGCCGATCGGCTGGCTGTTTGGATCACCGAGTGGAACCCGGAGTCTCTGCCGAATTCGCTTTCGATGACACAGACATATGGTGCGATGATGGTTGAGTCGATAGCCGCGTGGAAAAGCTCCGGGGCGCATCGCGTGTTTATTTGGTCCTTTGGTGGTGGACAAGACTCATCAACCAGTAATGGGACATTCTCTCTCGTTAGCGATGGCAAGTTCGGAAGTCTACCTGAAAATGCCCTGTATCCGTCTGGTGAAGCTGTGGCCGAGTTTCTGAACTCGGTTGGCGCAAGTGGCACCATGCAGACGTTGTATGGTCCTACGGGGTTTGTGGCGTCGGTTATAGGAAGTCAGACTAAGTCGTATTTCATCAACACGACAAGCGCGACACAGACTTACCAATATAACGGCAACCAGACTGTTTCCGTTGCACCGGACAGCATGAGTATAGTAAATGCACAGGTCATCTCTGTGACGAACATGTCTGGTTATATGCCTACTGCGGGCCAGCCCTCAGGCATGGGTCCTGAGCCTCTACCGACTGTAACTAGCGTTCCACGATCGGTGTATCCTGGTGAGATGGTTACGATATCTGGGCAAAACTTGGGATCAACACCGGGTTACATCCATTTATATCAAGGGACGCTTGATTGGGGAACCTCAACGGCTGGGGGAACGTCATGGGGTTCTCCTGGAAACTGGTATACGGTAAAGACCGTTTCATGGTCACCCTCAGCGGTTACCTTTCAGGTCCCAAATGATACGCCGGCACCTAATGGTCTTTACTATAAGGCCCCAACAGTTGGGAAACCGACTGTTTTGTCTTTGGTGACTGGTGGTGGGGTCATTTCAAATTCCAGTCCGGTTCAAGTCACGGAGTCACCAGCGCCGCACTTAGAGGCTTATACAGGCTCGATCTATCCAGGTGAATTGATCACCCTGAAGGGCGTTGGTCTTGGGGCGCAGACTCAGGGCGCATACCTGCAAATTACGGATGGACAGGTCAGCTGGGGGGCGCCTGGCAACTCTTACGGAGTGAAGATATCGACTTGGGGCGATCAGCAGATAACGTTTCAAGTACCGAACGGGCAGAATGGGACGGGCATCGCTTTGCCGCAAGGCACTGCACAGATTAGACTTGTTAGTTCTGCGGGTGCCTCGTCAAATGTTCTGGACTTACCTGTCGCACAATACGGTCTGTCGATCTCAGGAGTGTCGAGTCAAAACGTTTCCCGGGGTGCTTCAGTAACCCTGACAGGTAAAGGTTTTGGCGCTGTCCCCGGATACGTTCAGTTACAGCAGGGATCCGTGAGTTGGGGAGCACCGGGTAACGCATATGGTGTCAAGGTGGTGTCCTGGTCAGATAGCCAAATTACAATCTTGATACCAGACGGACAGAATGCACCGGGTGCTCCGGTTGGCAAGGGGCCAGTTAACCTCAACGTAGTGACAGCTGATGGAGTTCAGTGTACACCAGTAGCCCTGCAGATCTCATAGGTTCAGCAGATGGGTCGAGACCTGGTCAACAAGGTCTAGCCTGTAGTCGAAAATTGAAAATAAGTAGGAAGTTCGGGCCACCGCAAGTATGTCGAAATAGCGGTGGCCTATTTTAATCTGTAGGCGCACGAAGGTGGTTTGTATAGGTATCTAAAGGATTCTTTAGTAGACGCTCGTAGATCATAAACGAAACGACGTGGTATAGTCACCTCAGAATCGCGGTCATACACTTGTTCTTGTTCTGAAAAAGTCTTACGGATAGCTTGAAATTTATGCAGCGGGTAAACGAGGAGAGTGAAAGATGAGTTCGATTGTTGGACAGGAACGAACATATGCTGTTGGTATAGCAACTGAAGCCTCCAGCCGCCGCCAATCGCCAGAAGGTCGCAAGGAGTCTCTGTTGCTGGCATCTCTGATAGGGATCATTTGTCTTGTCCTAGGTTTCATCATCGTGTTTAAATTTCAGTACATTGCAGGTGACGCCTTGTCGAGAGTGCTTTCTGGCTTTGACGTGGTGTGGAGGGGGCAGTTTCACCTCGCTGCAATTGGCCTGTTGTGGAATCCCTTGCCGAGTTTGATTTCGATACCGTTTGCCATGATTAGAAATATTTGGCCGCCACTAGTCACGTTAGGGTTTACAGGCAACATCGTTACTGCGTTTTTTGCTGCACTAGGCGTATACCACATGAATCAGTTGTTGCGACAACTAGGTATAACGACAATCATCAGAGTCACAATGGTCCTGGCATTCGCGTTGAATCCACTCATGCTCATGTATGGTTCAAACGGCATGACAGACGGTATGTTGGCGAATGTCCTGGTTCCGTGCGTTGCAGCGGTGTATCGGTATTCTACCACAAGACATCCCATGCACATCGTAGCCGCCGGTACTTGGCTTGCACTTGGGTTCATGATTCGGTACGAGGCAGTCCCTATTGCCGTTTTTATGGGGTTTGGATTATACATCGCCCTACTGCTTTCGGGGTCCACTAGAAAAGAGGCCGAGGCAACGGCTCTCGCCTTGTGGACACCCATCGTAATGGCCGGAATTGTTTGGATCATCTTAAACTGGATGATCATGAAAAACCCGCTTTATTTTCTTCTTTCATCGTACGGAAACGCTAAACAACTCAGTACCGGGGCCTATAACACACTCTGGATCACGGCTAACATCCATAACGCCGGACATACGTTGATGCAGGTTGCAGAGTGGACGATAAACTTTTGGCCGTTTATTCCTGTGTTTTTGATCACGCTTTTCGGTTACCTACGCAATTTGAAAAACATTTTTCCACTTCCACTCCTGGCTGCGTCTCTTGGGGCGCCCGCGCTGCAGTTTCTGCTGCTGTATCTGAATAAGTCTGCTGATTGGCAACGTTTTTTTATTTACTACATCCCCTTTGGCATGATTATGTTGGCTTACATCCTGTCGAGGATACGTATTCAGTATCGCGTGTTGGCAGGTGCTGTCACTGTAATCATGGTTTTATCTAGCTGTGTTGTGTCGTTCGGGGCAACGAATAGCCCACAGTGGGGTCACGGTGATATTAGCTTAGTTAGACGTTTGCTAAAATGGGATACCAGCTACGTGAACCCTATGATCATAGGGAACGAACAAATAGGCAATTACATTAGCCAGCGGCCTGGCATGAAGATTTTAATCTCTCAATGGGATAATAATTATACACTGCCTTTCATTTCAAACCCGAGTAGGGTTGTCACAACCTCAGATACAGACTATGAGGGTATTTTGGAGAACCCGCGAGGTCGAGTCGACTACTTTCTTGTAGCGCCTCCCAGTTCCTTGATCAAGTTGGGCAAGCTGTACAAGGCTTGGCCCAACATGTGGAGCGGTGGTCTGCTGTGGACCAGGCTGTACCATGAATTCCCGGATGGATCTAAAATCTATGAGGTCTTGCCCGACGCGCCTTGATTTAAGCCAAATTAAAGATGGCAACTGGAATGTGGTCATATGTAGTTCGAAAAACACGCACCCCCAAAATACACTTTTGGGGGTCTTAAGCGCGTACTTCAGTTCAAGTTGGTTGACGAGCCAGAGCCTTGTTGTGGACTTTCGTCGATTTAACTCATTACGTCTCTACATTAAAAATCCTTTATATCCACAAAGTGAAGCCTCCGAAAATACAACTGGCCCCAACATTTTCGCAGATTAAGTGTCTTAATGGTCACTTTAACAACGGTTTTTCGTTCCGTTGACACGAAACTACCTGAAATCTAGCATGGAAGCATCTGATATACCGATGGTCGCCGAGAGTGCGCGTCAGTATGAAAGAGGTGGAACCGTGTTGGAGTTATCTGTGGTTGTACCAACTTATAACGAGGGTCGAAATCCGTGTTTAGTAGCGGATGCCTTGAAAACAGTGTTTGAAGACCGCGACTTTGAAGTTATCTTCGTGGATGATAGTAACGACTCGGAATCCGTAAGCATCCTGCATGAACTGGAAGCAACATGTGACTTTGTTCGAGTCGAGCATCGTACGGATGCCAAGGGGCTTGGTACGGCGGTTGTCAGAGGCTTTGAATTGGCGCAAGGTGAATTGATTGCCGTGATGGATGCGGATATGCAACACCCTCCGGCAGTGCTGCTCGATATGCTGGTACACATGAGGCAGGGATACGACATCGTGGTTCCTAGTCGGTTTGTCCCGGGTGGGGATGATGGCGGTTTATCGTCATTTCGCAAATTTGTATCTTGGACCGCAAGGATCCTCGGTCAATTGGCTCTAAAACGTGTAAGGGCGGTATCGGACCCAACGAGTGGGTTTTTCATGATGCGGTGCTCGGTCATCCAGGGGGTCAAACTTCGTCCGATCGGCTGGAAAATTCTTATGGAGGTCTTGGTCCGAGGACACTACGACAGGATTGTGGAAATTCCATATCGCTTTCAGTCACGGGTTGCCGGGCAGTCCAATATGTCCATACAGGAACAGTGGAACTATATCAAACACCTGATCAAATTGGTCTCGGAAAGTCCGGAAGATCGGCGGGCATACCTCTTTGCGGGTGTGGGTGTGTCGGGCGTTTTGATCAATATGCTGATCTACACGATGATGGTGCACCTTCACACAGAATTATGGATTGCATCGGTTTTATCTGGCTCGCTGGCTATGGTTTCGAACTTCGTTTTAAATGATCGATTGACTTGGCATGACTCTCGCAACGGAGCGTTACTCAAACGATTTACAAAATATGCGATGACATCACTAGTTGGTATCGGGATCAATGCAGGCGTATTGGCGGTACTTGCATACAAGTTGCATGTAGATTATCTTGCCGCGAATGCTTCTGGAATCGTGGTCGCAATGGTCTGGAACTTTTACGTCAATAGTTTTTGGACTTGGAGCACGCGTAGGAGGCAGGTCAGTGTGACTGTTTCTGCGGTCGCACTAGAACGTTCGAACGCCTAATTATTCCCTTATTCTAAACCAACTATGGGGTGATCATATGAAGTTAGTGTTACTGTCTGGTGGATCAGGTAAGCGTCTGTGGCCTCTATCCAATGAAGTGCGTTCTAAGCAGTTTCTAAGGGTTTTACAAAATGAAGATGGGAATTTCATTTCAATGGTTGAGCGCGTGTGGTCTCAGGTTAGGAACCTTGGATTAGCCTCTGATACGTATTTCTGTGCATCACAAGCACAGAGTGAGGTGATTTCGTCCCAGTTAGGCGATGTGAGTGTCATCGTGGAGCCTCAACGCATGGACACCTTCGCAGCGATCGCACTGGCATCGACCTACCTTACACGTGAATATCCGAGCGATGATGTGGTTGTGGTTGCTCCGGTCGATCAATATGTGGATGAGTCTTTTTTTGAATCGGTTGCGAAACTCCCGAATATTCTCTTGCAGTCGCATGCGGATTTGGCGTTACTAGGTGTTAAACCCAGGTTTCCATCGACGCAATTTGGCTATATATGTGGTGAGTCGGGTGTTCATCAGCTCCACTATGAGCGTGTGGCGTCTTTTCGCGAAAAACCTAGCTATGACATCGCCGAAAAGCTTGTGGCGCAAGGGGCGTTATGGAATTGTGGGGTATTTTGCTTTAGGCTTTCCTATATGACAAAGTTACTATCGGATCGGGAGCTTCCGAGCCAATATCGCGAGATGGTGGAACACTTTTCAGACATGCCGAAGAAGAGCTTTGATTATGAGGTGGTTGAAAAGGCTTCTGCGATTGTTGTCCAGCCCTATGACGGTGTATGGAAGGACCTCGGCACATGGGATGCGTTAGCTCCGGAACTTCAGGTCGACTTCATTGGGCAGGGTTTGGCCGAACATTGCAGCAGTACCCACGTGATCAATGAGTTGAATATTCCAATTGTTGCAAAAGGCATGAGAGACGCGATTGTCGTCGCGAGCCCCGACGGCATCCTGGTAGCCGATAAGGCGTACGCGTCAGATATCAAAAATGTAGTCAACCAAGTGGCTGGTCGACCCATGTTTGAAGAGCGGCGCTGGGGCAGTTACCGCGTGCTTGATCACCGGGTTATCGATCAGTCTTCAGAGGTGTTGACAAAGTCTATATGCCTGCGCGCTGGTGCCAATATCAGCTATCAAAAGCACATGATGCGTGAAGAAGTATGGATCATTGTCTCAGGGAACGGACAAATGGCGATAGATGGGCGGGTTAAATCAGTCGTAGCGGGTGATGTGATCCGAGTG
>JAKACY010000089.1 GCA_021821025.1 Bacillota bacterium | reverse complement strand
TTTAGTACACAAGATGCCAGTGGTTCTACATCGCAGGCTGCCGCAATCATGGAGGCAGTCGAACTCGGTGCGCGCATCTTATTGATGGACGAGGATACGAGCGCGACGAATTTCATGATCCGCGACGCGAGGATGCAAGCGCTGGTTAAGAAAGACCGCGAACCGATCACCCCCTTTATTGATCGCGTGCAGGAGTTGTATCAGGCGCATGGCGTGTCGACCGTGCTTGTGGTTGGGGGATCAGGAGATTATCTGGATGTCGCGGATGTGGTCGTGCTGATGGATGCCTACAAACCGGTTGATGTGACGAATGAGGCGCATCTCTTGACGCGGGACATGCCTGTCTTGCGCAAGGTGGAGGCTGTTTTACCGCTAACAAAAGTGAGGAGCAGAGTGCCACAGGCTTTGGCGCTTGGCGCGCGCATGGAAAAGATGGATGTAAAATCTCTCCACACGATGCAGTACGGAGATGAGTTCGTCGACCTGTCTGCTTTAGAACAGTTGACCGATGAGAGTCAGGTCCGAGCTGCGGTTGCCATGATACGATACGCGCTTCTTCACTTTGTGGATGAACAAACACCACTCGACACAGTCGTGAGGCGCGTGACGGAGCGCGTCTTACGGTACGGCTTTGCATCGATCAGTCCATACGAAGGGTGCTCAGGATTTTATGCTATGCCTCGCTCTTTTGAGATCGGCATGATCTGGAACCGCGTGCGAGGTCTGGCTATCCGGTGATAAAAGGGGCGATCACGTGGAAATACATCCGTTGTTGGTGCGAACGGATATCGACTTTGCGCCTGTGGTAAATAAGGTCCGCAGGGTTGCCAAAGCAAATGCTACCTCTGCGAGCGCAGTCTATGTTATCCGTGGTGAAGAAGTGATCTGCGAGACATACGATGGGATTAGGCGCTTAGGTCGTAAGGATCTGCTGGTGGAGGCGGATTCTCGCTTTAATGTGTACTCTGTGCGCAAATCTTACATAGGGCTGGTTGTAGCCTGGACGATTTACAAAGGCTTGATAAAAGGTGTGGATGAGAAGCTTTCTAGCTTTGTACCTGAACCCACTGAGGGATTATTCGCTGATACGACGATTCGCCACCTGATCACACATACACATGGCCTCGATGAAGTGGATAGACGGATGATCCGCCGCTTTGCTCCAGGTTCAAAATGGCACTACACCAATACGGGGATTCGCTTGCTAAGTAACGTGGTGGAAGAGGTATCGGGTAAGACTGTGGCCGCCGTCTTAGACGAAGAAGTGTTTAAGCCGCTTGGCTTTGAAGAGACGGCATGGGAAACGGTTGAACATGTGAACCAGGTTCATGATGTGCAAGGTTTTAAGCGGCAAGCGCCGCTGATTCTTTCATCTGATCGTGGTGACGACCGAAATTTATACGTGAGTGCGAGAGAACTCGCTCTCTGGGGTTATTTGCACCTGCGAAAAGGGCTTCTGGGCGGTATACAGGTGATGGCGCCAGAGGTATTTGACATGGTGTCGAGCGTGCAGAGCCCTTCTAGTCTAGATCGCCGCTTTCCACAACATGGTTTTTGTTGGTGGGTCAAGCCCGATTCTGGACGGTTATTTGAAATTGGAGGCAAAGTTCCGGCTGAATCATTTCAGATTCTTGGCATGTCGGGATGCCTGTGCCTATGCATCCCATCTCTAGATGTAGTCGCTGTGCGCATGTACAACAACATCGGGGGCAATCGTCTGACTTTCGGCAAGGAAGCGCGCGAATTTGGCAACCAAGTCGTGCAGGTGATAGAGAATCATTGAATATCGGCGCGCATGCCTCAACCTATCTTTGATCAGGATTGTGCTATACGGGAAACTTATTACTGAACCAGAACATATGTTTGCTTTTTTGGAGTGTGGGGGTATAATATCAATAAATCGAACGTATGTTCTGGTGAGGAACGGTGATGATCCTGTGCGCTATCTCGTGCATGTATGGCTAGACGGGCTCTATGCAGCGCTTGAAGCTGAGGCAAACCATGATGGCCGCTGGAAAGAGCATGGGGCGGTCGTGATGCAGGGGGATGCCGTTTATGATATGACGGATCAAGCAAGGCGTTCTGGTGTTCGCTTAGGCATGAAAAAGAGCATGGTAGAGCGACTGTCACCATTTTCTGTTTTCCTGACGCACGACGAAGCGAGAGTGGCGCAACTCTTAAGACCTGTATGGCAGGTTTTTTGGGAGCATACGCCGTGGATTGAAACGCAGGGCAGAGAGGGCTTTTTTGGGCTCACGGGGCCTGTATCAAGAAAAGAATTGCGGGCGTGCATCGCGCGTTTGACCGAGGTGTTCTCATTGTCAGGTTGGCGCGTGATCGGCGGGGTCGGTAGCAACAAGCTGATCGCTAAGATGGCGACGCGCGCCATGTACCAAAGACGTACAAGGACTATGCCTGCGCTAAAAGTCGATGATCACGCGCTCTTGATTGTCGAAGATGAATTAAAGTGGATGCATGCAGCGCAGGTCCAGGATATATGGCGGTTACCGTTGCTTACTCGCAACAGACTAGATGAGCTCGGCGTTCATATGGCAACAGACTTATTTACTATTAGCGACGGAGATTTATATCGGCAATTCGGAAAGGAGTCTGCCTTTTGGAAGGCGTTTGCGCGTGGGGAAGATCATGCGCCCATATTAACTAATTTTCCTCCGATAACGAAGGAAGTGACGTGGCGTGCAAAGCAAGACAGTGCATATGCAGGCTTACCTTTTGAACGCATCTTGAAATTGGCGGAGAAGATGTCGAAATCATTAGCTGAGCGATTGGAAAGGGAGTGTGCAGGCGCCAAGCGACTGTCGATCAAGGTAGAAGGTGTTGGAACAGGATTATCGAATCGAGAGGAAGATATTGATGTCGCTTTTCCTAAACCCGCGTTTACGTCGGCTCAGATATTCGATCGTATAAAACGGCAACTTGAAGAGCTTGCCTTCGAACAGGTATCGCGATTGACGATTGCACTGGGAGAGATGCGTCCCTTGGATTTACAACAACTGTCGTGGGATATCACAGAGGACTTTTTGTGTGAACCATCGTGGCCTAAAGAACCAGTTGCAGATAAGATCTGCGAAGAGATCCAGTATCGCTTTTCTGCCCGTCATATACGCAAAGGGTGCAATTGCTTGCCGCGTGAAAAGAGGTTGCAGGCGTTTGATCCATTTCGCGGCCCACTGCCGTTGGAGCGCTTGATGTGACTCGTATCCTACAGCAAAAGATCGATGTAGAGACCGATGGTAAGAGGCCTCGAGCTTTTTTGTTTCGCGATCAGCAGTACTTTATCGTGGAGATTCTTGACTTTTGGATCGAAGCGGACGCGTGGTGGAAGTCCTTTGAAGATCACGGTGATCGGGAAATGTTTCGAGTTTTGACAGATCAGGAAGGTATCTTTGAATTGGAACATGATCTAGGCGACGACGTCTGGCAGTTATATAAAGTATGGGATTGATGGTGAGCCCATGTTTGTTCATCTGCACGTTCATTCTTTCTACTCTATGTTAGATGGCGCCTCGCGGCTAGAGGACTTGATCGCAAAAGCTGTTGCTGATGGTGCCACGGCGCTTGCGCTAACGGATCACGACTCGGTGACAGGGCTAATCCCATTCCAACAATTAGCGCGCCGTTTTGGCATACAGCCGATCGGTGGTGTAGATCTTACGCTAGAGAAAGAAGGACGGTTGGTACTACTTGCTAAAGATGAACAGGGTTATGAAAATATCTGTAGACTATTAACTTTAGCTTATAGAGATAACCGTTTAGATCCGCGCACGACAGATGCAGCGTTAAGAGACCACACGCAAGGCTTGATCGCTATCTCTGGAGGGCGCTTTAGCGATCTGTCTTCTTATCTGCTTAAGCATCAGCCGCAATATGCGATAAAACGCCTAGCGTTTTATCGCGAGATTTTTCGCGATGATCTTTATATCGCGGTTTCGCGGACTGCTTTGCCGGGGGATTTTTCGTTGAGCCGAACGCTGATCGATTTAGCGAATCAACACTCGCTCCCTGTGATCGCCACGAATGATGTGCATTATGCGATGTCAGATGATTTTGCAGTGCATGATCTGCTCGTCTGCATGAGGCTAAAGACCACAGTTGATGAGATGCATTCACTTCGCCCGTTCAATCGCGAAAATGACATGAAGAGCGAAGCGGAGATATCGGCTTTATTTGCAGATTATCCAGAGTGTATCGAACAAACTGCGAAGATCGCCGCGCGCTGTGACATCGTGCCACACATCGGTGAATCGCTCTTTCCGGCATTTTCTGTGCCAGAGCATGAGACGAGCGAGCAGATGCTGCGCCGCCTTGTGTATGAGGGTGCGAAGGGTCGATATGATATGGTCGATGAGATGCTCATCGCAAGGCTCGAACATGAACTACAGATTATCACTGAGCTCGGATTTGTTGATTATTTTCTTGTGGTATGGGATATCGCTCGGTATGCGCGTATGCGGGGCATTCGCTATGCAGGTCGCGGCAGTGCTGCAGATTCTGCTGTGGCTTACTGCCTTTATATCACGGATGTCGATGCGGTGGGCAGGAACTTATTATTTGAGCGTTTTATGAGCCTTGAAAGAGCTGAGAAGCCAGACATCGATATCGACTTTGACAGCATGCGGCGAGACGAAGTCAGGCAGTATGTGTATGACAAGTATGGCGAGAACCATGTGGTATCTGTCTGCACGTACAGCACGTTTCGTGGGAGAAGCGCGGTAAGGGAGATCGGCAAAGCCTTATCTTTGCCAGAGGCAATCTGCGATCAGCTTGCAAAACGCCTCCCCTTTATGCTGCATGCGGATCAGGTGGAGTCTGCATTATCTCGGCTGCCTGAACTGCGTGATGTAAAATGGCCGACTGAGCGGTTGCAGCTACTTTTTGATATGGCGAGAAAGATTGCGGGCTTTCCAAGGTACTATGGGACGCATGTCGGGGGACTTGTGATCAGCCGCACGCCGCTCTTAAAGACGACGCCGCTGATCCCATCGGCTAAGGGTGTATTGATCACGCCGTTTGACAAAGATGTGGTGGAAGATAGCGGTTTAGTAAAATTAGACCTGTTATCGCTGCGCACGATGTCTGCGATTGAGGATACTCTTTTGCAGTTGCAGGCGAAAGAGAGGCCGCTTGATTATGATCGCATCGATTTAGAGGATCAGGAGACATTTGCGATGATCGCGCGCGGTGAGACGATCGGCGTATTTCAACTCGAAAGTCCAGCGCAGCGCGTGTTGCAAAGTCGCTTAGGGGCTAGTTCTCTCGAAGATATTGTGGCGAGCGTTGCACTGATTCGCCCAGGGCCGATCAAAGGCAATATGGTTGACCCTTTCTTAAGGCGCCGCAAAGGCCAAGAGGTACCGACATACATTCATCCGAAGCTAGAGCCGATCTTATCAAAGACGTATGGAGTCGTTTTATTTCAAGAACAAGTGATTGAAATCGCCACGGCGATCGCGAATTTTTCACCAGGCGAAGCAGATCAGTTGCGCAGGGTGATGAGCCACGCACGTTCAGCCTCAGAGATGGATCGCATCGGGCAGGAATTTATCGAAAAGTCGGTAGCAAATGGTGTGCCTTACGAGGTGGCAGAGACTATTTACTCTTACATGCGAGGGTATGCCAGCTACGGATTCTGCGAGGCGCACGCTGCAGCATTTGCGACCACGGCGTATAAGACAGCATACTTAGCGCAGCACATGCCGGCGGAGTTCTTTGCGTCGATCATCAATGCGCAACCCATGGGATATTATCCTACGCATGTACTGCTTGCAGAAGTCAAGAGAAGAGGCGTTCGGATCTACGGGCTCGATATCAATAAAGGCGGCGCATTCGCATGTGGAGACGCTGGGAACCTTTACTTAGGGTTCATGCAAGTGCAGGGGATGAAAAAAGATGTCGCAAAACGGATTGAGGATGTAAGAAAGTCATCGGGGCTATACGTATCATTTTTGGATTTTTGCGTTCGTGTGCCTGGCGTCGATCGCCTGCAACTAGAGCAGTTGATTCGCGCGGGGGCGTTTGATGCACTAGAAGGCAATAGACGCCGCTTACTTTGGAACCTCCCCGGTATCTTGCAGTACATTCGTGAGAGGGAAGGTTTCGGAGAATTGGTGATAGACCCGATAATCAGGATAGAGCATGAGACACTTATGGCATCACGGATGAAGGACTTTTCGTATCATGAACGGCTGGCGATGGAATATCAAACGCTTGGATATGGGGTGTCGGGTCATTGGATGGATCTGTATCGGAGTGATCTGACAGCACGTAGATGTCAGACGATCACAGAGGCTCTTTCGCTTAGCGATGGGGCACTAGCTACAGTGGCGGGACTCGTGATTCGTCCGCATCGCCCTCCGACGAAAAGCGGCAAGACGGTCGTTTTTTTCTCATTAGAAGACGAGGAAGGCATGATCGATGTGACGGTGTTTCAAGATGTATATCATCGCGATGGAGCGGTGTTATTTGATCCATCGCGTGGTGTGATCATCGTGCAAGGTGTAATTCAAAGGAGGCAAGGGGGTAATGTGCAGATGATTGCGCACGCACTTTACGCATACAAACTCATCATGAATGCAGCCAATTGAAAAGAGGGAAAATCCGTCCACGCCTCTAACAGCTATGTGATAGTGGGGGATAACTCATATCATGGCGGTCATCGCACCGCGCAGAGAGGCGCTGAGGCATATGGTACAATCAACAGGTACGAAACGGCCGATATCAGGTTTTTTGGGGGGATTATTGCGAAATCGGCCACGGGTACGGCTCACAGTGATGTTTGCCATTGTGTTGATTGCCACGGTCACCGTCGCTGGGTGTGATCCGCTGCAACAGGCGCAGGATACACAGGTGCCATCTGCAGTGCATATGGGTGATGATACACTTTTATGGGGGCCTGAGATCAAAGAGCAGGCATTAGCGATGATTAAACAGAGTACTGTGTTTTGCCATTTGACCATGTACGAACTGTCTGATCCCGATATTTTAAACGCATTGGCGGATGCTGCACGCCGCAACGTGGATGTAGAAGTGGTTCTTGACGCCAAGGAACCTCACTCGCAGTCCACGGCGGTGCCATTTTTGCAATCACATCATATCAAAGTGCGCACGCTATCCATCTCTGGGGGCATTTCACACATCAAATCCCTTGTAACTGACAATAGAGATGGCCTGCATGCTTTGCTCGGTGGCATGAACTTTGGTCAGTATAGCTGGGAAAACCACGATGCATCGGTCTACTTTTCACATCCTAACACGTCTTTTGAAAACCTCTTTGAGCAGGACTACTCCACGGCTGGAGGATATCCGCAGATGCCCGTCGCCACATCACTGCCGCTTCTTTATGATAGTCAAATTGAGCCCGCGATGCTCGCAGCTATCAGCCATGCCACGCATTCTGTCGTGATCGAGGCGTTTGCCTTCACTAGCAAAAGTATCATTGCGGCCCTTGAAGCCGCAGCTGCCCGCGGCGTTTCCGTCAAAGTCTTGCTTGATCATAAGGAAAGCTATAATCGCCGAACAGCTTCAGAACTTGCGGCTGCTGGGATATCTGTCAGCTATTACACACCGTATCAAGGGGAATACCTACACGCTAAGATCCTATCTGTCGATCATGGCCAAGTATTTATCATCGGCTCTGCCAACTTCTCTTACCATGGGTTTCATGTGAACCACGAAGGCGACGTTGAACTCTTTGGCGCAAGTCCCTTCTCAAAAAGTCTGGAGAATGACGCGAACATTCAGATTTCCCGAGGGGCCCCTGTAAGTGAAACTGCGCAGTACTGAAACGCGATCATTGCCCAGTCTCGTAAATCATATTAAGATAAAAGATGAAGACGAAGTTTGTTTTAACGCAGGAGTGAAGAAGAATTTCAACGATAAACGCCCTATTAGCCTGGGATTCACGTGTAATCCAAGAATTTCTGATGTTGCGCACCCGTTCTCCTAAAATAGTAAACGATTTGCTCCGGTTGGTTGCTCGCTATGGTCCAGTACTGTTTTTCTTGGAGATGGCGACTATCGTGATACTGGCCTATCAGAGTAAGGGCGCCATCATACCTGTTTCGCACGCGTTTTCAGGCATAGCGCATGCGGTGCTGTCAGCTTTCGCAACAAAACTATTGATCGATCTGATCGCAACGCGAGTACGTCGTTCACGGCCGTTTGTCAACTATCACTATCATCCACTCGTGGACAAGAATCAAAACGACCCATCATTTCCATCCAATCATGCGGGGGGAGCATTTGCGCTTGCAACCCCCTTGATGGCTTACTTCTTGACTATCCCGAGTATCGCCTGGATCTCACTAGTACTAGCGATCCTGGTTTCTTATTCGCGCTTGTATGCCGGCCTTCACTATGTGACGGATGTTGTGGCCGGAGCACTGATTGGCGTGATGGTTTCGGTTGTGATCTGCACGATGTTGTGAGCCTTCATAGGCAAAAATGCAAATAATGCGTCCACAAACTGGGCAAAATGTATGCATTCTCATGGAGGGAGGCATTCATTTTGCCGACGATCACAGCAAGGTCTTCTGTAGCGGGGGCGATCCTCTTATTTGCATCTTGGCACTTTACTATGACAGCACGCGCGGAGACTTATAATATTACGATTTCTGACGGGTCCTTTTCACCATCCGCCATAACCGCTCATAGAGATCAAAAAGTGCATATTAATATTAAGAATCATGGAACCACGATCCATAATTTTATCCTTCCAGCCTTTTATATCTACACACCAAACCTCAAACCGAATGAATCGACCTATGTCGAATTTACACCAGATAAAACAGGTGTTTATCCTTACTTTTCAGATGCGGGTGGAAAACCAGAGGCGGGGATGGTTGGAAAGATATCCGTTAAATGATCGGACCAAGCCCGGCCTCTACACAAGCAAGAAAAATAGTGGAGACGTTAACGCCAGTTCAGGTTATAATGCAATTAACCTAGTGTTACCTCAAGGTTTCTTCCACCGATTACATGGTAATGAAGATGGAAAACACTTTGACCTGCCGACTTTCCGCGGTTGGTCACCACTCGAAAGCCGCTTTGATCGACGCCGCTCTTCTGTGCCACGGCCAGTATTGCCTTATGTAATTCGGACAAGAGTGAAACGTCGTCGGCTTTTAATTCTATAATTGATTCAAGATGAACTTTAGGCGCCACGAGCACATGCACTGGGGCCACTTTATTAATATCCTCAAATGCGATGACTTGATCTGATTCGTACACGAGTTTAGCAGGCAACTCACCTTTTGCTATGCTACAGAAAATACAATCCACAGTATCACCCCATGCTTTTGGTCTTTATGATACCAAAGGAGGCGATCTTAGCCAAATGACGGAGGGTATAACTGCAAAACAGGGAGTTGCGTATGCGCGAGGACATTTTGTCAATCTGGATGAACCAGTGATCCCTGTGGAAGATCGAGCACACCAGTTCGGCGACGGAATCTATGAAGTTGTTCGCGTTTACGGTGGAAAGCCTTTTTTATTAGAGGATCACTTGGATCGTTTCTTTCAAAGCGCGAAATTGATTGCTCTTACACCTGATCGTTCGAGATCTGCCCTTAAAGCATTGATCGAGGAAGCTATTGCTCGTGCAGACCAATCTGAGGCGCAGGTGTACTTGCAACTATCGCGGGGGATTGTCAAGAGAAATCATGCCTTTCCATCAGGTATACCTACGCATTTGGCACTTACTGTTCGACCTGTGGATGATTCTAAATATCATGACATTAGAGAGTACGGACAAAGGGTAATATTTGCGGAAGACATCCGCTGGAAGTATTGCTATATCAAGTCATTGAACCTTT
>JAKACY010000088.1 GCA_021821025.1 Bacillota bacterium | reverse complement strand
ATTTTGGGATGTATAATAAAATCCTTCGTCAGGAACTCCGATATCGATGAATTGTGAAGGCAAACTCATACCTCTGGAATTTATGATGGAGAAATGCAAGTGGGGCCCTGTTACCCTACCCGAACTATCTGAGTAAGCGATAATCTCTCCTTGTTCGACCGATTTTCCTATAGATGTGTTCATCTCACGGAGATGCCCATAAATTGAGTAAGAGCCATTATGGTGCTTTACAATAATGTAATTTCCATATCCATTTTGGCCATATCCAACAGCATGAATAACGCCATGAGCCACAGCCAATACTGGCGTCCCCATGGGCAGACCAAAATCCCAAGCGTAATACGATAATGGATTATTGTGCGAAAACGCTCCAAAATTACCTTGGTTGCAGCGAAACGTCAGGCCCGCTGGCCAAGGCGCTTTCATGCGCGGAGGATTTGCGTATAGTGTTTCGCTCATCATGAACAGAGTAAACAGTACTAAAAATACCACCGGCAATCGCGCAGACACTGTTGAATGCACACCCCCTATTCACAATGCCATCTGTCCTATGAGAACACATTTTGATTCTCCGCGTATTGTATCATCGACACAACATATGGCGGGCATCCCATGAGTGAAGCGACTGTTACCCACTCCCCGATAAGAGACTGACAAGTACACGGCTATGACGGCGTCTGCAGATCGACTCCCCTCTTTTAACGATATCTTTCTTCACGCCATATTAGTAATCGTCTACATTGCGTGCTCAAAGGAAAGTGGGGAGTGATCGAGCATGGACATCAGTTATCGACCACGACATAAAAAGGATCAGCAATTTCTCGTACACGTTTCTATGCGAACAATGAATCAGATAATTATAAAATCGACAGGACGCCCATTAACGGAAGCACGGATTCTTAAACAAATTAATGAGAATCAAACCACGGAAATTATCGAAAGCGCAAAGCGACCCATTGGCTACTACAGTTATTCAATCCTGCCATCCGGTCAAATGTATCTGAGCGCGGTCGTTTTATCACCTGAAATGCAGCATCGAGGAATCGGGAGGCGAGTGGCAAAGCACATTGAAGGTGTGGCGCTAAGCAAGGGAATCGACACAATTCTTGGACATATTCATTATGCTAATCGTCAATCGCTGATCTTCTGGTTGAAAAACGGCTACCGGATACTGGGGCCGCACATGAAAGGCACGTTGGCAGTTGAAAAAAGACTACGCAGATGGCGCAAGATAACGGGTTAATCCCATCCTTGCGCTGACCTATATCATCATGCAATTACGCACGCGCATCAATCCATGATTGCATGACACTCACGCGGCCTTTGCTCACTGGTCATGTGTTTGCTTCCCGTGACGATGGCATCTGCCAACACGACCTCCACCCGCACCCAGTCATCGCATACCGAATCCCAGCGCCCCATCATCCAGCATGTGCAGGTGTTCGGGTCAACGGATAAGTCGTTATTTTACATCCATGGATCTGGATTTGGGGAACATGCGTCCTATAGCGATGATAGCAAATTTTTCAAAATTATCGATGATACCTCAAGATGGAGTTTTGGAGTTTTACGGCTAGAAACCTATTAGGTTAAACGTTCAGGACCGTAAGATGTTGCTCGGAGGCCAGCGGCACTTTTGCCGCTGGCCATCAGTAATTTATGAGCAGTATTCATGCGCCAAGACCAACAGAACACTCGCGGTCCATGTGTACGCGGGATCACGCAGTCCTTTCCCAGTGATCGCATCAAAATTCTCTGCCATCAGATTATAATCACACATCTTGCAGAATCGTCGAGCGATCTCTTGAGATAACTCCGTCTTACCCGCTTGTGCCAAGCCATCAACGATAAGCATCGTTGATGGTGCCCAAATTGGACCTCTCCAGTAGCCATCCGACCGATAATGCGAACTGTGAATCGCTTCCGTCGCAAGTCCCCATTCAGTTAAAAACTTCGTTTCAATTCGATCAGCAATCGCGTCGATCACACGGCCAGGCAGGCGTGAACCCATTACGATTGGCAAACAAAGTATCAAGGACTCTGTGTCGACCACCTCACCAGTCCCTGTAATCCGGGCCACAAAGTGATCATCGCGCCAAAAGTGCCCTAACATCTGCTGCAGCTTTTCTTCCGCCCGTTGCATCCAGCCCTTTGCTTCGTCCTGTTTTCCAATTCGAATAGCAATGTCATGCAATGCCTCCAATTGAAGAATGAGGTATGCACTCAGATCCGGACTCTCAATCGGTGCATTGGTGCAAAATATGGTAGAATTGTCCCAGCCGCTGTCATTTCCATGGTTATATTGCGGGACGCCGTTATGATCATAATCTCGATAATCAAACCACCAATCAGTCCAGCGAGCCAGCTTCGGGTAGATATCACGCAAATCATCATTTGATATCGCATCGGTTCGATTCATCATCCACTTGAGTGTCCAGCCGTGGATAGGTGGCTTTGTGAAATTCCAAATCATCCTTTGATCGTTCACACTATCGGGAAGAGCCCCGTTGTCATCCTGATGATCAAATGGAATCAGCCACTGATCGAGTGCAAATCGTGGGTTCCCATACGTAAGCGCCATCGCATTAAAGCAGTGATCCCAACTCCAAACGTTCATCATGTTGGTCTTGGACATCAACATTCCCGTACGCTTCAGGTAGTTATGTTCATGAATGACACTCGACCATTGGACAAAGTTGGCTAATTCCAGTGTGTTCGGACTAATTACATGCGCCGGCGCACAACTTTTTATCCATCCTTGAAAATCATCTTGCACAATATCGATGCAATCTTGAAAAGACTCACGGTACTCTCGGGCTTTCCATGATGTTAGAAACTCTTCCAGTGCGATTTCCATCACGCCCGTATCGGGATCCGGGTAAAACTCCATTGTAATCGTGGAACAAGATATCTCCACCCATGGAGCAACGAGGGCGTGCTCCCCCTTAAGGACCGTGATCATATACTGCATGTGGTTACGACGGGCATTTACCTGGATCCGGTTTTGCCCGTAGTAAAACGCATGCTCTGCAGTGTACTCGCGATCCTGCGGGATTATCTTCGTCAGTCGCAGACCGAGCCCCTGGCCTTTCACCCGCAGTAATCCTGGCTCCGAAATACAGAGTTGAATTTGTCCGTATTCGGACTCTAAAGTTGCAACTGAAGGAGTCGCCCACGCAGAAATAGGGACAGACTTCCCATTAGATATGGGTTCTACACGAAAAATTTCGCCCGGATTGGCATCTCCGTGAACCGTCGAGAGGTAAATTTCAGATGTTCCGGATTGGGCATCCTTAACCGCCAATATTCTAAAATAGGAACCAAACCGACTGAACGCGAAGTCATTCAAGCTTATTCGTAAATTGGACACCCTTGTTCACTCCTTATAAAATTGGCTTCTCATAGCTGTTTTCAAGACACGCCAAACATAACGATATGGGCTCCGGGTGCGTCAAAATGAACATCGATACGAGCGTGCGATTCCGCATCAAGTGTGATGTGGACCCCCTCCGTGTGCCAATAATTTGGTTCCACCGCACTTCTCGTCACATAGGTGTACCTTCCGGCTACAGGAGAGAAAATAGCTACGATCCCCTTTCTAGTCATAGGCGAGATTTTTTCATGAATTTCCGGGCTCCCCCCAACATCCCCTAATCGAACTGGACTTGCTTCCGTGATATCTGCCCGAATTTGCTTATATTTGCCTAACGTCTCACCAAACCGACGGACACCGTCTACAGATACAGATAGGAGATCCCCCCAGATGCCGTTTTGACCCAGCATTAGAGATGCTAAGTTCATCCACTGTGACTCTTCGGGGTCATCCGGTAGATAATGCGTCAAAAAGAGAACTGACGGAATCCAACGATCAAATGCAAGTGGATATCTACACACCCACCCTCTGGCCTGACCTGGATAGAAAAAGATATTCCAGTTACCGTCATTCAACCCAACCGGTAGATCGTAGTTGTGATAGTAAGGACCGTTATTGATCAGAAAATATTTCCCGACGGATAGAAATGCCAAGCCAAATGCTCGTTGTCCTTCTGTTACATCAAAATCCACGATGACATCAGGACACTGTTGGGTAACCTTTTCCACGATTTTTGTCAATACGAGCCCAATTTGAAACGCGTAGGAATCTACTCTTTCTTTTTGTGAGTGTTGGTCACCCCCGTGCTGATGCAGGGGGGAATCACACCCGTACTGACCAATTGCATCCCACTTAAAGTACTTAACGCCCAGGGTTTGCGACAAAGTGATCATGCGCTCTACTAACGCATCGGCATAATCGCTCACTAAACACATATCTTGGCTCTCCTCTGTTTCCCACACTGCGCGAGGACTGCGCACCTTGCCGTGCCACGACATGGCACAGTCTCTATATCTATCATATAGCTCGCTGCTGATAGCCACGGATGTAGGCCCCAACCAAAGCCCAAGCTTCATTCCATATGTATCCAATGCTTCTTTGACGCACTTGAGGCTATCCGGAAAACGTGCCAGGCTGACTTGCCAATCTCCCGTCTTTTCATACCAACCCGTATCCATAACAAAAACTTCAACACCCATGCGGTGCGCGACTTCTATCTCTCTCAAAATACGCTCCTGCACCATCGACTCCAAGTAAGGTTTGTGATTCCAATGCTTATTTCGTTCCTGAAAAGCCCACGTGTTGTAAAAAATGTACGGCTGTCTACTCTCCACCTGAATAGCCATGTGCTTAAGCACAAATTGACGATATGCATGTGCCAACGATGCCTCCGTCCCACGCACTGCGCCCGTTTGCATCCATACGGTAGCAAAGCCCGAGGATAATGGCTGTCCCGTCACATAGTTCCCCTTAACACCTTGTAGCCTAACTGTTCCATTCTGGCTCAGATTGAACGCTAGGAAAGCATCCGGCACCTGAGAACCATGTTCATAGGCCAGTAAAAACTGGTGATCATCATCCTCTATTGCTAAGATGGGACCCATCACGTGAACTTCATGAGTAAACTCCCTCTTGTCGTAAGGTCGCTCGAAGGGACTGAAACTATGAACCCACTCATTGAATCCGGATAACTGAACCTCTTTGATTCGCTGTCCCTTCGATAGCGATGTTGCAAAATACAAAATCGCGTCCTCGCCACTTACTTTCGTCATCCGATGCGCACCCTGGGAATGTAACACATAGCGGAAACGAATAATTGGCTCATCCTGATGTAAACGAAATACCATTTGCAACGACATTTGCGGATCAGCCACGAACGTCCCTGAGAAGGTGTATTCTTTAGCCCCATTAGAAAGATTCACAGGGGAACCTACAGCACGGATTTGATCCAACTCTACTGTAACGAGCTGTCCATCGATCTCAAGCGACGGCGCCTGTATGTCATAATAGTAGTTCTCCTGCTCAAGGTGATATTGCCAAAAGCATTCCCGCCTGCCCAGAATACGAATTCGAAATTCGTGCAACTCGATAGTCAATTGATCGTAAACCATGCTGTCAATCACCCCTTTGATGCATTCCATTAATTTTTGCAGGCTGTCCCTAGTCTTTTAGTCCAGTCATGACAATGCCTCCAATAAATAGCCTTTGTCCGAAATAGAAAATCAACAATATCGGCAGCAATATAACTGTGCTTGCAGCCATTAACAAGTTCCAACTTCCTGTGTACTGCCCTATGAAATCGTTAAGCCCCAAGGCCAGTGTGAACATGGACTGCTTGTTTAAGTAGATCAGCGGACCCAAGAAATCATTCCATGTGAACTGGATCTGAAAAATACAAACAGTTATCATCGCTGGCCAAGAGACTGGGATAATGATCCTCACGATGGTGCTGAATAGTCCAGCCCCATCAATAGCAGCCGCATCCTCTAGGTCTCTGGGTATTCCCATAAAAAACTGACGCAGTAAAAAGATGAAGAATGCATTGCCGAAAAACGATGGAACAATTAATGGAAGGAAGGTATTTACCCAACCCAAGCTAGAAAAGATCGCATACTGTGGGACCATCAAGACTGCATAAGGCAGCATCATTGTAGATAATACAATGTAAAATAAAACGTTCTTTCCACGCGCCTCAAGTCTTGCAAACGCATACCCGACCAGGATGTTTGACATAAGGCTCCCTATCAATGTGGAGACAACAATGATCAACGTGTTGACGAAGAATTGCAGAAATGGGACAAACGTCATCGCCTTCGGATAATTAGACCACTCAAGCGGCCATGGAATCCACTGTGGCGGAAAGCTAAACACAGAGTAGTTAGGCTTCAGAGATGCGCTAACCATCCAATAAAACGGTAACAATGACGCTAAACTAAAAATAATCAAAAGCACATACACGATCGCTCTGCCAACTGACCGTCGAACATTCGAAGTCATGACCACAATGAATCACTCCCCCTGATAAAACACCCATTTTTTCGACGTCGCCAGTACAATCATGGTGAGCACAAGGATGATGATGAACAATATCCAACCCAGGGCAGCCGCGTAACCCATGTTTAGATACTGAAAGGCATTTTCAAATAGATAATAAACATAGAACAGGGTGGAGTGCAGCGGGCCCCCATTTGTCATGACATAAGCCTGGGTGAAGGTTTGAAATTGATTAATAATGGATAATACCAAGTTGAATAAAATCGACGGTGACAGGATCGGAATGGTAACAGACCAGAACCTTCTCCACAGGGTTGCACCATCTAAAGAAGCAGCCTCCAGAAGGGAAACTGGAATGTTTTGTAGACCAGCCAAAAAAATGATCATGTTACCACCAACGCCCCAGAGACTCATCAAAATCAGAGATGGGAGCGCCCAGTTTGGGTCACTTAACCAACCTGGTCCTTTGACTCCCAGCTCGCCGAGAAGGGCGTTTAACAGACCAAATTGAGGGTTAAACACCCACATGAAGACAGTTGACACGGCAACACCCGAGACCACAGACGGAAGGTACAAAATGGTTCGAAAAACAGACAAGCCTTTTACCTTTTGGTTTAACAATATGGCCAGCATAAGAGACACGATCAGGCCCAAGGGCACGCTTACGATTGAGTAAATGGAAGTAACCCTCAGTGATTGCCAAAATAGTGGATCCCCAGACAACTGGGCATAATTGCCTAGACCGATAAACCGCGGAGAACTAAACAAATCCCAATGAGTGAAACTTAAATACAATGAATACACCATCGGACCTAACGTAAAAGCTAGAAATCCAATCACCCACGGCAAGACCAAGATATAAAATAAACGCTCACGCTTTGCTTGAAGGGAATTGCGTCGCCTACGTGTAGCTTTGACTGGACTCATCACTTCGGTTTGAACGTTCGCCATGTGAACTTGACGGCGACTGTAATAACAATCGCCGTCGCCTCCCTTCATCACTGTGATTCTCTAAATAGCGGAGTCACTGTGTATAGTCCTGTTGTAAATTGGAATCGATTTGTTTTGCAGCTTGTTGGATAAGTGACGAGACATTACTGTTGGGTTTTAAAATGGCTTGCTCGAGCATCTGCTGTAACGCCGGCTGAACATCCTTTGACCAGTTCATGGTCTGAGTTGTCTCCAATGGAGCGATGTATTTCCGCTGTTGCAAAAACACTGAAATGGCAGGATCCTGTTTAATCATTTGGGCATCCACTTGGGGATCCTTTCGGACCGGAATTCCCCAGTAATCGTTAATGGAAGCCCACTTTCTAGAAGCGAAGAATCGCAGAAGCTTTACGGCAGCATCGCGATTCTGAGTTCTGCTGTATAGAGCCCACCCGGCAGTCCAAGTTACAGTCGTCGGTTTGTGCGTTGGCCCAAGAGGCATCGGTACAACACCATATTGAAGATGTGGGTCTTGGCGGTATTCCTCCAAATTCCATGAGCCAGTCGGTTCCAAAGCCACCTTCCCAGTCATAAATAGGTCGATATTTCCGAAGCTGGCTGTCTGAGAAGGTGTGGGGCTGATGTGATCCTGGGTGTACATGTTCACATAAAACTTAATCGCATTTTGAGTCGCTCTTGAGTTGAGGTAGCCTGACGCTGTTTTTCCATTGGCACTCAGTATCCGGCCGCCCCATTCATTTGCTAGCTCCTCTATACCGGACCTGAGCCCCGTCCCAGGAAGAAGAGCACCCCACTGAACAGTTCGCCCGCTCCTCTTGATGGTCAGCCTCTTAGCATCATTAATAAACTGCTGCCATGTCCAGCCAGGCTTCGGAAACGCAAGGTGTGCTGCTTTAAACATGGCCTTGTTATAGATTACGTTCGCATCCTCGGCATCTTTCGGAACAAAGTAGATCGCCCCTGGTTTATTACCAATGTAAAAGCTGTTTGGGATGAAATCGTTTACCGATAAGTGATACTTTGGGGTGAACATGAAATTTAAGCTACTAATCATTCCACTCTTCATGAAGGCAGGCATATTGTCATCGCCAACCAGCATCAGATCCGGTGCAGATCCATTGGCCATCTGAGTTAGAATTTTAGGCATGTAATAATTCCAAGGAATGCTCTCAATCTGCACCTTGATGTTCGGATTTTCCTTCTCAAAATAGGCAATACCGCGTTTATAAGCCACCAGACCATTACCCGAATCCCATGTCGATACGGTCAGTGTAATGTGCGGTGCAGACTGGGCAAAAGCGGATGGTTGGCTTACAAAAGCACTGCCAATCCCTAGTGCTGAGCACATCGCTAGCGCCAAACGACCTGATTTCCCAATCAAACGTTTCACATGGATCCCCCCAAATATGTCTTCAATTCAACACTATTATTTCACTGACGTAATTATGCTTCGTTCGAAGCACTTGATGAGTTATATGGCCTTTCTTTAGCGTAATATTATTAAATAAGTTCTATCATCAAGACTCCGATGGCTGTATACGACCAACTCGAAATGACGCTTAACTATCCAGTCACGGTATATGCGTCGTGATCATTTACTGAATATCACTGTTAAGATATAGGAGCTACTATGGCCACCATCAAGGACATTGCCAAACTCGCCAATATCTCACCGACCACAGTCTCTAGGATACTGAATCGTGACCCTTCCCTTTCCGTTTCCTCAGAGACTCTCAATCGTGTTACAGCAATCGCTAAAGATTTAAATTATAAAACAAGGGCAGAGTCGCGATCAGGAAGCATGAAGCAGACGTCCGTTAGCATAGGCGCCATTCAACTTAGCACCACTGACCAAAGCGACATCCAGAACGACTTTTTCGCGAGGATAAGACGAGGAATCGAAATTGCATGCTCAAACCGGCATTTCGATCTAAGACTTTGTAGCGGATTGAGCTCCCAATTGCTTGAGGTCGATGGCGTTATCGTCATTGGAGACGACACAGAATTTCGTAACCACATGGCAGACAGAATAAACAATGTTGTATTTGTCGATCATTCTCCAAACCCAGATCGATTTGATGCCGTCTTAATAGACTACGAATCAGGATCACACATGGTTCTAAACCATCTTATTGATTCCGGACACGAGACGATCGGTTACATTGGTGGCACTGGGTACCCCAACGATGACGGTAAGCCGGGATTAGATCCGCGCCACTTTACTTTCGAATCTCGTATGAGAGACTTCAACAAGGCCAATCTCCAATACGTGTATATTGGGCCATGGACCGCCACCGGCGGCTATGAATGTATGAAGCGAGCGATCGCTCATGGTAGCCTACCGTCTGCATTCTTCGTGGGAAGTGACCGCATGGCTTTAGGCGCATTAATGGCGCTTGAGGAGGCGGGGTACCGTGTGCCTGAGGATGTTTCAGTGATCGGCTTCGATGACATTGAGCTCGCCAAATACTCCAGGCCACCACTAACGACCGTCAAAACCTTTCCGGAACTCATAGATC
>JAKACY010000087.1 GCA_021821025.1 Bacillota bacterium | reverse complement strand
TGAATCTGCAGTCATCCTTGACAGCTCGCACAGCGCTTCTCTTACCAAGATCTCGGTCTCGGGCCTTGGGATCAGTACTCTTTGATCGACATAAAAATGCAACCCACAAAACTCCGTCTCGTGGGTGATGTATTGAAGGGGTTCTCTATGGGCTCTACGTTTAATGAACTGCATATAGGCAGCATAATCGCTCACATTAACGGGCTTATGCCAGTTGATCAACACATCATGTTTAGCCATAGACGTGACGAACATCCAAAGCCACATAGCGGTGCGTTCCGGAATCTCGACTCCACCCTCACGAAGGATGTCTGAACCCTCCCTGATCGCTTCACCTAGGGTCATTGAACTGCTTCCACCGCTTGCAACTTCTCAGACTGTTCGGCCGTGACGAGGGCGTTTATGATCTCATCCAAGTCACCGTCGAGCACGCTCTCAAGACGATGTAAAGTAAGCCCGATCCGATGATCGGTCACACGACTTTGCGGAAAGTTGTACGTCCTGATCCGTTCACTGCGATCACCCGTGCCAACCGCAGACTTCCTCTGTTCCGCATACTCCTGTTGCTGTTCTTGTTGATACTTTTCGTAAAGTCGAGCACGCAGCACGCGCATGGCCTTGTCGCGGTTCTTCAACTGAGATTTCTCATCTTGACACGAGACTACCAACCCAGTCGGAATATGCGTAATGCGAACGGCTGATTGCGTCGTATTCACGCTTTGTCCTCCTGGTCCTGTCGAACAAAAAGTGTCGATCCGTAAATCCTTTTCATTGATCTCCACTTCCACTTCCTCAACCTCTGGCAGTACCGCAACAGTTGCCGTCGAAGTATGGATCCTACCACCCGACTCAGTTGAGGGCACTCGTTGCACGCGGTGTGCGCCACTTTCATACTTCAACATGCTGTAGGCGCCCTTCCCTTGTACGCTGAAGACAACCTCTTTAACGCCGCCGATATCCGTGAGATTAGAGTCCATCACGTCGATCTTCCAGCCCTTGCGATCCGCGAACCGCCCGTACATTCGATACAGGTCTGAAGCAAATAGTGCCGCCTCGTCACCCCCGGCTGCCCCACGAATTTCAACGATAACGTTCTTGTCGTCGTTTTTGTCCTTCGGCAATAGAAGAATGAGTAACTGCTGTTCGATAGTTTCCTTCTGTTCAGTCAAATCGGCGATCTCAGCCTTGACAAGTTCACGCATCTCGTCATCCAGTTTCTCAGCAAGCATATCTTTCGCATCATGCAATTGACTGGACACACTCTTATATTCACGATACGTGTGCACCATATCCGACAAATCAGACTGCTCTTTGGCGTACACACGGAGCTTATCGATATCCGATATGACGTCAGGATCAGAAAGCAAACGCCCGAGTTCCTCAAACCGTTGTTCTACGGCTTCTATGCGATCAAACACCCGGCATCCACCCCTGTACGTAGTTAAAAGTCTTACACTTTAATATATCGCAAACCTGATCCTGACGTCAAAAATAACCCTACATTTTATACATCAGGGGTCACCTTGTGTCCGCAGTAGGGGCATGTTCGCCAATTCTGCTGCAAACTCTGACCACAGTGCTCACAAGTCTTTTTAGCTGACCGAAACCACTTCGTTGCAATCGCGACGATCAGTAGGATGGCGATAGCGACCAACCCAGTCGGAAGCAGTATCATCAGCATCATACTTAACCGCATACCGACTGGCATAACGCCCATCATGCCCATGGATCCCATGCTCGATCCAGCGAACGATAAGAGTAGCAGGCCGATCACCACAAGTGCAGAGGCAATGATCCACTCGGCCCGCTTCATGTGTGCAGCACCCCATTTTCACGATATCATACATCCTGCCAATTATGATTTTAGAACAAAAGTATGTAGAAAGTATGCTGTGCACAAGAAGAAATAGCAATAGCGCCTCAGTCATTCGATGAGGCGCTACCTAACAACGATGACAGAGAAGTATTTCAGAAGTCCTATTATCGGACGAGATGAGGCTGTGGAATCTGGTTGATCAACTGCTTGATCCGATTCCCAAACTGCGCTAATGGTTGCCCCCTTTGAATTCCATCAGCGACAGAAGCGATTCGGGACACAATACTCGCATCGGTGGTTACATGGATATTGCGCAAGTGCGGTGCGACTGCCTGCACTTGGTGCCTGATTTGAGCCGCAATTTGTGGGGCTCTGCGTTCTTGGCCAGGATTTAGCGTCACACCGATAATAGCCGTGTCACCTGAGACGACACTCGCTACCGAGCGAACACCCGGGACCCTCTTTGCTACAGCAGATACACGGCCCGGATGAACATACGTTGAGGGTGCCTTAGTAATGGTCCCACGATTATCAAATGCAGGATTCGTACGGTCAGAGTGGCGAGGAGCACGCCCCTGACTTGGGTCTGGCGTGTTATAAGGCCGCGACATCGGAGTAGGTGACAAGATCGCCGCTCCTGTATTTCCGCCCCCACACCCAGGCAGCGTAGAGAGCATAATGGCGCCAAGTCCTAGTGCGATAAAGCGCTTAGCTTGATGACGTAACATATATGGACACCTCCACAGCATTAGCATAGCTGTAGTGTGTCCGCAAGAAGTTACATGCATCCTTGCGGTGCTTGATAAAGTACCATGACAGCGCTTGACTCCCTGCCGACAGAACAGAAAAAGGAGCCAAAGCTTGTGCTAGGCTCCGTACTCTTTGTCATTCTTGCATCACATGCCATACTTTTTACGGAATCGATCCACGCGACCACCAGCATCAACAAACTTTTGTTTGCCAGTGAAAAATGGATGGCATTTCGAGCAAACTTCTACGCGAAGGTTGCCTTTAACTGAGCCAGTCTCGAATTGTTCGCCACAGGCGCATGTCACCATTGCCTTTTTATATTCTGGATGGATATCTGCTTTCACAAAATTCACCTCCTCGACTCCGGAAACCATAAGTTTTATAGTACCACGTATTATACCAAAGCTCAACATCAGAGTTCTGCAAGCACAAACCCGTACGACCCCATCGCAAGCTCTAACCGCCAATTTCATATTATATCTTCAGCAATATTTATAATACAAAATTGGCATTGTATGGATTCGATATAAGAGTTAGGCTGAAGTTGCAAGATCATAAGAAAGGGTGTTGTGCACATGCGCAAAAAGTCCATATTCAAAACCATTATCATGACCACTTTACTGGCTGGCATGTTATCGGTAATAATCATGCCGAACTACATGACCATGCCGCCAATCGGTTCTGGCGGGCCCATTATTACTAAATAAGTAGCGGACCTACCGCGTAGTCGGCGCGGGTCGACCGACGCCATACCAAGTGCCCGGGTGTGTGTAACTCCCCAATCTCACATCTGGGCATCTAGTTTTAATTTGATTCATGAACTCCAACATCCCAACAGGCTTAGAACGACGGGGAACCCGTGCTAGATAATAGTCTGGATCGATGTTTAGGTTGCGTAGCTGGATTAGCTTTACACCCGTACGCAAAATAAATTGGGTGATGGCGTCCATTTCCTCAACAGTATCAGTAATGCCTGGAAACACAAGATAGTTTAGTGATACGATCACCTCGTGCTGCGCGGCGTAACGGGCTGATTCTTCGACATCGGACACGCTATAGCCGCGCGGTCGATAGTACACATCATAATGATCGGCTAATGCACTGATCGTTGAGATTCTCATCAGGTCGAGGCCGCTATCTACGATCTGTTTGATGTTGCGCGTGTTACCTGCGTTCGTGTTGATATTGATATACCCGACCTGAATAATTTGCCGAGTTCGCCTGATCGCATCAGCAATCTCGCGACCTCTCATAGAGGGTTCCCCCTCACATCCCTGACCAAACGAGATGATGGCGTTTGGCCCTGCCGACGCGAGGTGTTCAACCATCAACTCCACCATCTCATCCACGGTCGGCCGAATCGTGAGCCGGGTTTGTGGGGAAGGAAAACCAGAATCGGCCTCCTGTTCACTGATACAACCAACGCAGCCTGCGTTACACGTCGGAGAAACGGGAATCGCCCCTTCGCCGCGAGCAAAAAAGGTGTTACGCGAAGTGACGCATTCATAGTAGAGCGCACAGGTCTCAAGATGTTGGTACAACCTGTTCTGCGGAAACCGCTGCTGTAAGTCGCCAACCTTAGCGGCAACATCCAGATTTTGGTACTGAAGTGGATCCCAAGGAACAGGGTCGTCGGACTGGTAGGCCGCGACGTAAAACTGACCATTTTCAAAACCTACCGCGCTATAGCCGAACAGAGGAAGTGGTTCGCTGGCTGAAGGACGAAAGTACGCAGGCAGATACAGTCTTGTAAAGCCTTGCGGTAACAAAGCACCAACGGCTGTATAGTTCTCAGGCAAAGCGGTAAGTTTTCCCGTGACAGGGTGAACGCCTAACGCCCGTGTACCCGGCAGGGAGACGATGGTAGCGCCCTCAGGCAAGGCTATCCACTCCTCACCGGTTAGTTCAGTTATGTCTCCTGCTGTACGTCCAGCCGCCTGCAATCTTTCGGAGTCGTACAACTTCCCATCAGCATCTGCGTAAACAATGTGCACTGTTTCACCTGCTCATTCTAAAACCATGCTTACTTGGCCTGAGCATGACGGCTTTCCCTTGCGCCATCTCGCGTGCTTTCAAGCGTAGCAAGAAAGTCTTCATTTGTCTTGGTTTGCATAAAGCGTCTTAAGAAGATCTCTGTAAATTCATTATTGTCGCCCAAGGATTTGCGTAAAGCCCAAATCTTATCAAGTTCTTCACTTGTTAGCAATTGCTCCTCGCGCCGGGTGCCTGAGCGGCGTATATCAAATGCTGGGAAGATACGTTTTTCAGCCAATCTTCGATCAAGGTGCAATTCAAGATTGCCAGTTCCCTTAAACTCTTCATAAATCACGTCATCCATTCGCGAACCCGTGTCGATTAGGGCAGTGGCTAAAATGGTCAAACTTCCACCCTCTTCGATGTTACGCGCTGCACCAAAGAAACGTTTCGGACGGTGAAATGCAGCTGGATCGATGCCTCCTGACAGCGTCCGTCCACTGGGTGGAATTACCAGATTATAGGCTCGCGCGAGCCGCGTGATGCTATCCATCAAAATAACTACATCCCGCTTGTGTTCAACTAGACGCATGGCCCGTTCTAAAACAAGTTCCGAAACCTTGATGTGATTCTCCGGAACTTCATCGAAAGTCGATGCCACAACCTCGCCATTGACAGAACGTTGCATATCCGTAACTTCTTCTGGGCGTTCATCGATGAGCAAAACAAAGAGGTCGATGTTCGGGTAATTAGTGGAAATGCTATTGGCGATTTCCTTTAACAACAGGGTTTTACCGGCTTTGGGCGGTGCTACGATCAAGCCTCTCTGCCCAAGCCCCACAGGCGCCAACAAGTCCATCATCCGAGTCGCAAATTTGGTCGGGCTGGTTTCAAGTACCAGCTTTTTCTCCGGGAATAATGGTGTGAGAGCGGGGAAGTGAAGTCTCTCTGCTGCGGTTTCAGGACTGGTGCCGTTAACTGCCTCTACTTGCAGCAACCCGAAGTACCGCTCGTTTTCCTTAGGCGGTCTAACCTTCCCTGACACAAGATCGCCGACACGCAAGTCAAACCGACGAATTTGTGATGCTGCGACATAAATATCTTCTGCGCTTGGAAGATAGCCGATCGGTCTTAAAAATCCGTACCCATCCGACATGACATCGAGAACACCTTCCGCGAAGATCAGACCATCTTTCTCGGCTTGGGCTCGTAAGACGGCGAAGATAAGTTCCTTCTTCTTCATCCCTGCGTAGTGAGGGATCTGAAACTCCTTGGCCAGCTTATACAGCTCGGTGAGCTTCTTCGTCTCTAAATCCTTAATTTGCAATTGTACCTACCCTCGCCATGATCAGATTATTAACTTTCATTATAGCATGGTTGCCGTCACACACACAGTTTATGCAGTATGACGGCATCTTTGCTGGATTTTGTCATCACATCGTGAGACTTCTAAAAAATAAATTTCACATCAGAGAGTCTGGATTTAATCTCCGCGATCACAGCGCGTTCGGCATCAAGTCCATCGGCTTCAAATGTGACACTCCACCTCACGAATGCGCCAGCGTCATCCCAAGGCACAGTGGAGATCTGCTTCTCAGTGATCAGGTACTGTGAGAACTCCTCTGCATTCGCAAATACCCTTCCATCCGATGTCCCTTTTGGGGCCTTTGTGTAGAGGAAGAATGAACCATTTGGTTTTTGCGCAGCAAAGCCAAGTGACCTGAGTGCCTCAACCAAAAAACTATGCCTCCTGGAGTACTTGTCAGCGATCTTTTGGGTGATCTCCGGGTGCTGCAAACCATAAATTGCTGCCTTCTGGATCGCTATGAACTGGCCCGAATCGTTGTTGTCCTTAACGGTCGCAAACCCCTTAACTGCTAGTTCATTGCCCGCCACAAACGCCATACGCCAACCTGTCATATTGTACGCTTTGGACAAGGAAAATAGTTCGACACCGACATCCTTCGCGCCATCCACGGACAGAAATGACAGTGGCTTGACTCCGTCGAACGTTAGCCCTGCGTAAGCTGCATCGTGTACGACCAAAATCTCATGCTTCGTCGCGAATGCCACGACTTCCTCAAAAAATTCTTTGGTTGCGGAGGCGCCTGTCGGGTTGTTGGGGTAATTCAAATACAACAACTTTGCTCTCCTGCATATGTCGTTCGGAATTGATGATAAATCGGGCAAGAAACCTCTTTGCGCGGTAAGCGGCACCGAAAATACCTCTCCACCTAACCATGTCGTATGCGTACCTAACACAGGGTAATTCGGGACAGGCATGATCGTGACGTCCCCAGGGTTTATAAACACGGAAGGTAACATCGCCAAAGCGGGCTTTGATCCAATCGAATGATTGATTTCCCGGTCCGGGTCCACATGCGTAACCCCATAAACTTCTGCAAGGTATGCGGCTGCGGCCTTTTTGAACTCTGGAATGCCGTTATCTGAATAAAAGCGATTCTCGCGCTTTGCCGCTTCAGTAGCAAGCGTTTCGACGATGCGATCATCCGCACGGTCGTCTGGCTCTCCAACACCCATATCGATCATCGCAATGTCTGGATGCGCTAGTTTCGCGGCGGCCTTTGCCCGCTTGATCTTTTCGAATTTATACAATACTGTGTCCTTGCCGAACTGCCGTCCACCGATACGCTCTGCGAATAAACCTTGTATAAAGCTGTCGCTCACATTCATCATCCTTTCCACTCACTTCCGAAAACTCTTAGCGATGCCATAGTACAAAATCACCGAGCCAATCGCTTGAAAGACGTAAAACAACTCATAGACGCCCACCGCACTGCCAATCGACCCCCCAACGGAAAATACCAGGGCCCCGAGTGCGATCCACAAATAAAAGCTACGGTGTGTGCGAATAAACGAGTAGATTGCTCCCAAAAATATAGAAATTGCTCCAATGCCACTTAACAATGCAAAGTAAATCACGATGGCAGATGGAACAAAGTGTTGAGCTTTCTCACCGGGTGACAAACTTCCAATACCCGGAATCGGCGTGATGAGCAGGGTCACGATCATAGCCAACGCGATCAGCGTCATCACCGCCACGTAGGCGTGCCCAAGGCGGCGTGAAAAGAGGTACACGGTCCCAGCGCCCATATATGCTACAAGTGTTGCCGCAGCAAATAAGTACAATCTGTACTGAAATAGCGTCCAGTCTAATGTTAAATAGGATATGAAGTCAGTAACCGCCGCGATAAATGCCAGCCAAAAGCTAATCGCCCACCAAAACGTGTATACATGCCGTCCGACCACATAGTGCCGTGTTAAAAGGATTCCCAAGATAAACATAAAGATGACGACAATACCCGAAGTTACCTCTCCCAAAAGCACACGGGTTCCCCCTTGGTTGCACGTAGGGTTAAGTCGATGCGCCCCAGTCGCTTAGCGTGCGACCTATCCCTTGGTCTGTGAGCGGGTGGTAGGCCAAGCCCTGTAAGTGGTGCCAGGAACAAACCACACCATCTGCATGCGCTGACGCGACCATCGAGACTTGTGCGACATCCTGAATATCTTCGACTAAGACCCGGGTCGAAAGCCCTGCCGTGTGATAAAGTTCTTTTACTTCAGTAATAAGAGGACCAATAGGGATGCCGATGGAACCGAGGAGTTTTGCAGAAATACAAACGTAATCCGCTCCTGCACGAGCAGCGACTAGCGCTTGAACAGTCGATGAAACAAGTTTTATGCCACCGGATAAGCCCACCTTCTTGAACCCAGCAACAGTCTTCACGCTTTCTAAGGTCATGGGCATCAAGAAGGTCAGCGAATCCCCTAAAACGGCGCTCATCCTTTGTGATTCACGGGTTAATGCTACAGAGTCTAGTGCGGTGGCTTCGATGCCGACAAAAGGAAAGGAGAATCGGGAGCAGTCTTGAAGCAGCGCTTCATAGTTGCGCCCCGAATCCACTACATCTTCCCTAGGTACGACCACACCGTGCACAAATCCGAGCTCACTTGCACGCTCGATTTCAAATGTGCGCGTCGAAGTCAAGTAAAACCGCACTCAGGTCACCCCTACTAATAACGTCCTGCGCTTCCAAACAGACGAATCTTAGTCCTAACGGCCTCTTTAATCGCTTCGCGTCCCGGCCCAAGATATTTGCGCGGATCATAAACGTTTTTATCTTTGTCAAATACCGCCCGTATCGTATCGGTGAATGCAGATTGATTTTCGGTATTCACATTAATCTTGCATACACCCAAACTAATCGCTTGACGAATGTCTTCATCCGGAATGCCTGTCCCACCATGCAACACCAGAGGTACACCTGTAATGTCCCTTACTGCTGCCAAACGGTCAAACGCCAAATTTGGTTTCCCAATGTAGTGCCCATGAGCAGATCCAATAGCTGGCGCCAAGGCATCTACGCCGGTTGCTTCCACGAATTGTTTAGCTTCCTCCGGGCGTACCAGCGATGCTTCGCGCGCATCGACAGTCAGGTCGTCTTCAACACCACCGATACGGCCGAGTTCACCCTCGACATCTACTCCGATCGCATGGCAGGCTTCAACTACCTTTTTCGTCAGAGTCAGGTTTTCTTCAAATGGATAATGGGAGCCATCGATCATAATGGATGTCCACCCGGCGCGGATACACTTCATGACCATGTTAAAGCTACCGCCGTGATCTAAGTGTAAAATAATCGGCACACGGGAAGTTTCTGCAGCCACTTTGGCCATGGCCGCCGTGTACTCAAGTCCCATGTATTTAATCGCACCTTCGGATGCCCCTAAAATCACGGGTGCCCCTTCTTCATTGGCCACTTCAACAATCGCCTGTGTGAATTCCAGGTTGTTGATATTGAATTGACCCACTGCATAACCGTTTTTCTTCGCGTCTTCAAGTACTGCCTTAAATGATCCGAATGGCAAAACAGTTCCCCTCCTATGTAATCATCGCGGCACAAAGAGCACCATGTCAACGTCTATCATATCACGTAAGCTCACTGTTATCACGCAGCGAGTATACCCACAGATATTATTCGCGCCAAAGCGTAACTTCATGCTCAATCCTCACCGATCTGCCCCTCGACCAACCGCTTTAATTCGTCGATATCGAAAGGTTTCGTAAAGTGTCCGATCGCTCCAAGAGCCACGGCTTCCTGCACGAGGTCGAGTTCACCATATGCCGTCATCATAATGACCTTTAAATCAGGATAGAGTTTACGAATCTGGGTCAGGATGCTGATCCCGTCCATCCCGGGGATCTTCATATCCAAGAGCACGAGATCAGGCTTGTCTGAAGCAATCAGAGACAACGCATCTGGCCCATTTGCCGCAAGCGTTATCG
>JAKACY010000086.1 GCA_021821025.1 Bacillota bacterium | reverse complement strand
TTCCGATCTAATACGTCGGGGTGCTTTTCTACTTGTGAGCCCAGGCAAAAGAAGGTTGCCGAGACACGGTAGTGTTCCAGAATATCAAGAACAGCGTTCGTGTATGTTTCATCCGGCCCGTCATCGAACGTCAGGGCGATAGACTTGTCGGTGGCTTCGCAAATGCTATCGGTCCGCACCGATAGCATTTCAGTCTTGGATTGCATCTGTATGTCATCTCCACTCAAGCCGATAATCTGGTTAAATTCGACAAGTGAATGGGAATTCCTGCTTCATGAAAAGGGCGACGACGTCCCGTGTGGTACGCCCGACGCTCACAGCGGTAACATAGATTGTAAGTGGATTTACCGCGGGTGGAATGCCACATGGACCCTCACAATGATTTAAACAACGCGCACGGGCACACCGCTCAGTGTGTCTTTGATCGGACACACCTTTTCTACGTGCTGCAAGAGGGCCTGCACTTTGTCTGAAGGTGACGGGGATTCGATATCGATATGGTATCGAATCCCCAGTACACCGGGCCGAACTTGAGGATTCTTGCCAGTAAATCCGTCTGGATCGATATCCCCCTCGACATGAATGTGCAGATGATCGATTTGGACTCCAAATTTTTCCGCAAAAGAAGTGATAACCACATTCAGGCACCCACCGAGGCAACTTAAGAGCAATTCGACCGGGTTGGGCCCCTGATCTGTACCTCCTAGAGCCTGCGGTTCATCGATCACCACCTGCTTGTCACGAATATTCGCCGTCGAACGAACACCCTCCCCTGACCAGGTCACATCGCTTGTTAGTGTGATTTCAGCCATTTACAATCCCTCCATACCATTTAAACTCAGTATTCGCGCGGCCGGAGGGATTATTCGCGTACATAATTAGTCAAGTGTCCACGGTTGCGGTGTCGATACGACCGTTTCACCGCACATCTTCGAGCGGTGGACCAGACCTCGTAGGACCTGCGGTGATCGCCCCAGTAAACCGGACTTGATGACCCCAAGGCGCGCGGCATGCAGCGGGCGAAATCGATACTGCTGCGCAACCTGGATCCTGGCACCCTGCCCCGTGAGCATGTAACTTATGCAACCCTTCCTGGATGCTGTTTGGCCAAGTCTCATCGCGCCTTCGCGCCAAGCTGATCTACGCCATCACTACAGTACCCGAACGGGCGTCTTAAACACCTTTTCAGACTCGATCATAGCCGTCTCACCGAAGAGATGAAAGGTGCCTTTCAGCCGAATGTCACTCGCAGACGACCCGATGCTGACCTCGACCGCGCCTGGTTCGACGACATAGTCCATCTTGCGATTGTAAAATCCAAGTTGATGCGCTGCGAGCGCGAATACGACTTTACGGCTCTCGCCTTTTGCCAGATGAATACGAGCAAACCCGCGCAGTTCAACGATCGGTCGCGTCACATCGGCTTCGATGTCATGCACATAAAGCTGTACGACTTCGTCGCCGTCTGCTTTGCCGGTATTTTTAATCACACAAGAGATATCCACCAATCCGTGCACATCGATCTGATCTGACGAAAATTGCAAATCGCTGTACTCAAACGACGTATAACTGAGCCCGTGCCCGAATGCAAACAACGGCAGGTTGCTCTCTTCCACATAGTCGCCTTTCCAGTGCGAGCGTCCGCCAGATGGCTTATGCGCATAGAAGATCGGCACTTGCCCAACAGAACGCGGCACCGTGATAGGAAGTCGACCAGCCGGATTGTAGTCGCCAAACAGCACATCCGCCACAGCTGCGGCCCCTTCTTCACCCGGCAGCCATGCTTCCACGATCGCTGGCACGTGCTCTGCGATCCACGGGATCGAAAGCGGACGCCCACTGATCAGCACAACGATCGTCGGCGTGCCCGTTGCGACGACCGACTCGACCAGCTTCTCTTGCACGCCGAGAAGGCCTAGTGTTGCACGATCACGGGATTCTCCGGTCGTACATCCGTCCGTCAGACCCGCGCGATCTCCGACGACGACGATCGCAATGTCTGCACCTTGAACCGCTTGAAGTGCCTCAGCAAATTCCGATTCGTCCGCATCTTCGACTTCGCAACCTTTTGCATAAAGAACCTGCGCGCCCCCGTCTACTTTTGCGCAGATTTCCTCCAGGATCGTCTTCATCGGCACGAACTGATCGACCAGTTGGATATTATCAGGCACCGGAGTTTCGAACACGTTGTCTTGGTCGCGCATTTCTAGCAGCGATTCGATATGGCAAGGGTACGCATAGTCCCCGACCATGTTGCGAATCGTATCAGCGTTCGGGCCGATGACCGCGATTTTACTCAAATTTTTCGCCAGTGGCAGCAGACCATGATCATTTTTCAGCAAAATGATCGATTTTTGCGCCGCTTCGCGGGCAAACTCGCGCTGGCTGGCATTGTCAAACACCTCGACGGCCAAAGCATCATCCACATAGGGGTGATCAAACAGCCCCAACCGAAACTTCATGTCCAGAACGCGATAGACGAGGCGGTCCACGTCTTCAATCTTCAACAAACCTTGCTCCAAAGCCTGAAGCATCGCATCGGCATACACGTCGCGGCTCGGCAGTTCGACGTCCACGCCCGCTTCCACAGCGAATTTGGCGGCATGAGCCTTATCAGGCGCGACATGGTGATACTCGTATAACATATTGATCGCAAAATAATCGGACACCACGATGCCATCGAAGCCCCATTTGCCTCGCAAAGTATCGGCCAAAAGGGATGTCGAATAATGGCACGGCACTCCATCTAACTCATGATATCCTGGCATCACAGAATGAATATTGGACTCGCGCACGACGGCTTCAAACGGCTGCAAGTACACCTCGTGCAATTCACGCTGTGCAATATGCGCCGGCGCCCAGTTCATGCCGCCTTCAGACGCTCCATAGCCGACAAAGTGCTTTGCGGTTGCGATCACGCCCTCGTGAAGACTCGCGCCTTGCAAGCCGTCGACGTATCCCATGCCCATCTGCGCGACTAAAAATGGATCCTCGCCAAACGTCTCTTCTACGCGTCCCCACCTCGGATCGCGGGTGACATCGAGCAAAGGAGCCAAGGCCTGATGGCCGCCGACTGCGCGAATCTGCTCCCTGATCACTTCTCCGACGCGATAGGCGACTGTAGCGTCAAACGTGCTCGCGATGCCGATCGACTGCGGAAAGCACGTCGCCCCTTTGGCCATATAGCCGCTGCAGCTTTCTTCATGGATGATGGCCGGGATTTTAAGCCTTGTGTGGTTGCACAAATACGACTGGATCGCGTTGGCAACTTTCCCCGCCTCTGCTGGCCCAAGGTTGGTGGCGCCTCCAAGTCTTGTGATCTGACCGATTCCGTTTGCTAGTAACTGCGCTGCTTTACCTTCGGAAAATGATTCGCCATCTAACACTTCATACGACCACGCTGAGCTGAGCTGTGCAACTTTTTCTTCTATCGTCATCAGCCCCAACAGGTCTTTCACGCGATCCGAGACTGGGGCGTTTTGATCGAGATAACTCGACACCATCGATTATCCCTCCGCAATCGTCATCAAAACATTGGCCCAATCTGCGCAGGGGCAAATTGGGCCAATGTAGTGCTTTATTATTCTACATTTAAGAGATACTGATTGAGTTTGGCCAAAAGCAGCTCTTGGCGTCCAGATGTCTCAACTTTTACATCCTTATCAATCACGTATTCTTCCAAGGATTTCAGCGTTGCCTTGCCTTCGACGATGTCTTTGCCGACGCCACTTTGGTAGCTGGCATAACGGGTGGCTACTACATCGTCAAACACCTTGTCTTCGATGAGTTTTGCCGCAACTTTCATACCGCGTGCAAAGCTGTCCATGCCCACGATGTGCCCATAGAACAGATCAACCGGCGTCATGGATCCACGCCTGACCTTCGAGTCAAAATTCAGCCCACCTGAGTGCAGACCGCCATTTTTCAGCACTTCAACCATGGCCAGCGTGGTGCTGTAAAGGTCAGTCGGGAACTCATCGGTATCCCACCCGAGGAGCGAATCGCCTTGGTTCGCATCGACCGAGCCGAGCATGCCGTTGATACGGCTGACAGCCAGTTCGTGCTCGAACGTGTGTCCGGCGAGCATCGCATGGTTTGCTTCAATGTTCAGTTTGAAGCGATCCTTCAGGCCGTAATTTTGAAGAAAAGCGATTGCGGCCGCCGCATCAAAATCATACTGGTGTTTGGTCGGCTCTTTCGGCTTCGGCTCGAGCAGAAATTGACCTTTAAAGCCGATCTCATCCGCATAGTCACAAGCCATTTGCAGGAGTCGAGCCATGTTGTCGAGCTCGAGTTTCAAATCCGTGTTAAGAAGTGTCTCATAACCTTCACGTCCGCCCCAGAACACATAGTTCTCAGCGCCGAGCTCCTTGGCGATCTCGAGGCTCTTTTTCACCTGCGCCGCAGAGTACGCAAATACATCTGAGTAAGGAGACGTCGCCGCTCCGTGCACGAAGCGAGGATTGGAAAACATGTTTTGCGTGTTCCAAAGCAGCTTTTTACCGGTGGATTTCATGTAATCCTGGATCATCGACACGATGACGTCCAAATTCTTGTTCGTCTCGCGAAGCGTTGCACCTTCCGGCGCGATGTCACGATCATGGAAGCAAAAATAATCCACGCCGAGCTTCGTCAAAAATTCAAATGCGCCTTCCACGCGCTTTTTCGCCAGATCAAGCCCAGAGTATCCATCCCATGGCCGCAACATAGTTGGGAGGCCAAACGGATCAGAGCCTGTGAGTGTAAATGTATGCCAGTAGCTGACTGCGAACCGCAGGTGATCGGACATCGGTTTGCCAAGGATCACTTGGTTCGGATTGTATTCTTTAAATGCGAGTGGATTGTTCGAATTCTTGCCCTCATAAACAACCCCATCTACGTCTGGAAAGTACATCAACCATCATCGCCCTTCTACGCGTTGTGGACTACGAAAGCTAGTAAGTTTATTTATCCAACAAATATTATATAGCATATTGTAGCCATAGTACACGGGGCTAGTAAAAAAAGATTGCGCTTTCAAAATCTGTGCCAGATTATCCTGGCTATTTATCTCGGAGGGCGCTTCGGAAAGCGCATCACCGTGATACGCAGATCAGCGATCCATGTCATCGCCTGAAAATCCATACGGCAGGAGTTGCCCGATCGTCGTCTCGATCGTGTCACCGTCGAGGTTTGACAAAAACACCGGTGTATCGGGATGCGCAAATTCCGCCAAGACCTGTCGGCATGCCCCGCACGGTGAAATGGCGCGCGGCGAACCTGCCACCACAGCCAATGCGCGGATCTTGCGTCCGCCACTCGATACCATGTTAAACACTGCCGTTCGCTCCGCGCAGTTGGTCAGTCCATAGGAGGCATTTTCCACATTACACCCTGAAAATATCTTTCCGTCTTCATCCAAGATGGCCGCGCCCACCGCAAACGACGAATACGGTACATATGCATGCGTTCGTGTGTCGCTCGCTACCTTGCGAAGTCTATCCCAATCCAGTATTTCCACCTATATCCTCCTCACCCATCATCTCGTCGATATTGATGTTAATTAGGGGCGATCGCTTCGATGTGAGATTCGACCGATTGCCATGTTGCCATGTTGCCATGTTGCCATGTTGCCAGGCATCTGGCCCTTCCAGGCTGACTCAGTGGGCTGAAGGCAACCCGATCATTTTATTGGTCGGCCGAGAAAATCGTATCAAGCACCGGACTTTCAGAGCTTCGAAGGCTGCCCATCGCCTGTCCCATGCGATCACCTACGACCATTTCACGCTCATCACGCACGCCCCGCACATCAACCAAAGTGATGGCCGCCTTCAACCGCTCGACTGCCTGACGTGCCATCTCCTCACTTCGTGCAAATGCCGTCGCGATGACATCGCCTCGCTCATACACCTGTCCGACCTTCGCATAGCACAAGAGTCCTACGCCAGGGTCGATTGTATCCTCCAACTGATGGCGTCCTGCGCCGAGATGAAGCGCTACGTTCCCTATCGCATACGTGTTGATCGACTGTACTACGCTGGTCCTTTCTGCCACAAGGTTCAATCGATACGGGGCCAATGGCAAATCCTCCACAACCGCGCTCACATCCCCACCCTGCCCTGCAATCCACTGCTCAAATTGCCGCCACGCGCGGCCCTGATCCAGCGCGTCGATGACTTCTCGCCTCGCTACATCAACCGTGATGCCTCGTCCCATCGAAACCATGTGCGAGGCAAGCTCAATCACTTCTTCGCGAAGGTCAACAGGCCCGCCGCCTTGCAGGCACTGACGGGCTTCATTGACCTCAATCGCGTTGCCAATAGCAAACCCGAGGGGCTGATCCATGCGTGTGAGCAGCGCGCGAACATTGCGACCATGGTGTTTGCCGATGCGCACCATCATGCGCGCAAGTTCCTTGGCACGGGGAAGCGATGACATAAAAGCGCCATTTCCAACCTTTACGTCCAAGACAATATTGGGCGACCCGGCGGCAAGCTTCTTCGACATGACTGAGATGGCGATCAGCGGGATGCTATCGACTGTTGCAGTCACATCCCGCAACGCGTACATCCTCTTGTCGGCAGGCGCGAGTTCATCCGTCTGGGTGACAACGGCAATACCGAGGTGTGCTACTTGCGCTGCGATCTCCTCTTTTGTGAGGTAGATCCTGTAGCCGGGAATGCTCTCTAGTTTATCCAGCGTTCCCCCGGTGTGACCCAGCCCCCGCCCGGACATCTTGGCCACTGGCACACCGAGACAAGACACAAGCGGCGCCAAAATAAGTGTCGTCTTATCCCCGACACCACCCGTGGAGTGTTTATCAACCACCCCGAGCGAACTCGTCGTAGGCCCGCCGGATGTGGCGACTACGTCTGTCAATAAGTACACTTCGTCGTCCGACAATCCCTTCAAGTAGGCCGCCATCAGCCATGCGGCTAGCTGATAGTCAGGAATTGAACCATCTGTGAAACCCTGCACCAAGCGTCTAACTTCGTCAGATGTCAGCGCGACGCCGTCTCGCGTCTTCTCTATTAAATCAATCATATGCGTATCGTCCCATCTCCTAAAATAACACCCGTCTGGCTCGCCCCAATCCGGATCACCATGTCGAGTTCCTGTACGCGATGATCAAGCGCCCATTTGACCTCAAACGCTTTCACCTCGCAAACATGTACCAAGAAGGAACCCAACCACTGTACAACTGATACTCCATGCCTTGCAGCAGTTCGAGCGCAAATGGCACATAGACGGAATTGATGCACGCAGATGCTACAGACCAGCGTACAGCCTCCTTGCAGAGCGCGCGCGGATCTGCGAAGCCGTGGCGTCTGCAAGGAGCAATGTGTGATCGATACTCTTAGCGAGCCGATTGGCTAGGACGAGTCCAGCCGTTCATACGGCGCTTTACTTAGGGCGAGCACGCGCTCGCGGCTTGAACATTATCTTGTAGAAATTCCGTGAATCATGGTGGGTTTTGATAGCATGATAAGAGGCAAGAAGGTGTGTCGCCCCTCCGGGAAAGGAGGACGCGATGGATACATCCACCAACCGTTTGCGCTCGATTGTATTGGCTGGATTGCTGGTTATATTGCGATTGTTCATCTAGGCTGGAAATAACTTGATGCCTTGACGACCACGAATCGTCAAGGCATCTGGTAAATCTGTCGTAGCACGGAGCGGGTGAGATCAACACCCTTCTTGCCTCCATCTTAGCATAAGCCAAATATAGCGACAAGATTCCTATAGCATAACAACACAGCCCCTAAGAGACGACTTTTTTCGTCCCCTAACCCTCTTGTGGGTTTTAGCCGATGATTTTTCTTGCTTCATCCCGCGCGTGCAGCCTAGCCGATCTCTTCTGGCGATGAGACCACATGGATGCGGCCAAGGGATTCGCCGTGAGGTACACCGACACAGATAGGATGATCGCTCCGATGATCCCAGTTTTCCATCCACCGTCGACCACCGCACGATAAACCAAACTCGTCGCATAGATACCGACGACACAAGATACGAGAACCACCCACATGCGAGGGACCAGTGCCCGTTGTCCACGTTGCGTTTGTTGCCCAAGTTGCCCGCGTCGACCTTGCACACGAAGCTCGTGGCAACTGCTGCGCCGTTGCCCCTCCAGCAACTGCCCCTCCCGCGTGCACCAGACCTGTTCCGACTCTTGGCCAACGCCGCGTTCCGCCCGGCTCACGCTCCATCCCTCCCTAATCGCCCATGTTCACGATAGTACCTGCGCCAAATCAGGCGGTAAACCCCCACCCACCTTGGGATGGATCGCAACCCCGGGACAAATGGCGTAAGCACAAGTAGAAGTGTCACGATCCCGACCGTCATGACAACCCACAAGTCTGCAGAAGATGACGTGGAGAAAGGCGGGATCTGATAAAGCAAGGTGTAGTACCAGAGCCAAACAGCCCCAGGGTAATTTCCTGTTTCTTTAATAATACCCCACTGGTTCCCTGTCATATCTAGCTGGCTCGCATACTGTACAGCCGGATCAGCCTGAAGCAACAAAAGCGACTTTGTGCGGTTGAGTGCCGGGATGGGGCCTGTAGCGCCGTCAATCGCAGATTCTAGCAACCCTGTTCGAGATAAGTCCAGATAGGCATTCACTAGCCGCAAAACAGGTCCATATGCACCGCTACTTACGCTTGGTAACATGAGGTGCCCTCTCACGTAAGTAGCCTTATCGAGCGCACCACTCACTGCATTAACCCACCGCGTCTGTAGACTTGCTGGAGCATGATTCCATGTGGCGATAGGTCTGGCCAGCGACGGATCAACCGGGATCATACGCGTCAGGGGCGCGATCACCTCATCTTGCGCAGACTGAATTGGAATTTGTACCCCGGCCCATGCCTCGGGCGAGATCGGTCCAATGCTTTGCGATGCACCTGGCGTGTTGTTGTACGGCGGACCATAGGTAGAAATCGCATCTTGACCAGAGAGGTCATCGAGCGCCGTCTGGATAAGCAGCCTAGGATCTTGCTGCACGACTTGCTTTGCAGTCAGTGCCGGTACGTCTGGCGTCGAGAAGATGCCCGCTAAAACGATCACAAGTACCCCCATGATGCTGAGCGCGATAAGCATCTCTCGGATCAGGTCATATGGAACTTGCGGATACCTGCTATTGGTGTTCGCCCACCTTTTGGTCAAGCAGATCACCTTCTCTCTCGTCCGAAAATGGTTCCACCACGCCATGCATGCGCACCAGCATCAGGTGAACGAGTAGGAGCACGATGATCACCATAGGAAATACAAAAATATGTAACCCGTACATTTGGCCAAAATTTAAGATATTGAAGAAACCGCCAACCCCGGTCGAGTTCATGGCATCCTTGCCTTGAACGCCGATCCACTGTGAGTCGAAGTTGTTCTGTGAAAGATACCCTGTGAGTCCAGCCACAATCGACACGAGAAATAAAAGCCACCCGCTAATCCACGTAAAGTGCCGTCCACCGCGCCACGCTGCCATCAAAAACTGCGCCCAAAGATGCAGCACCATAAAGAAGAAAAACGCCTGCACGGACCAAAAGTGCATACTATTAAAGAAGTGACCGACTGCCGATACATGCCACCAGTCCGGCCCAAAGATCGCAAGCACGGTTCCAGTAACGATCAACCAAACTAGAGCGGCGATCGTGAGGATGCCAAATAGGTAGACGTAGGAATCTACGTACGCAGGCATCGTGTCTGGAAGCAGGTTTTCCATCGGGAGCGTCTCTTGAATCCAGAGACGCATTGATCTCGTCAAATTCCGCTTCATTTGTCGCCCTCTCTCGGAAAAGGCAGTATGATGGCGAGCGCAAACACGATCAGCATCAACGCAACTACAATCAAGTCTGCAGCAGACAAGTTCAACCACTGATATTGCCAAGCCCATCCTGCGTGGATGGGTGGCTGCAGTTGTCCATTCATCCTCATCAACCCCTCTTTACCGACATTATTTTCCCTGTGAACACATCATATCATACAGTTTTCACA
>JAKACY010000085.1 GCA_021821025.1 Bacillota bacterium | reverse complement strand
GCAACTTTGAAGGGCGTACCATAATCTTGGCGTAGAGAGCATTCTCTCTACGCCAAGGCCTCCCATTAAATCATGTTTCAAATCATCATTCTGTAGCGTGCTCGACTGCTACAGCGGCTAGTTCCGGACGCGTGTCACTGTTGTCATGACCAGCGGTCGGGGATGCGCTTGCCCCGCTCTCTTTTTCAAGCGAGTTGCCGTCCTCATCAACAAGCGCAATATTGCGGTAGCGAGACATCCCTGTACCTGCAGGGATTAATTTGCCGATGATGACATTTTCTTTAAGGCCAATCAGTCGATCCACCTTGCCCTTAATCGCAGCTTCCGTCAGTACCCGAGTTGTCTCTTGGAACGACGCAGCCGAGAGGAATGACTCAGTTTCGAGCGATGCCTTTGTGATACCAAGGAGCGTAGATCTTGCAACCGCCGGCTCTCCACCTGAAAGCAACGCCTTGCGGTTAGCTTCTTCGTAATCCTGGATATCTACATAGGTTCCTGGAAGTAGATCCGTTGTACCACTATCGATAATTCGAACTTTTTTCATCATTTGCCGGACCATGACTTCAACATGCTTGTCATTGATATCCACACCCTGCAAGCGATATACGCGCTGAACTTCCCGCAGTAAATACGTCTGGACACCCTTCAGGCCTTTGACGCGCAGCATCTCTTTCGGATCCACAGATCCTTCGGTCAGTTCATCCCCGGCATCGACAGTCTGCCCTGTAGTCACCCGTACGCGTGAACCAAACGGAATGGTGTATACCTTGGTCTCGGCTTCCCCGACGACTTCAATTTCGCGCTTATCTTTCACTTCGCGAATCTCGGCGACTTTACCACCGATCTCCGTGATCATCGCTTGCCCTTTTGGGTTTCTCGCCTCGAACAGCTCTTGAATCCTCGGCAAGCCTTGCGTGATATCGTCACCCGCAACACCACCAGTATGGAACGTCCGCATGGTTAGCTGTGTTCCAGGTTCACCGATAGACTGTGCAGCGATAATGCCAACGGCTTCGCCGATTTCCACCATCTTACCGGTAGCAAGATTTCGTCCGTAACATTTGATGCAGACGCCGTGACGAGCGCGGCATGTCAACACTGAACGAATGATCACTTTCTCTATACCTGCGTCGATAATCTCCCGTGCAAAGGTCTCGTCGATCAACTGATCTTTCTCCACGATTACCTCGCCCGTTTCCGGATGGCGAACCGTCTCGAAGGCAATCCGACCGGTGATACGATCATAAAGATCCTCAATGACTTCTTTTCCGTCTCGCAGTTCGCCTACGACGATGCCGCGATCGGTGCCGCAATCGTCTTGACGCACTATGGTATCCTGAGCAACATCGACAAGGCGCCTGGTCAAGTACCCAGAGTCAGCAGTCCTCAGCGCCGTGTCCGCTAAACCTTTTCGCGCGCCGTGTGTCGAAATAAAGTACTCAAGAACTGTCAAGCCTTCTCGGAAGTTCGACTTAATTGGTAACTCAATGATCCGCCCCGAAGGGTTGGCCATCAATCCCCGCATTCCGGCGAGCTGGGTGATCTGCGACACAGAACCCCGAGCACCTGAGTTCGCCATCATATAAATTGGATTGAAGCGATCCAACGAATCCATCAACGTATCTGTCAGATCATCCTTTGCAGTACTCCAAATGTTAATGAAGCGATTGTACCGTTCTTCCTCGGTGATCAAACCGCGGCGGAACTGCATCAGCACTTTGTCTTCTTTTTCCTCCGCCGCCGTTAGGATCTTCTGTTTCTGTTCCGGCACATAAATGTCCGCAACAGAGATCGTGATACCAGCGCGTGTCGAATAGGTAAAGCCAAGCTTTTTGACTCGGTCGAGAATTTCCGCCGTCTGGGTCGTCCCGTAACGACTGAAGCACTCACCAATGATCGAACCCAAGAAAGATTTGACTACCGCACCCTTGCTCGGCAACGCTTTGACAGCTTCCAGAATGTTAACGCCACGGTCAAAGATGAAGAACTGATCCGGCGTTCCATGTAGCAGATTCTTGCGGTCTGCAACGTTAATGTATGGAAACTCTGCTGGGAAAATCTCGTTAAACAGAATCTTACCAGCCGTTGTTATGATGTAAGCGTTTTGTTGCTCAGGCGTAAATGATTTTTTACCCAGTGTCCGAGCAGGAACCACGATCCGCGTGTGAAGGGTGATCTGTTCGTAATTATACGCCAAAAGCACTTCTTGCGGCGTTGCAAACACTCGGCCTTCTCCAGGCTCGTTCTCACGCTCAATCGTCAAATAGTACGAACCAAGTACCATGTCCTGCGTCGGTGTCACAACCGGTTTACCATCTTTTGGATTCAAAATATTGTGAGCCGCCAGCATCAGAAGACGCGCTTCAGCTTGAGCCTCAGCAGAGAGCGGAACGTGAACGGCCATCTGGTCGCCATCAAAGTCCGCGTTATACGCCGTACAAACCAGCGGATGAAGCTTGATGGCCCGCCCAGCGACCAGAATCGGTTCGAATGCTTGGATTCCTAAGCGGTGCAGCGTCGGCGCACGGTTTAAGAGAACCGGATGTTCCGTGATCACTTGTTCCAGCACGTCCCATACTTCCGGTGATACGCGTTCTACTTTGCGCTTTGCGCTTTTGATATTGTGCGCGAGCCCTTGCGCCACAAGTTCTTTCATAACAAATGGCTTAAACAGTTCGAGCGCCATCTCTTTCGGCAACCCGCACTGATACATCCGCAATTCCGGTCCCACTACGATAACAGACCGGCCAGAATAGTCAACACGCTTACCGAGCAAGTTTTGGCGAAAGCGTCCTTGTTTGCCCTTTAGCATATGAGACAACGACTTAAGCGGGCGATTGCCCGGTCCCGTCACAGGACGACCACGGCGGCCGTTATCGATGAGCGCATCAACAGCTTCTTGCAGCATCCGCTTTTCGTTTTGCACGATGATGTCCGGAGCTCCCAGATCGAGCAAACGCTTCAAGCGGTTGTTGCGGTTGATGACACGACGATAGAGATCATTTAAGTCAGACGTCGCAAAGCGGCCACCATCAAGCTGAACCATCGGACGAATATCCGGCGGGATCACAGGAAGTGCATCCATGATCATCCATACGGGTTCATTGCCCGATTGTTTAAAAGCATCCAATACTTCAAGGCGTTTGATGGCGCGATTGCGGCGCTGCCCTTGGACCGTGCGCAGCTCTTCACGAAGGCCTTCGATCTCGCGATCGAGGTCGATTTCAACCAAAAGCTTTTTGATCGCCTCTGCACCCATACCCGCTTCAAACGCGAGACCATATTTCTCGCGATAACTCCGATACTCTTTTTCAGTGAGGAGTTGCTTGCGTTCAAGCGGCGTATCCCCAGGGTCCGTCACAACGTAAGAAGCAAAGTAGATAACTTCCTCCAGCGACCGCGGTGACATATCGAGCACCAAGCCCATCCGGCTCGGGATGCCTTTGAAGTACCAGATATGAGACACTGGAGCCGCCAATTCGATATGACCCATGCGCTCGCGGCGCACTTTGGCCCTAGTAACCTCAACGCCGCAGCGATCGCACACGACGCCTTTGTAACGGACTCGCTTATACTTACCACAGTGACATTCCCAGTCGCGCTGTGGCCCAAAAATCCTTTCGCAGAACAAGCCCTCTTTTTCAGGCTTGAGCGTGCGGTAATTGATCGTCTCCGGCTTCTTGACTTCCCCATGGGACCAGGAACGAATCTTATCTGGCGAGGCTAGACCAATTTTCATAAACTCGAAGTTATTGACGTCAAGCATCAGGGTCCCTCCCTCGTAGAGGTTTATCTAACTGCTGGTACCGGATCTAGCCTTAGTCGTCGCCAACTTCACGCATTTCGAGGCTAAAGTTAAGCTTTTCTGCGGTATCATCATCATCATCGGATTCCTTCATGGCGATCTCTTGTTCATCTTCCGCCAAGATCTTCACGTCAAGCCCCAAACTCTGCAGCTCTTTGATGAGAACCTTGAAGGATTCTGGCACGCCAGGCTCCGGAACATTTTCACCTTTAACGATCGATTCATAGGTTTTCACGCGGCCCACAACGTCATCGGACTTGACGGTCAGAATTTCCTGCAGGGTGTAAGCAGCTCCATATGCCTCAAGCGCCCAAACCTCCATCTCGCCGAAACGCTGACCACCGAACTGCGCTTTACCTCCGAGGGGCTGTTGTGTCACCAAGGAGTACGGTCCAGTCGAGCGTGCATGGATCTTGTCGTCGACAAGGTGGTGCAATTTCAACATATAGACATAGCCTACAGTGACACGCCCGTCAAACGGTTCTCCCGTGCGCCCATCATACAGTACCGTTTTACCATCGCGATCAAGGCCCGCTTCTTCAAGCGCATCAAATACATCTGACTCATGAGCACCGTCAAATACCGGCGTCGCCACGCGAATCCCGAGTGCTTTTGCCGCCATTCCTAAGTGCGTCTCCAGCACCTGCCCGATGTTCATGCGCGAAGGCACGCCAAGTGGGTTCAGCACGATTTGAACCGGGGTTCCATCCGGCAAAAACGGCATATCCTCAATCGGCATAATGCGTGCCACGACCCCTTTGTTACCGTGACGGCCAGCCATCTTGTCGCCTTCTGAAATCTTGCGTTTTTGGGCGATGTAGACGCGAACCAGCTGATTGACACCCGGTGGGAGTTCATCGCCGTTTTCACGCGTGAACACTTTAACATCTACGACAATACCAGCTCCGCCGTTTGGCACGCGCTGTGACGTGTCCCTCACTTCACGCGCTTTTTCGCCGAAAATCGCATGTAGCAAGCGCTCTTCTGCGGTGAGCTCCGTGACGCCTTTTGGCGTTACCTTGCCGACCAGAATATCGCCAGCAAAGATTTCGGCGCCAATCCGAATAATGCCGCGGTCATCCAAGTTCTTCAGCGCATCTTCGCCCACGTTCGGAATGTCGCGCGTGATCTCCTCAGGTCCTAGCTTGGTGTCTCTGGCTTCACACTCATACTCTTCAATGTGAATCGATGTGTAGATGTCTTCTTTAACCATATCCTCACTCAGCAATATGGCGTCCTCGTAGTTGTAACCTTCCCATGTCATGAAGGCGACCAACACATTTCGACCCAAGGCAAGTTCACCTTGATCTGTTGCCGGCCCATCTGCTATGATGTCGCCTTTTTCCACTCTGTCGCCAAGCCTTACGATCGGACGTTGATTGATGCACGTGCCTTGGTTGGACCGCATGAACTTAAGCAGTTTATAACGATCGATGTCGCCACGGACCACGCTACCGTCTACCACTTGCTCAACGCGAACCTGGATTTCGTTCGCCGTTACTCTCTCGACGACACCAGATCGCTTCGCCACAATCGCGACGCCCGAATCTTTCGCAGCTTTGTACTCCATGCCCGTTCCAACGTAAGGCGCATCCGTGACCAAAAGCGGAACAGCCTGGCGCTGCATGTTAGATCCCATCAAAGCACGGTTTGCGTCGTCATTTTCGAGAAAGGGAATCATGGCAGTCGCAACCGAAACGACCTGTTTAGGAGAAACGTCCACATAGTCAACGCGCTCTTTGGGCATCGACAAAATATCACCGCGGTAACGAACGATCTGCTCTGACTCCGCAAAGACGCCTTCGGGGGTAAGCTTAGCGACGGCCTGCCCTATGACGTATGCATCTTCTTCATCAGCCGTTAAATAATCAATGTGTTCCGTAATCACACCCGTGTCAGGATCCACACGGCGGTACGGCGTCTCGATGAATCCATACTCATTAATCCGCGCATAGGTCGACAAGCTGTTGATCAACCCAATGTTCGGACCTTCCGGCGTTTCAATCGGACACATCCTGCCATAGTGCGACGGGTGAACGTCACGAACTTCAAACCCTGCGCGTTCGCGAGTTAATCCACCAGGTCCTAATGCGGACAGGCGACGCTTGTGCGTAAGCTCGGCCAACGGGTTCGTTTGGTCCATAAACTGAGACAACTGGCTCGAACCGAAAAATTCTTTTATCGCCGCGATCACCGGCCGGATATTAATCAACGCCTGAGGCGTAATGGCGTTAGCATCTTGAATGGACATGCGTTCACGAACAACACGTTCCATTCTCGATAGACCTATCCGAAATTGGTTTTGCAAAAGTTCACCAACAGAACGTAGGCGACGGTTCCCCAAGTGATCAATATCGTCTGTCGCACCGACGCCGTGCAGTAGATCCATGAAATAGCTGATGGACGCGATGATATCGGACGGTTGGATGTGCTTGACCGACTTATCGATTTGTCCATTACCGATCACTTTAATCGGTTTCCCATCATCTATCTGACTGAAAATCCGTATCTCCTGCACATTCACATTGGCTTCTTCTGTCACGCCTGAACTCGCGCGATATACGTGTGCATTAATCCCCGATTCGAGAAACGGTATCAGTTTATCGAGCAAACGCCGATCGATGAGTTGGCCCGCTTCCGCCAAAACTTCTCCCGTTTCCGCGTCAATCAACGTCTCTGCTAACCGCTGATTCAATAAGCGATTCTTTAAATGTAGCTTTTTATTAATCTTGTACCGTCCAACGTTAGCCAAGTCATACCGTTTAGGATCAAAGAACCGCGATGCCAAAAGGTTTCGGGCGTTTTCAATCGTAGGAGGTTCACCCGGGCGCAGACGTTCATATATTTCAATTAACGCGCGGTCCGTAGAGTCGGTATTATCCTTTTCTAAAGTGTTCCGCAAATAATCGTCTTCGCCCAGCAGCGTGATAATCTCTGCGTCGGTCGAAAAACCAAGAGCCCGCAACAAAACTGTAACCGGGATCTTGCGCGTACGATCGATCCGAACATATATAATATCCTTAGCGTCCGTTTCAAGTTCGAGCCATGCGCCGCGGTTCGGAATCACCGTAGCACTAAAAGTCTTCTTGCCATTCTTGTCGATCTTTGCGTTAAAATACACACTGGGAGAACGAACAAGTTGACTCACGATCACGCGTTCTGCGCCATTGATGATAAACGTACCGGTTTCCGTCATGAGGGGGAAATCACCCATGAACACTTCCTGCTCTTTCACTTCACCAGTTTCACGATTCAACAGACGAACCTTCACACGAAGCGGAGCCGCATACGTTACGTCGCGCTCCTTTGATTCTTCGACGCTGTATTTGGGATCGCCTAAGCTGTAATCGATAAACTCAAGCACCAAGTTGCCTGTGAAATCCTGGATTGGAGAGATGTCAGCGAACATCTCCTTCAAGCCTTCTTGCAAAAACCATTCATATGACTTTTGCTGAATTTCAATCAGATTCGGAAGCTCCAACACCTCCGCAACTCGGGAGTACGTCCTGCGTTCGCGGCGTCCGTACTGAACTGCGTGTCCCTGCAAATCGGTCACCCCTCATACCAAGTCGCTGGCTTTCCACAACAGAAAAGAAAGACAAACGGGCCAAACCAGACCTCATTTCTCCCCTGCTTTAGACGCGTAATATTCTTGTATTTCCATAACTTCCTTGAAATATTCACTCGCGGCAGAATAATCGCCGTAGGGAATAAACAGGCATCTTACCATATTGCATTTTAAAACCATACCACATCAACCATTTCAAGTCAATTCTTATTTTGCGTTCGGCGCACCATTGTACAGGCAAACACTTTGTATCCCCGATCCCGAGCTGCTGTTTCGACGCTGCCGAAAAGCTCAAGCAGAAACCGCTCGCTCGAGTTCGCCCCCTGTTTGACACGAATGACAACGTACAACACACCGTCTGTTTCTAACCGCCTACACGCCTGTTCATATAGCGAAAACACCACTCGTTTTCCGGCGCGTATCGGCGGATTAAAAAGTATGACATCGAAAAGCAAACCATCAGGTAGCGCGCTTGTGCCGTCGCTTAAAAGCACGCGCGTTCTATCACCCACATTGTTGCGAGTTGCATTTTGGGCCGATAGCTTAACCGCACGTTCATTCACGTCGACCATCCAGACATCGGTGCCCTGTACTGATCGAGCGATCGAAATGCCAACAACGCCATACCCACACCCCAGATCGAGCACGGTAGCCCCTGGCTTAACTACAGCACTCTGCGCCAACAACACCGAGCCAACGTCCACACCTTTTCGGCTAAAAACGCCATGGTCAGCAGTCAACATCAAATCTTGACTCCGTACCGCGGCCTTGATTACAGTGGGATCAGATGCGCTTTCTGGCTTCGAAGAGAAGTACTGCTGCTGCAAACACACGACCTCCATAAACTGCATCACAATAGAAGCAGGGACACGGAAAGGGAGCCTCCCATTGGGCGCTCCCATCCTACGATCGCAAGCAGTTGTTGCAAAACATTACTTGATATCGACTTTACCGCCAGCTTCTTCGATCTTCGTTTTGATGGTAGCCGCATCATCTTTGCTGACTTTCTCTTTCAGCGGTTTTGGCGCGTTATCAACGAGGTCTTTCGCTTCTTTCAAGCCGAGTCCAGTTACTTCGCGAACAGCTTTGATCACATTGATCTTCGCTGCGCCCGCTTCAGTCAGGATGACATCAAATTCGGTTTGTTCAACTTCAGCTTCAGCCGCTGCCGCACCGCCGCCTACCATCGCAACCGGCGCTGCCGCCGTTACGCCGAACTCTTCTTCGATCGCTTTCACTAAATCATTGAGTTCGAGGACAGTCATCGTCTTGATCGCCTCGAGAATTTGCTCTTTGGACATGTCATTGCCTCCTATTGTGATTATCGGCGAAGCCGAATAATCTTTCCGTTCTTGGTGACGCGTCAGCGCCCTTTGCTATTCATATAAACATTAAACTTGAGCGGATTCTTTCTGTTCGGCAACCTGCTTCGTCGCATATGCCAAATTACGCATAGGCGCTTGAAGGACGCTAAGCAACATCGAAAGCAAGCCTTCGCGGCTCGGGAGATTTGCCAAGCTTTTTACGCCTTCAGCATCGACCAACCGACCTTCCACCAGACCGCCTTTGATCTCAAGCGCTTTATGCTTTCCAGCAAAGTCGTTCAAAATCTTCGCCGGCGCCACGACATCCGTCACGCCAAATGCAATGGCAGTCGGGCCTTTCAAGTAGACGTCCAATGCCGCGTTGTTTGACTCTGCAGTCGCCCGCCTTGTCAATGTATTTTTCACAACACGAAAGTCAATACCAGCCTCGCGCAAGTTTTTGCGCAACTCGGTAGCTTCAGCCACGGTCAACCCACGGTAGTCAGCTACGATGGTCGTTTTACTCTCATTCAGTTTCTCGACCAACTCCTGCACCAATGCAGCCTTGTCTTCACGAACACTCATAATCGCACCCCCTTCACTTCAGTGAATCTCAGCTTATAGAAAGAGGTCTCCGTCATCAGACGGAGACCTCGGTTGCATCCTGAACATAGCAAGGTAGTTTAAGTACCACCATTATCATTCGGGAATCGTCAACCTCGGCAGGCATGATTAAGCCATTCGGCGCCCACTGTCTACAGTCCGATATACGTTTGTTACCATACCACATAGGACAACCCGGCGCAAGCAGCCGTGAAACTTAAGAAAACTTAAGACTCAGTGGCCGTTGACGTCAACCGCTGCAAGTTCAAGCGAATCGCAGGGCCCATCGTGGAACTGATAGACACATTACGAATGTATTGACCTTTAGCAGCTGCCGGCTTAGCTTTTTGAATCGCATCGATCAATGCGCTGAAATTGCCGATTAGGTTTTCCGTTGCGAACGAAACCTTGCCTAGCGAGCTATGCACGTTCGCCCCTTTGTCCAAACGGTACTCAACTTTACCAGCTTTCACTTCTTCGACAGCCCGGCGAACATCAAAGGTAACTGTGCCGGTCTTCGGGTTTGGCATCAAACCGCGAGGTCCAAGCACGCGACCTAAGCGGCCCACACTAGCCATCATATCTGGCGTTGCAATCGCTGCATCAAAATCCAACCAGCCGCCCGCGATGCGCGCGATCAGATCGACATCGCCCACAACATCAGCGCCAGCAGCTTCTGCATCGCGTGCGCGATCGCCTTTCGCAAATACGATCACACGAACGGTTCGTCCAGTGCCATGTGGCAGAACGACCGCTCCACGAATCTGCTGATCATTTTTACGCGGATCAAGACCGAGGCGAACGGCAACCTCAACACTCGCATCGAAT
>JAKACY010000084.1 GCA_021821025.1 Bacillota bacterium | reverse complement strand
TGATTGGGCTTGACCAAGACGAGTCTGCGCATCTAGCTGCGCAACCCTGGCTGGACGAGTACGAAGGTCGATTAGTGTTGGTGCGCGAGAACTTCAGATCCATCGCCACTGCGCTAGATGGTCAAGGTATACATAAAGTCGACGGGATTTTGTGTGATTTAGGTGTATCGTCGCCACAGCTGGATGAGGGGCAGCGTGGTTTTTCCTATAACCATGAAGCTGTCCTCGACATGCGGATGGATCGTCGTCTGAAGCTAACCGCCAAAGAGCTTGTTAACAAGCTTGACGAGCATGAATTGACGAGAATCTTTCGGGACTTTGGCGAGGAAAGGTGGGCGTCGCGGATCGCGTCTTTTATCGTCAAAGAACGCATGGAAAAATCGATTGAGACGACCGCAGACTTGGTCGATGTGATCAAGAAGGCCGTCCCTAAAGAGGTTCGCCGAGATGGCCCGCATCCGGCGAGACGCGTGTTTCAAGCACTTCGGATCGCGGTAAATGATGAACTAGGAGCACTTTCTGAATTGCTCACTCAGTCAATCCCTCTACTTCATTCATCAGGGCGCATTGCTATTATCACGTTTCACTCCTTAGAAGACCGCATTGTCAAGCAACACTTCGCTGATGAAGCGCGGGACTGTATTTGTCCTCCTAATTTTCCGCAATGTGTGTGCGATCATCGGGCTCGGCTTCGTGTTGTGACCAAAAAACCGATCACGCCAAGCCTTGAGGAATTAGAACAAAATCCACGAGCGCGTTCTGCCAAACTACGTGTGGCAGAACGGTTATAACGAGCAGAAACGAGGGGAACAGCATGAGCGTGGTTGATCCATCAAAATCGCCCTCCTATAGGGCACAGACTGCTGTGCAAGCTAGGCCTAATGTACAGGAGCAGAAAAAAAGCAAAGCGCTGGTCCTGCCGGACGGTGAGTCGCGCAATCGCATAGGGATCATCATGTCGGTCGTAGCTTGTGCAGCAGTAGCTGTCTTTTTGGTGAGTCGGTATGCGACCCTTGTCGTAGACAATTACGACCTGCAACAGATGCATACGACGCTATCTCATCAATTGTCGAGAAATGCTGCGCTACAATCCACGGTTAACGAACTTTCGTCACCAACGCGCATTTTATATATTGCAGAACATGTGTTGAAAATGCAATCGGCTGCGCCGGTTGTGGTGGGGCAGGGTACAAAGTGAAATCGAGAAGCAAAGTCCGGACCAATCTTGTGCGCTTTGGATTCATCGGCATGCTGGTTATCGTAACAGGACGGGTATATTACGTACAAAATTCGGACACGTTTTTGAAACAGAAGGAGAATCAGGAGTGGCGCGCGGAGCAGATGATCAAGCCGATGCGTGGCTCTATCTATGATGCCAATGGCGATCAGTTGGCGTTTGACATGCCTGCGTATGATATGGACATGTATCTTCCGGGCATCAAAAGTCAAGGCCCACTTGTCATTCAGAAGCTTGCGAACAAACTGGCGCCCGTGATTGGCGCGACTCCGAATACCATCGTCGCGGCCATTAACAGCCCTGACACATGGCTTCGGTTTTATCCTTATATGGTCGAAGTGCCACTTGCTGAAAAAGATAAAATCCTGCGGATCTTTTCGAATTTCAATTTATTAAATGACATCAATCCATACCAAACTTATAAGCGTGTATATCCGGACGGTACATTTGCTTCCGACGTGATCGGATTTGTCGATCAGGCTGGACCCAATGACTCGGAAACCGGGGCTGCGGGCATTGAGTTACAGTACAACTCTTATCTGACAGGTAAACCTGGTTATAAACAATTCATGAGTGACAGCATGGGAGATCCTTTACCGTTTGACAACGTTGTGACGAAGCCTGTTCACAATGGGGATAATGTCTACCTGACGATCGATGCCTCCATTCAACATTATGCTGAAAATGCGCTCGCCACGATCGAAAAACGATTTACTCCGAAACATGCTGCGATCATCGTCGCTGACCCTTCTACCGGCGCTATTTTGGCGATGGCGACTTTGCCGAATTACAACCCGAATGATTACAACCGCTACCCGGCCAGCACGCTCGATACGAACTGGGCCATCTCTGATCCTTTCGAACCGGGATCGACCTTCAAAATCGTTACTTTGACAGGAGCGCTCGCGACGCACGCGATCAATCTCAACCAGACGTATATGTCTGGCGTAGATTATGTAAACGGCGTGCCGATTCACGACTGGAATATTTGGGGCTGGGGCCGAATTACGTACCGCCAGGCGATGATTTACTCCAGTAACGTCGGCTTCATTCACATCGGACAGGCTGAAGGTCCGCTGACGCTCGCGCACTATATTCATCTGTTTGGCATGGATAAGCCGACTGGGATCGACCTTCCAGGTGAAGGTACATCGATTTTGTTTGATCCATATCACATCAACGCAGTCGATTTTGCTACAACGACGTTTGGCCAAGGGCTCGCGGTGACGCCGATTCAGCAAGTTGCGGAAGTGGGCGCCGTTGCAAATGGTGGGGATCTCATGAAGCCGTACATCGTTCAAAAGGTCGTGTCACCGTCTGGAAAAGTAGTCTATTTTAGAAAGCCTGAAATCGTGCGTCGGGTCGCACCAAAGGCTATCATGACGGAAATTACAAATGTGATGATTCAGGACGTGTCTCAAGATCCGATGCTCATGGCGTACGTTCCTGGGTACAATGTGGCGGGCAAGACCGGGACTGCCAACATCCCAAGCCCTCATGGGGGGTACTATGCGAATCGCTACAACCTATCTTTTGTCGGTTTTGTTCCAGCGCACCACCCTGCATTAGAGATTTACGTCACAGTGTCTGAGCCGCATCACGCGATTCAGTATGGCAATGACGTTTCATCTCCAGCGGCTAAGTATGTGCTGCAAAAGAGTTTGGCTTATCTGCGGATTCCACCGCATGGCGGCGCTGCACAAAGCCCTTTTGCACAGGTTGCTACAACTACTTACGTCAGCGTGCCGGATCTCGTTGGCCAATCGCTCAACAGCGCGAACAGAACCCTGAAAAACCTCAGGTTGCATCCGGCAGACCTGGATGCAAGTGGTGTCATAACGAAACAGTGGCCGCAGCCGGGTACGCGTGTCGGAGTGTCTTCGCAGGTGATCTTAGCCACAACATCCGAGACTGCGGTATCGGGCAGCGTACGTATACCGAATCTCCTTGGTATGCCGATGATTGAAGCGGTGAGTGCATCGTCCCTGCTTGGTCTGCAGCTTGAGTTGCAAGGTGATGGGTATGTGGCGTCACAAAGCATCGCGCCAGGTAAGATAGTGCCACTCGGAACCAAGATCGCAGCGGTGTTTCGCCCAATCGCAGTGAAAAACTGATGATTGCTTCTAGTTATTGCGCTAAACGCATAAATAAAGAGGGACAAGACTGTTGTTAGCCGGTAGATACAGCCATTCGCTCGTGAGCTGTATGTGCTGGCTATTTGCAGAAGGAGAATCCTTTATGCGTATAACGCTCACGAAAGTCAGAAGGCGTATTTTTCTCATTTTGCTCGCAGTCATGTGCGGGTTCAGCATCTTGGTCGGTCGTCTGATTCACATCACGCTCATCGCTGAAAATAAAGCGCCGGAGGTTTTGACGCGCAGCATCCCCGTGATGCCGGTGCGCGGAGAGATCCTGGATAGCAGCGGGGAGCCGCTCGCCTACACGGCGAGTGCGGCGACGATCGTTGCGGTGCCTCGCCAGATTAAAAACAAACCCCAAACCGCGCTTTTGTTATCCCGGATCATCGGGGGGTCTTCTGAGCGTATTTTGAAGACGATTAGCAAGAACCAACTGATGGTCTATATTCGCCCACAAGGCAGGCGCCTGGATGAGGCGAAGACCCGGGCCATTCGTGCATTGAAATTGCCTGGCGTGTACTTGACCGAAGAGGGCAAGCGCACCTACCCATATGGTGATCTTGCGGCACAAGTACTCGGTGTGACAGGCGGTGAAAACCAAGGCCTAAGCGGGATCGAACTCATGTACAACAAAGTGCTCACAGGTACGCCTGGCGCCATCCGCTTCTGGGCGAATGCGCGCGGTGAAGAGATCAAGAACACGAATGACGAGTACATTCCACCGCAAGCTGGTTCCAACGTGGAACTGACGATTGACCGCCAGATTCAACAGTTTGCTGATCGGGAAGTCGCAAGTGTGGTTGCCAAATATCAACCGGATCATGTGACGCTGATCGTGGAGAAACCCTCGACGGGGCAGATCTTAGCGATGGCCAACTATCCGACGTTTGACCCGGCCAACTGGGGCAAAGTGCCGCAGCAGGTTTACAACCGCAACCTGGCCATCTGGCAGACATTTGAACCCGGTTCGACGTTCAAGATTGTCACTTTGTCTGCCGCCTTGCAGGAAAAGCAAGTAAACTTAAAAGATAATTTTTACGATCCAGGCTACTATGAGGTCGCGGGTCACAGGATTCGCTGCTGGAAAGCAGGGGGACACGGTAAGCAGTCGTATTTGAATGTGGTAGAAAACTCTTGTAACCCAGGTTTTATCTCGCTGGGAGAACGACTGGGAAAAGATCGGCTGTTTTCTTACATCAAGGCATTTGGATTTGGTAAAAAGACTGGGATTACGCTCCCAGGTGAAGCGCGTGGCATTCTATTTAACCTGAAAAAAGTTGGACCGCTTGAGCTTGCGACCACATCGTTCGGACAAGGCGTTTCGGTCACCCCAATTCAGCAGGTGATGGCTGTCGGCGCGGTCGCCAATGGCGGTGAGTTGATGAAGCCACAGATCGTCAAGGAATTTGTCGATTCGCCCACAGGACAGATCACTACCGTTAATCCCACTCCGGTGCGGCGGGTCATCAGCCCACAGGTGGCCACAGAGGTGCGAGCAACGCTAGAAAGTGTCGTCGCGCAGGGCACAGGGGGCAATGCATATCGAGAGGGATGGCGAATCGCCGGTAAGACCGGAACTGCGCAGGTGGTAGAAAATGGACGGTATTCAGGACAGCATTACATTGTATCATTCATGGGGATGGCTCCGGCCAATGACCCGCAGCTCGTCGCGTATGTGGCGATCGACTATCCAAGACCGAAGGGAACCCCTGTTTTTGGGGGCGTCATCGCAGCGCCTGTTGTTGGCAGCGTGCTGGCAGATAGCCTGCAGTATCTTGGCGTCAAGCCGTCTGTGACGGGTATCGCAAAAAAATACCGTTTCGGCGTGGACCCGGTCCTGACGGCCGTGCCCGATCTTTCCAATCGTAGCTATAAAGACGCGACGCGCACGATCATCGAGAGCGGCTCTTTACTGCGACTCATTGTGGTGGGCAGTGGCCCTTATGTCACAGCACAGGCCCCTGCAGCAGGGACAAAAGTAGAGCAAGGTGGGGTTGTAAGACTTTACCTAGGCCCTGATCCGAACGCGTCCATGCCAGGTTGACACATAGTCCTGTCATCCCCTAGAGTGAAAATATTGTTGGGAGGACGATCGCAATGTTTCTAAACGAACTGGTGAAACCGATCGTGCAAAAAGTGGTTTATGGCACATTGGATATTGAGGTTTTAGATATTACTGAGGACTCGCGAAAGGTGCGCCCTGGCACTGTGTTTCTCGCGATTCGCGGGGATCATGTGGATGGGCATCATTATATCGAACAAGCGGTCGCGCGCGGTGCAGTGGGGATTATCGCCGAGAAAAAGGTAGAGATTGCGAGCGTGACGCAGGTCATCGTGCCATCGACGCATCGTATTGCAGCGCTGCTAGCTCAGCTGGCATTTGATTATCCAACTCGGGCTATGACGGTAGTCGGCGTGACTGGAACGAATGGCAAGACCACGACGACGATGCTGATCGAGGCGATTTTGAAACGTGCTGGGAAAAAGACAGGACTGATCGGCACGATTGTGCAGCGCACAAGTGTGGGGGAACTCAGGACATCGAGCATGACGACGCCGCCTGCGATCGAATTGACGCGAACGCTGCGAGAAATGCGCGATCTCGGGACCGAGTATGTGGCGATGGAAGTGTCATCCCATGCGCTAGAGCAAGGACGCGTGGCGGGGATCTCGTACCGTGTGGCGGCATTTACGAATCTTACGCAAGACCATCTGGACTTTCACCAAACGATGGAACGCTACGCGCGGGCAAAAGGGAAGTTCTTTTCTCGCCTTGGCAATTCATACGATCCGCTCGCAGATGGTGGGCTGCCGGTGGCTGTTTTAAACGCTGATGATGAGCAGAGTGACGCCTATCTGGCAGAGAGTGTGCAACAGGTCATCACGTATGGCATGCACCACGCGGCGGACGTGGTTGCGACCGATGTTTCGATTACGGCCACTGGCGCCTCGTTTCATCTTAAAACGTTCGCTGGCTCCGCTGATCTTAGCATACATACGCCGGGAAGGTTCAGCGTTTACAATGCGCTCTGCGCCACGGCATGCTGCCTGGGGCTTGGCATCTCACTGCGTACGATCGTCGAGACATTAAAAGATGTGCCTGGTGTTCCTGGTCGCTTTGAGAGAGTATTAGCGGGGCAACCGTATACGATCATCGTCGATTACTCTCATACGCCAGATAGTCTGCTAAATGCGCTGACCACGATCCATGAATTTGCAACAAACCGCGTGATTACGGTGGTCGGATGCGGTGGGGATCGGGATAAGACGAAGCGCCCACTGATGGCACAGGTGGCGACTGAATACAGTGATCTGACCGTGCTGACGTCCGACAATCCCCGTACAGAAGACCCCGAGAAGATCCTTGATGACATGGAGGCGGGGCTGTCGGGCCGCGATGCCGCGTATGTGAGAATCGTTTCGCGTGAAGAAGGGATTCGGCACGCTTTGATGGAGGCCAAAGCCGGCGATGTCGTGCTGATTGCAGGCAAAGGCCACGAAACCTATCAGATCATCGGCACAACTTATCATGACTTTGATGATCGCGTAATCGCGTCTGAGATTGTCCGAGGTGAGAGATGATAAGGCAAACGCTTTCCTATGTGGCGAGTGTTACCGGGGGAACGCTCGCAGGGGCAGATGCAACTTTTGTCGGCGTGACGACTGACTCGCGCCACATGTCACCTGGAGGGCTTTTTATACCGCTGATCGGCGAGCGTTTTGATGGGCACGACTACTGTGAAACTGCGGTTGAATATGGAGCTGCCGGGTTTTTGTGGAAAAAAGGTACTAAGCTTCCAGATGCACTGCGCTTTTCTTCGTATGTCGAAGTGGATGATACGCAAAAGGCCTTGCAGGATCTGGCCAAGGCATACCGCAAGAGTCTGCCCATAAAAGTCGTCGGTGTAACTGGAAGCAATGGCAAGACATCAACGAAAGACTTGCTGGCGGGCGTTTTGTCCCAGCGTTATAACACGTATAAAACAGAAGGGAATTTTAACAATCATATCGGACTGCCATTATCGATCTTGTCTTTAGATGATAGCGTGGAAATCGCTGTCCTTGAAATGGGTATGAGTGGGCTGGGTGAAATCTCTGTACTGGCCGATATCGCAAAGCCTGAGATCGGCGTCATCACCAATATCGGAGAGGCGCATATCGGACTTTTGGGCTCACGCGACGCGATCGCGCAAGCCAAGTGGGAACTCATCGCATCTTTGCCAGCGGGTGGTGTGGCGATACTGCCGGCAGACGAACCGCTGCTTGAATCTCGGGTTGTTCCAGCTGGCGTTCGTACACTATGGATCGGCGATGGGGTGCGCGCCAGCCTGACTTTGCAAGATTATCACAGTGAGGAGCCATCGGGAAGTTCGTTTAAGATCGCGGGTTCACCACAAATCTTTCATCTCCCGGTTCCAGGCGCGCATCAGGCGCGAAATGCGCTGAGTGCGATTGCAGTGGGTGACTTTTTGGGCGTGAGTCGAGAGGATGCGGCGCGTGGGCTCGCCAATGTGGCGCTGACGAAGATGCGAATGGAGGTGCTTGCAGTAAGTGACAAGCTTGTCATCATCAATGACGCGTACAATGCTGCGCCCTTGTCTGTGCGCGCAGCGCTCGATGTGCTGAAAGACAGCATAGGAGATGTTCGCATCGCTGTCCTTGGCGACATGCTAGAGCTTGGCGACGAGACCATCCGGATGCACGAGGAAGTGGGAGCGGCTGCCGCGATAAGCAAAGCGGATGTGCTGCTGGCAGTGGGACAGTTCGCGGATTCCTACGCGCGGGGCTGGCTTTTACAGCAAGGCGATTCGAATCGCCCTGTCAGGACTGCGCGTACTGCAAAGGAAGCTGCGCAGGACTTAAAGCAGGTACTTGCTCAGTACGGAGACAAAAGGTGTGTGGTGCTGGTCAAAGGGTCGCGCAGAGTCGGTCTTGAGCACGTTGTAGACGTTTTGAAATAGGCCATAGCTAGATAGGAGGAACTAGGATGGATGCGCAGTCCTTGTCATGGGTCTTACTGGTATCATTTTTAATTGTTCTTCTCCTTGGTCCGATGGCCATCCCGCTGCTCCATCGCTTCAAATTTGGACAGGCTATTCGTGAAGAGGGTCCCATGCGCCATCAACTGAAATCTGGAACGCCAACCATGGGCGGGGTTCTGATGGTTGTGAGCGTTGCGTTTACAGCGTGGCGATTTTCGAGTTCCCCCGTCACTTGGATTTTGCTTCTCGCATTCGTCGGTTTTGCGATCGTCGGGTTGCTTGATGATGCGCTGAAGGTCGTTCGCAAGAAAAATCTCGGCTTAACGGCACGGCAAAAACTGCTTGGTCAGGTGATCGTAGTCGTCTTGTTTTATCTGGCTTTGTATGCAAAAGGCTGGCATTTTGAACTGATAATTCCCTACTTTAATGTGCCACTGCAACTGGGTGTCTTGTATCTGCCGTTCTTAGCACTGTTTATGGTCGGGTTTGCCAATGCAGTGAATCTCACGGACGGACTTGATGGCCTAGCTTCCGGTACGACCGCTATCGCATACGCTGCTTACGCGTTCATGGCATGGTGGGATAGCCAGTGGAATGTGTCGGTATTTGCGATGGCGATGGTGGGGGCGCTGCTCGGATTTTTGGTGTTCAACAGGCATCCTGCGAAACTGTTCATGGGGGATACGGGATCGCTAGCGCTCGGTGGCGGACTGGCAGCGGTCGCGGTTTTGACGCGGTCGGAAATTTGGCTAGCGCTCATCGGCGGTGTGTTTGTGATCGAGACGCTGTCGGTGATCATTCAGGTGATATCTTTTCAATCGTTTGGCAAACGTGTGTTTAAAATGAGCCCGTTGCACCACCATTTTGAGCTGGTCGGTTGGTCTGAGTGGAAAGTTGTCGGCACATTTTGGGCTGCAGGGCTTGCAATGTCGATTTTGGCGATATACTGGTATGTGAGGCCATAACTAGCTACAGGAGGATGCATCGTGGATTTTGCAGGGTCTTCAGTACTCGTGATGGGGCTGGCCAGAAGTGGTGAAGCGGTGGCTCGCCTTTTGCAAAAACTCGGAGCGCGCGTTACGGTAAATGATGCAAAGCCTAAAGAGGCTTTGGCAGCAGCAGAAAATTTGGAAGCAGACGGCATAAAGGTCGTCGCTGGAGATCATCCATTGACACTTTTAGACGAGTGCGATTTGATCGTAAAAAATCCCGGAATCCCTTATGATCGCCCGCTTCTTGTTGAGGCTACAGCGAGGGGAATTCCGATTGTTACGGAAGTGGAGATCGCATATGCGGTCACGAAGTCACCCATCATCGGCATCACGGGTTCCAACGGCAAGACGACGACCACGAGTCTCGTCGGTTACATATTTGAAAAAGCAGGGCGGCCTGCGATCGTCGCCGGCAACATCGGCACGCCGCTCGCGGCCGTCGCTTATGATAGTGATCCTGCTGAGTGGATCATCGCGGAATTATCAAGCTTTCAATTGCAGGGTACGAGCGCCTTTCGCCCGCATATTGCAGCTTTGTTAAATCTCTATCCTGCACATTTGGATTATCATGGTTCGATGTCAGCATACATCGCTGCTAAATCACATATTTTTGCAAATCAACAATCTACAGATATCGCGATCCTGTCGCTCGATCACGCGCAAGTTGCCGATCTATCCACATGGATACCTGCGACCGTGTGGTGGATCAGCGTGAAAGAAATAGTGCCACGCGGCGTATATCTACGAGACGGTATCATTTACTATGCACCAGGTGGTCAGGGGAAGACCCTATTGCGATTATTC
>JAKACY010000083.1 GCA_021821025.1 Bacillota bacterium | reverse complement strand
GACACAAGGAGGAGAAAATGCCGTGAATAAACATGACGTGAGCGCAAGCACATCAGACATAATAGAATTATCCGAGCAGACGCATGCTCTTTTGATCGAAGCATTCGCAGTCGAACCGGCCCTCGATCTCTTCGACCGATTAATTTACCAAACCCTATGGGTCGCATCACGCCGAAGGCTGATTGCCGCCCGGTTGGCTATTGCCCTGTTGTCAGTAGGCATGGCTTCACCACTGGCCATCTTTTGGGTCGCTAACGTAAGGGGATTTGCAGGAATGATGTGGCAGAGCGTTGCAGCATTATTCACCATGATTGGAGAAACCGCGCGTCTTCCAGGCGGGTTGTCGCTGGCGACCATCGTCTCTCTGGTGCTCGTATCTGCCTCTGCGGCAACACTTTTTTGGTCAGCCAAATTAGCACGCAAGTATTCGGTGGAGTGATGTACATGCGCCCTTGGTCTAGATTTACCTTTTGGAAAATAGCGTGGGTCGGGTCCATGCTGCTTTGCATACTCTTTTTCGCGATGCATGCCAACCCCGTTCAGGCCGAGAAGCTCCAACTAGTGAAACCACATATTCGGCCAGAGGCCATCATCGTCCCGGTGTCGGAAAATGTCGACGTGATCGTGTCGATCGGCAAACCGGTGGTTGTACGCGGGACGGTGACCAACACGATTTTGAGCATCGGCGGGCCCGTATATTTAGCGCCTGGGTCAAGATCCTCATTTGTTCTTGCACTCTTGGCGAATGTCGTACAAGCTCCGAGCGCCACCGTATCGGAAGGAATCGTCGCATTTCAGCCCGATTTACAATTAAAGTCAACACTCGCATTAGCTGGCTTTCTAGGTTTGGGGGCATATCTGGCATTTGCAAGTTTTACAGCGATCCTGTTTTCATTTTTATCTGCTGCGGGCTGGGTATTATCGAGGTGGGATGAAAAGATTAGCGGGTGGATCGGAAAGCGGTACATCCGCATACTAGCCATCGGATTAACGGTCACAATCGTACCCGTTGCCTTTGGTCTAGCCAGCTTGCTGACTCCGCTGCTCTGGATTCCGACGGTGCTAATAGCGGCCATCTATGGTCTTGCCGGCCTTCTTGGCATGGTACTGATAGCAAACAAGATCGGACGGATCGCCGTAGAATTGACAGCAGGTAGGCTGCGGATCTCTCATTCACTCATCGGTGCCCTGTGCATCACGCTCGCGATCAATGTCCCGCTCGTCGGTATAGTTGCGTTCATGGTGTTATGGTTTTTAGGGATGGGAACTACGCTGTCGGTCGCGCTTATGCCGAACCTGCTTCGCAGCTCGTAGGGCGTTGATGCGCGCGCCACACCGTGGGCAGCGAAACGCTTCTTGCATTGATGGATCGAGGATACAACTGCACTGTGAGCATTTTTCAACAAAAAGCATCGTGGCCACCAAGTCAAAACTGGCGGCAAACATAATAACGAATAGTACCTTTTCGGATATCGCCCTTAACAAGTCCATCGTCCTCACCCATCAATAGGATATGAACGACTGGACAAGCCTAGAATCATATCGAGAGGCGTGCTGAAAAGTATTGTTCGTATAGTTGCAGCAAGGCGCCGCACTCCGCTCGAAGTTCCTCAGCGCGCAATTGCGCCCGGTCACCCATAGGGTAGGCAAGTTGCTTCAAGGCACGCGCTCGTTTTTCGTACTCTTCTTTCATCGTTTGTGAAAGTAAACTACACTGCATCGCAAGGCCTTTCTCTCCGAATGCCCACTTCATACGATCTAGCGGGCCTAACTCATCCATCTCCGCCTTCTTTTTTACGATGTCTTCTGCTGTGAGGCTTCGCACGGACCCTGGCATCAAAAAGAGGCACTCATAACACACACCGCCATCCAGCACACGTACATCTTCTCGAATTTGATATCCGAAAACCTCTGCATAGTATCGAACTAGGCCACTGCCGTTCATGGGCTGAATAAGTAGTCTCGTCGCCGCCGAAGCGAGGACGTGTTGAGCATGACGGGTCGTTAATATGTCCCATATTGTATGTCCGCCCATGCCAGCCAAGATGACCGCATCGACTTCAGCATCTGCGATTGGGTCTAGACCACTGCCAAATCTTGTATCAATCCTTCCCTTGTAGCCAGAATCTTCGACCGCAGAGCTTAGCACCTGAAACGGGCCTTCTGCCACCTCAACCGCTATAGCTCTTACGATGCGATCGGCTTGTACAAGAAATATCGGCAAAAGCCCATGATCACTTCCAATGTCCGCCACCGTTGATCCTTCGCTTACCCAGCCAGCGATGCGTGATAGGCGAAGCGACAAATCTTTCACCGTTTGTCCACCTCATCATATGAAGTCTAGAGAGACATAAATACCCTCCTAAAATGCCCCGCGGACAATTTAGGAGGGCTATACCTCGTACCACGCTGTAGCGTTCTAGTCTATTCGAGAAAATCCTTCAGTCGTTTGCTGCGACTCGGATGACGCAGTTTTCTCAGCGCCTTAGCTTCGATCTGTCGAATCCTTTCACGCGTGACGCCGAACACCTTTCCGACTTCCTCAAGCGTCCGAGTGCGGCCATCATCCAGACCAAAACGCAAGCGCAATACATTTTCTTCACGCTCTGTCAGTGTGTCGAGCACATCTTCTAGCTGTTCTTTCAGCAATTCATAAGCGGCGGCATCGGCTGGCGCGAGCGCATCGTCATCCGGAATAAAGTCCCCAAGATGCGAATCATCTTCTTCACCGATTGGCGTTTCAAGCGACACCGGCTCTTGAGCGATCTTCTGAATCTCTCTGACCTTATCTGCACTCATATCCATCTCTGTAGCGATCTCTTCGGCACTAGGTTCACGACCCAATTCCTGAAGCAATTGCCGCGATATACGGATGAGCTTGTTAATCGTCTCCACCATATGCACAGGGATTCGAATCGTCCGCGCTTGGTCTGCGATGGCCCGCGTGATCGCCTGGCGAATCCACCACGTAGCATACGTACTAAATTTGTACCCTTTGCGATAATCAAACTTCTCTACGGCCTTGATGAGCCCCATATTACCTTCTTGAATGAGGTCCAAAAATAACATACCGCGGCCTACATAGCGCTTCGCGATGCTTACGACGAGGCGCAAATTAGCCTCAGCCAGTCGGCGTTTGGCCTCTTCATCGCCTTCTTCAATGCGCTTGGCCAAGGAGATCTCATCAACAGCAGACAACAGAGGAACGCGTCCGATCTCTTTCAAATACATCCGCACAGGATCGTTGATCTTGATTCCAGGCGGTACGCTGAGATCATTCAAGTCAATCTCTTCGTCTCCGTGCGCTTCTTCTTCAGGCAACTCAGGCTCCGATGCATCATCATCATCATCGTCGTCGTCGATATCTTCATCTTCCTCAGATTCATTGACCACTTCAATCCCCATATCCGCCAACTGATCAAAGAATTCTTCGATTTGCTCGCTATCTTGATCAAAAGGAGACATGCGGTCCATGATCTCAGTGTATGTCAAGACGCCCCGCTTTTTCCCCGAGGACAGAAGATGCTCCCGAACATCCTCGAGCGTCTGTACCGCCTGTGCATCGTCTTGCATCTCTTTGTTCATCTTCCGCTCCTCCTTCGTTGCTACTGCAGTGTTCTTAAAAATGTGATCCTTCTCGCTACACTTGAACGTTTGCGCTACGTTCCGACAAAGCGCGTTGCAAACGTCGAAACTCCTGTTCATACTGACCTAATGCATTAAAATCACCGAGAGCAGTCGCTTCTTTCATCTTCTTAGTTACGCCCTCAATCTGTTGCTCTAATCGATGACCTATGAGACACTGAATATAATCGCGAACCAAAACTACATCAATCGGATGTCCAGGTTCCATCTTCTCAGAAGCCTCATGCAACAACGAGACCGCAAACTGCAAGACTTGCGAATCATCGATACTACTGAGAAATAACTCTGGATCCGTTTTTGCGTGATGTTCATAAAACATATAAAGATAAGCCTGCAATGCACTGTGCATAGGTAAAGAAAATTCTGCCGGATAGTCCTCTTGGACTTGTCTTAACACATCAGAATCGATTAACATATACATAAGCAGTTGCCGAGCGGCAACCTCATGACTCACTGGCAGACTTTGCGGTGCAAGTGGTAGTGGATCAAGCAGATGAACCTGGCTGTCAGTATTCCGCCGGTTTCCGTTTTTATCCATCGAACGCTGTTTTTCTTTTGCCCTAATCTTGAACTGCAGATCATCTCGAAGTGCACCCAAAGATACCGCATAGGTCTGACTGAGCCATTCTATGGATGCTTCCCTTTCAATAGAACTGGGTTCGTCTGCAATTATATCGATTGCGTCCTTCAGATATCCCGTTTTACCACTCGTCAAGTGATTCGGGTGTTCATGAGTCAGCTTTGTCAAACGAAAAGGCAATGCACTTTGCGCCTCATCGATGATATGCATATGAAACGCTTTTTCCCCATGCGAAAGAATCCATTCATCCGGGTCCATGCCATCTGGCAAACGGGCTATACGAACTTGGAGATCCAGATCCCTCAGTACATCGATGTTTTTAGCCGCCGCCTGTTGCCCTGCAGCGTCTCCATCGTAAACGAGAATCACCTCTTGCGCGACACGGTGCAAGATGCCCGCCTGAACAGGCGTAAGAGCCGTACCCAAAGTAGCCAAGGCATTCGTCACGCCCGCCTGATGCAGCGCGATCACGTCCATATAACCTTCAAGTAAAATCGCTTGACCTTTTTGGCGAATACCTTGCCTCGCTCTGTGAAACCCATATAGGTTATTGCCTTTATGGAACAAGACCGTTTCCGGGCTGTTCAAGTACTTAGGTAGCTCTGAGGTCAGGGTTCTTGCACCGAAGCCGACAGTGCGCCCTTGAGTATCCGCAATCGGAAACATCACGCGACCTCGAAAACGATCCCGCAACTCCCCCTGATCTGTGACCATACACAGTCCTGCGTCAATCATCACAGTAGGAGAGACACTTCTTCTTGACAAAAAATCGACGAGAACGCGACCGCCCTTTGGAGCAAAACCCAAATGGAATTCCGCGATCGACTTTTTTGTCAAATGTCGATCAACAAGGTACGATAGACCTTGCGCACCGGCATCGTGGTTCATTAGAATATGGTTGTAGAATTTGGTTGCTAAGTCGAGCGCCCGCAGTAATTCAGTGCGATGCCTAGACCTTTCATCGTCTTGGCTGTCGCCCATCACCTGTGGAACAGGCACCCCGGCTCTTATCGCCAGCTTTTCGATGGCTTGTAAAAAGGAGAGCTGTTCGATGTCCATCAAGAAAGTGAACACCGTACCGCCAGCGCCACACCCGAAGCAGTGGTAAAATCCTTTTTCTGGCGACACATGAAAAGATGGTGATCGCTCAGAGTGAAATGGGCACAACCCTACTAAGGATCGCCCCACATGCTTCAGCTTGACATAATCAGAAACCACGTCGGCGATATCGATCTTCTGCCGCAACAGAGAGATAAACTCATCAGACACGCGCATACTCGCCTTTAGCCCTCCTCGTTGTGCAATGATGAGGTCGGCTTCCAAGATGCGGCAATATCGTTTTACTCTGATGCTAACTTTATTCGCCAAGATTCTACACATTCCTGCCGAACAACGATAAAAATATGTTTTGTAGAATGGGACTGTACACAAAAATGTTCGACATTTGACTAGTCTGTCTCTACAGACCCATCTTTAAACATCTCCTAGCGGCTGTGAGCTCGCATCTGCACTACAGTATTTGCGACTCCCTATAGATGTACGCAAGGTTTTAAAAATAATCCTTCCGCCATTCCCATCTTTGCGCCTATCTTTTAACGTATTGTAAAACCAAGGCGGCAGTCTCTTCCACCGCACGCTTTGAGACGTCGATGACGGGACATCCGATTCGCTCCATGACACTGCGAGCATAACGCAATTCATAGAGGATGCGTTCGCGATTGGCATAACTTGCTTCGAGAGGCAACCCGAGTGTACGAACCCGCTCCTGTCGAATTTTATTGAGATCGTCAGCACTGATCATCAGGCCCACGACTTTGGTTGGAGTAATTTGAAACAGTTCCATCGGCGGTCGCACCTCTGGTACAAGCGGAACATTTGCAACACGGATCCTTTTATGCGCCAAATACATGCTCACTGGCGTTTTCGATGTGCGCGATACGCCGAGCAGCACAACGTCCGCCCGGATAAGCCCTTGCGGGTCTCGTCCGTCATCATATTTTACCGCGAACTCTATGGCTTCAACGCGGCGAAAGTAATCATCATCCAAGCGGTGCAAAAGACCTGGACGAAGCTTCGGTGTTGCATGAAAAACATCCATGAAGGCATCCATCATGGGACCCATGATGTCAACTATGCGCACATTGTTCTGTGCGGCCTCTTTCATCAAGACTTCGCGTAGATTTGGCAAAATCAGTGTATATGCAATAAACCCTTTGACTTGTGATGCAGCATGCACGACATCTTTAACCAATTCGATGTTGTCGACATAAGAGATGCGCCTGATATCCAAATCCTTTTCGTCAAATTGACTGGCTGACGCACGCACCACAAACTCCGCCGTCTCTCCGACAGAATCCGAAACCACATACACCACTGACTTAGATTCTTGATCCATAGAGCTCCCCCCGAAATAGTCTTTCACGGCGCTGCAGCGTGTGTTACAATTTCATTGAGTCAAAGTACACAACATCATTCAACGTATTTGAGAGGCAGGACATATCATGCACTCCTTAACTCACATAGGAATGGGCATCATCTTACTCATCGCATGCGGGCTCATTACGGCGAGGTTTTTTCGGTTTGGATCAACCGCAGGATTCTCGTGGTCATTCACGATTGCTAGAGACCGCTTTTTTTGGTTAGGGGTCGCTGTCGGCATTGTATTTTTATGGTCCGACTTTAGATTTGAGCACTACTTCTCGCTGTTGCCGCACTAACACAACGCGCGCGTATAGGATTTTATACCGCGCGCTTTCCTCTTTCGTATCGACGTAGCCGTGTATTCTTATAGATTTTCCGATTCTATCACTTGCAATGATCGTAGTGTAACCCCAGCATACTCCGCTAGATATAACCTGATGATAAGAGCCAGTTGCCGCTCGTAACGCTCACTTACTTTAACATGACCCAACTTATGTAGTGGTGTGGCCACCAATTTGCCTAAAAGACGCCAAGTACTTGGTAATAGCAAGATCGCATGGGAGTCATCACGTCCTGATTGACATGTTTCGCATAAACCGCCGCCCTTAGCAAGACTGAAACGAGTTGTGTCACGCAAGGGCGCACCACACTCTGCACAGTGCGTCGTATCGATCATTACCCCTATAAAAGGCAAGAGACGCAACTCAAGGTGCGTAAAAAGAAGCCCGGGCGAAACCTGCCCAAGCTTATTGAGACATGCAAGCACCTCAAAAAATACCGATGGCGGGAGCGATTGTTGCTGTTGCTCCACTTGGCCTAGACGCCATAAAAGCTCATTGACAGCCGTTGCATATAAAAGAAGCAATGGGTCCTGCCGTATTAGCGGGAAACTAGTTTGAATCTCCATTTGTTTTATATCGGAAAGCCCATTTGAATTCAGACTCATCAACACTTTGCTTAAGACCAAGGTCTGAGTTGCGCCATAAAGTGGACCGTGCTGTTTTTGTGCACCATACGCTAGCGCACGAAGCAAACCCCACTGCTTCGTTAAAAGTAATACCAGTCGGTGATTTTCACCATATGGTTGCGTTCTAATTACCAATGCATCGTCACTAACAAACTCCACAACGCTTCACCGTTCCCGGTCATAGCCCAAGATCTACACTCGCCAGCCTTGTTGGTAGCCTCCATCCTGTGCGCCATCAACAGGATAGTCTGTCGTCGCCACCTGAGACTGGTTGGATACGAACTGCTCGTGTTCCTTGTACAACAAATACACATCGATTTCTCCGGTCATTGAAAAATACCGCCACAGGAAATCCCGCATCGCGATCATCCTTTCTGTACGAACCTGAGAACTCGTTCAGTAGTAGTGTTCAATCGCGGGCTGCAGCGTATACCTAGAAACACTTGGATACTATTCTTTATCGAAGCCAAAGCTTCTCAGCATCGGTTCGCGGTTACGCCAATCTTTTTTCACCCTCACCCATAATTCCAAAAAAGCTTTAGAGCCAAAGATGGTCTCGATATCCTGGCGAGCCATGGTCCCGACGCGCTTTAACATGTCCCCACCTTTTCCGATCAAGATGCCCTTTTGTGAGTCCCGCTCCGTGTAGATGACCGCGTTCACATAGAGCGTTTCACGATCACCGCGGTACTCGAGTTGCTCGATCCCTACCGCCACAGAGTGTGGCACCTCTTCGTGCGTGAGGAGCAAGACCTTTTCTCGAATCAATTCCGCGATGATGAATTGTTCGGGGTGATCTGTCACCACATCTGGTGGATAGTAAAAAGGGCCCTCGGGCAACTGATCGAAGATCACTCTCTCCAACACATCCACTTGCTCACCGGTGCGCGCCGAGATCGGAATGATATCGACAAATGTCGCGAGACTGCGATACGCCTCTATCTGCGCCAGCAGTTTCTCTTTTGCCACGGCATCGATCTTATTTAAAACGAGCACCACGTTCTTGTGCATATTCTTGACGCGATCAAGCACGTACGAGTCACCCTCGCGCATGCTCTGACTCGCATCCACTACCATGACAATGAGGTCTACTTCGCGCATGGAATTCTCCGCAATATCCACCATATACTCCCCTAAGCGGTGATGCGGCTGATGAATGCCTGGCGTATCTAAAAACACAATCTGTCCCGCTTCTCGCGTGAGGATGCCGTGGATGCGGTTGCGCGTCGTTTGCGGCTTGTCGGACATGATGGCAATCTTTTGACCTACAAGGCGATTAATCAAGGTGGACTTCCCAACATTCGGTCTTCCGATCAATGCAACAAAGCCTGATTTTTTCTCACTCAAACAGCAACAGGTCCTCTCTTAACTACTATGTACCTCACCTTGGTTTCTACTGACTATTTTTCGGCGAATGTGTGCCGCATATGCAGCGATAGCTACAATCAAACATAAAAACGCGATGAGCAAAATCCCTATATAGGGAGCTTTTATCAGTGTCAACACCGGTCGCCACTCTACAGGATCAAGCTTATTATAGAAAATCAAGTAAGCCACCACCAATGCGTTCATGGCCGCAATCAGTACTGCAGCAGCTGCCACATCTTTCGCGACCTTCGCTGCCGTGCGAAACTCGCTTGTCAATAGATCTACCACATGCTCAATGGCTGTATTGACGAGTTCGAGCACGATGACCAGTGAGATCGAAAAGAGTGCCGCTACGATCTCAAAGGTCTGCACTTTGATCACGACGCACAAGAACGTCACGACAAACGCCGCAAAAAAATGAATGCGCATGTTGCGCTGCGTGACGAGCGCATAGGCAAGTCCATCAAGCGCATAGCCAAAACTTTTCAAGAGCTTACGCCAGGGATTCAAGGGTCTCGGCGCAGATTCAGCGCCATGAGCACCTCCTCTTGCCGAGCAAACATGGTCAACTCATCAGCCTCATTCATGTGGTCATATCCCAAGAGATGAAAAAAACCATGTGCAGTCAAGAACGCCAGTTCACGATTTACGCTGTGCCCGTACTCTCGTGCCTGCGACAAGACGCGTTGCCAACAGATCACGATATCTCCCAGGACTAACGTATCCCCATCGTCGTCTGACTCGATCGCCGGTTCATCACCTTCCAGAAGTGCGAACGACAACACGTCCGTAACTTCGTCTTTATTGCGGTAAGTCTTGTTCAACTCCTGAATCGTCTTTTCATCGACGATCGTCACAGAGACTTCAGCGAGCGCAAGCCCCTCTTGTTTGGCAGACTCTACGCAAACTCGTTCGATCAGATCTGAGGCTGATGTTTCCGACACCAATGAGCCTTCAAGTGGCGTCTCTATTGACATATAAACCTGCAGCCCTTGTTTACTCTGATCTGCCATGCACACCCTCCTCGACGCATCTCACTCACTACACGCAATCACGTTCAACTAACAGCACGCATTGCTCGCGCTACTTTGCCCGCGCTGCCAGAACTTTAGACGGATCAGGATACTCGATTCTCTCGTGGTATATTCCTTGCAGGGTCCTCATGAACGCCTCCACCATCCGATCAAGGTCTCGCAACGTGATGTCGCACTGATCTAGCTGATTGTCTTG
>JAKACY010000082.1 GCA_021821025.1 Bacillota bacterium | reverse complement strand
CGGTAAACGAGACATCCACTTCAGACTCGCGCACGATACTCTGCACGATGACGTCCACGTTGACTTGATTGTCAGCCAAAGTCGTGAAAAGATCTGCCAAATGATTTTTTGCTAACGGGATACCGACTAAGCCGATGCGGGCAACCTCTTTTTCGCAGGCGACGCCCGTAACGACCCGCAACCCTTCCATTGTCGCCATATCTCTGATCACCGTTCCTTCCTCTTGTGAAAAACTCGACCGCACGACAAGCGGCATAGCATGGCGTTTCGCCGTTTCTACTGCTCGCGGGTGGAGCACCTGTGAACCCAAGTTAGCGAGTTCTAGCATCTCATCATAGCTCACCTCAGACAACTTCCATGCATCGGGTACTTTTCGTGGATCTGTCGTATAGACGCCATCGACGTCAGTGTATATCTCACAAACATCCGCATGAAGGGCCACGGCGACAGCAACTGCCGTCGTGTCCGACCCACCCCTGCCTAAGGTTGTGACAGAGCCATTAGCGATACCCTGAAAGCCCGCGATGACGGGCACACCACCCTCAGCCAACAACGCATCCATCCTCGTCGCGTCAATCTCCTCGATCCGCGCTGCCCCATGCACGGGCTCAGTCGAAATGCCAGCCTGCCAACCAGTAAACGACACCGCATGGAGTCCGCGCTCATGAAGGGCCATGGACAAGAGCGCCGTGGTCACCTGTTCTCCGGTGGAAAGCAGCGCATCCATCTCCCGCCGACTCGGGTTTGACGAAATTTCCGCTGCGAGGGACACCAGTTCATCGGTAGAGTGGCCCATGGCAGACACCACCACGGCACAGCGATGACCTGCTTGCACCGTTTTGACGATGCGATCCGCAACAGCCTGTATCCGCGCGGTAGAGCCGACAGACGTCCCACCGTACTTTTGCACGATCAACAACAGGATTCACTCCAATTCTCAACTCTTATTCTCAGATGCTTTATAGCTCATCCTATCATAAATAGCCGACGTTGCTAAGAGATGACGTGCGCGAAAGAACCTACGGCGGACTTGTCACACCGAATTATTTCCCACCATGCCCTGCGATTGAAATGATGCATCATACAGCCTCGCGTACATTCCAACAAGTTTTAGCAACTCGTCATGCGTTCCCTCTTCGACGATTTGACCATCATCCACCACGATCACGCGGTCCGCATTTTGCACCGTAGATAACCGATGTGCGATGACGATCGCCGTGGCCTTCTCAAGGAGGGTTTCGAGGGCTTGGTGTACGACTTGCTCACTTTCATTGTCTAGCGCAGAAGTAGCTTCATCTAGAATAAGGATCGGGGCCTGCTTTAAAAATACGCGCACGATCGCAATGCGCTGCCGCTGCCCGCCCGACAATCCAGTGCCGTGCTCTAGAATCTCTGTGTCATATCCATCCGCCAATCCTTCGATAAAGGCATGGGCAAAGGCGCTCTTTGCCGCCTCTTCTACCTGGGCACGCGTGGCATCACTTCGGCCATATGCGATATTGTCGTACACCCTTCCTGCGAACAGGTAGGGATTTTGCGGGACATATGCGATCTGCTCGCGCCCAAAGTACAGCTGATCGCGCAGTGACTTCCCATAAATCCGCACATCCCCTGCATCGACCGGAACTAAGCCACAGCAGATCTGTGCCAATGTCGATTTTCCGCTGCCGCTCGGACCTACGATAGCGACGGTCTCCCCTGAACGCACGCAAAGATTAAACCCCTTGAATAGGCGTTTAAAGACGCCTGGCAAGGGAATTTATACGGCGGCTGCAACCCATAATCCGGATAGCGCCTTTGGAGGGATCGCCCATCCGCCTTAAGACCGACCTTGCTCGCCCCAGATAGATTCATAGAGTATAATGGCTAAGTCACCCAATCATGTGCCGATATAACGCGTTAGGAGAGGATAACTTTGCGCTGGATTAAAAGCGCGCGCATTCGCTTGCTTGCAGCAGTATGCCTTTTGATGGCCCCGCTGTTTGGATACGCGCCTCACACAGCAGCTGAAATCGCCCCAGTGGCGCCACTCGATCAGTCTTTCCCTCTATCTACTTCTAGTACGTACGTGGTAAGCAGCGCCGATCCATCCGATCCGTTATTTCACAAAATTGAAACAAAACTTTACCCTGGCCCGCCAGGTGGAATCGTGGCAAACAGTCTCACTTGGACCGGGTTTTTGCGCCAATCTGGGCGTACCATCACCGTCGATCTAGGACAGAGCCAATCGATCACAAAAGTGTCCATTCAATTTTATCAATTTACTGGTGACGGGATCTTATTTCCATCTTCCGTACACTTTGCCGTGTCACAAAACGGCAAGGGATGGTACGATGCAGGCACAGTACATACGGCGGTTCCACTTTATCAGTCAGGTAAATTAATTCAGTCCTACCGAGTAACGATGAACCCTATATCCGCCCGTTATGTACGAGTGACATTTCCAGTCGACGTATGGGTTTTGGCGCGCAATCTTCAAGTCTATGGATCGCCGTGGCTGACGCCATCATTACAGCGCTTGCCGCCCTTATCCAACACGACGAATCAGCAAGGTTTCTTAGCGCCAGGATCCCCAACGGCAGAAGGCATCCATAATATGCTTTTAGTGTACAGTGGGGCATATGGTAAAGAGGGCACTTGGACGACGAAACAATTTGCGCCGATGGTTTCATATCAAAGCCAAACCGGACAGGTCCAGGGCCGCATGTTCGACAGTTTTCTGTTTTTACCGTATGGCGTGTCACTAGCGACAAGTCACGGTTGGTCATCCTATCTACAAAACCTGTTTGCAAAAGGACAACAGCTTTCTGCCCTGAATGAAACGGTGGCACAGGCTTATGCGCCATTAAAGTCGATCGGCTATAACGCCCCAACCGTCAACGTCGTACTGAGCATTCCATACCCGAACGACAGCGTCAAGAACTTTGGGTCGATACCTGGCATTCAGAACATGTCGTTTTCTTCGTCCAATGTCGGCGCACAGGGCGCATACCTCAATCGCCAGGCTGCTGTGGATTGGTATGTACAAGAACTATTGGCAAAGTGGAATGAAGCACACTTTACACACTTGAAGTTGGTTGGACTTTATTGGGATAGCGAATCGGTTCAGTACACTGCACCGCAAGAAGCGGATCTTATCTATCACGCTTCATTACTGGCTAACAAGAACCATCTGCAGTTATTCTGGATCCCGACTTTTGATGCATCAGGATTAGTCTCGTGGAATGAGCTCGGGTTTACCGCGCCCATCATTCAATCGAATTATTTTGAAACCCCGACATTATCTGTTGCGCGTGTCGAAGAGGCTGCCAAAGAAGCGTTTACTTACGGCATGGGAATGGAAGTGGAGATGGGGCCATCCGTTCTTACGAACGAAACGCAGCGCGTTAGATATTACAATCAACTGGTGGCAGATTACAACACCGGCGTAGAAGATGGTGCGGTACATGCGTTTTATGATGGATCTCAGGTATTGACGCAAGCGGCAAATAGTCAGAATCCTGGCGTCAGGCAACTTTACATCGAGACATACGACTTTTTAATCAAGCAGTTCTCCAACAGCACCTATGAACCGCTCCCATAGTTTAGGGAAATGTCTGCCCGGCGATCATCCGTAATCCGATCGCCGGGCAATCTTCTTGTCAGCAATTCTTCAAATGCCGTTCGAGGGCCCCTTAAGTCCCCCGTCATCCACGCGTATTTTTTAAGCGCTCTAACTGTTCATCGATCGTTTCATTCAACTCCGCTTGGGCCTCCACGATGCGCACTTGTTCCGAAATATCATCTAAGGCGTCTTTCGTTGCACTGTCTATCGCAGCGCTCGCCTTTTTCAGCAGCACATCCGCGTTGGCAGCAGCCAAGCGAGTTGCCTTCTCATCGCGATTCTCCTGAAAATCGTCGACTTGCTCGCGCAGTAACGCTCTGGCGTCTTGCAAGCCCTTCAATTTGCGCTGCGTTGCCTGCGCCTTCATCTTAAGCCCAGCCAACCTCTCCTGTAATTTACGTCTCTTGCCAAGAGCCGCACGCGCGCCTTCATCGTCACCATCTGCCACGCATCTTTCTGCCTCTTTTTCAAGCGCATCTAGCTGTGCAGATAGCTCTGCGATTTGTTCTTCTAATCGCGCCAGCTCTGCGGCTACTTCGCCCATCAGCCTCTTGATATCGCTCAGTTGTGCGATCATCTGTTGATAAGCTTCACGAATCGCTTCTTGAGGGTCTTTGTGAGCTTCCTTGCGTTGCGCCACATTACTTTCAATCACTTTGGCCGCGCGTTTAAAGATGCCCAACGCCTTTCACCCCCTAGTCGTTTAAAGATAATATCATCTCAGGACTCGGGATCGAGTGATCGCTCGAAGTCGCAGTCACGGCTGTTCCAACAGCAAAAAACTCGATCACGTGGCTCCCCCAACCGTGACTCTTTTCATGAAGATTGACTCCCACGATGCCTTCAGCCTTTTCCGCGTGCGCCTCCATCTGCATGCGCTCCATCGCCAATTCCCTGGCGTCGTACAGCCCTTGCGTATAGTTTGGCATCTCGCAGTTTTGCCCAACAGTTCTCATGTACTGCCTGAAGGATTGATGCGCCACGTGATAGACGCATGACCCCATGACCAAAGAGAGTGGACGGTATCCCGCACGCAGCAACGTCCAGAAATCTTGACCTGATAGGTCACTCGTAAAGGGTCGATTGCCTGCACTCCGAAAATTTCCTGGCTTTCTCGATGCAACCGCCGTGCCGACCGCGATAAATTCTGCGAGGTCTTCACCCCATTCATAGCGACCCACCTCAAGTCGGACGCCTACAATCCCATCAGCGCCAAGCGCCACCGCCTCTTCTTCCATGCGACTCATGGCAAGCTCGCGCGCGTGGTACATAGCCTGGCTCAAAACTTGCATCTCTTCATTGTTACGCCAGTTAGCTTGTTGAAACCCAATATGGTAAATAGAACTACCAACCACCATGCCAATCGGCTCAAACCCAGCTTCGCGCACCAGCAAAAACTCATTGACCGTCAAATCACTGGTAAATACGCCATCAGGATGATTCGCGCTGCGCAAGCCCTGCAGCCTCTCTAGCGCATGTGCAGGAAGGTCGTTATGTTCTCGATCCGCCACCGTGACTCCCCCAGGGTAATTATTTGGATAGATTAAGTACAGCCTTGATCCCTATTGCCTGTTGTGATCTGGAGTGGTCAATAATCGTCCCAATCGTGACCGCATCCAGCAGATAATCGACGATCTCTTCATCATCGTTCGTCTTGCCGCCAGACCGCTCTTCCACGTGCAAATCAAATCCAGCACCGATCACTCCAGTGCCATTTTCCGTTCGTACATCCCAACGCATTCTGCTCATGGTCAAATGCCGTACCTCCGAGACCGCGCGCTGAAACTGCGACATCTCTTGATTCACCCAACTGTTCCGCTGCCTTTGACTCCAAAAATCCGTGTGCACATAGTAAAAGGATGCGCCAAGCGCAAGTCCCACCGGAAGCGCATCCGCAGCGAGGAGCCTTACAAAATCTTGACCGGATACCGTGCACAGCACAGGATTTTGGGACGCCGGCAAATTAGCAAGGCGAACAGCGGTGCCAAAGCACGCATATTCCACCATTTGTGCTTCAAAGTCAAAGCCCTTATGAACCAACTTCACGCCAACCACTGCATTCGCCCCGAGTAGTGCAGCTTCTTGCCGCAAACGGCTAAGCGCGAGCTTTCGCCCTTCATAGAGTGCGTTTGTCGGTTCTTTCAGTTCGCGTGTAGTGACAAGGTCTCCGAATCTGTAGACAAATCCCACGTGATAAACAGAACTTCCCATGACTTGCCCTAGCGGTTCAACGCGATACCTTTGCAAGAGTGCCCACTCATTGATGGACAAATCGCTCGTCCAAGGCAGTTGTCCAGTTGACTCCTTATGGATTCGATCCACCACATAAGGTGGTAAATTCCCGCGTGTTAGGGCATCGACAGTGAGTTGCGCTCGAGTCTGATCAGCCTGCTTTTGCTCGTTATTTTTGTTGCCCCCTCCGAACAAAAAGCGAAACAATAGCTCTCCCCCCTTCATCGCATGAGTGTCATGGAACCTTACTAGTAAAACGTTACTACAGTAAAAAGTCTTCGAGTGCCCGGCGCGCATCGTGGTGTTCCTTTGCGTACTCCCCTAACATGCTGGAAAGTTCAGTCAGCCACTCTGTCATCGGGATTTCTTTAGATGATAAAACTACGCCGCGGACGACCTTGGCTCTTCTCGTGACGAAACGCTGGCCCTCCGATAGCAAGATGTACGCGTTGTCTCCTAAGGTTACCATGATTTTTTCGACGTGGTGAGTTTTGGCGAACAGTCGATGGTCACGCGAAACTTCCACAAGCCCAGGTAAGGACTTTTGCAACCTATCGGCGAGGGCTTCGACAAACATCGTTTCGTCGCCTACAGCATGCCGCCAAGACGCGGAATTAAGATCAAAAGTCAAATCATCAGGCATAGGCTCCCACTCCAAATAGAGAATCAAGCAAGATCCGATCTATCTCTCCCACATTATATTCATACATTATTCCTGTTCCTTTTTGCCTCGTCGCTTTTTCTGTGCACGCAAGAAATCATCGATTCCGTCTACTTCTTCAAAGTCATCGTAAAACACCGCCACATAGCGAATCGCTTCCGCCTCATCTCCAGCTTGCGCCGTTTTCGGCAACTTCTGCGGCATCTGGCGCAAACCGAGTATGTAATCCATGACATGGGCATTTTGTTTACGAGCTGCTAAAAATGCTGACCGTGCCATTAATGAGTCTCCGTATACCGCAAATGCCGCCAGCAGTTTGCCATAAGCCATAACCGTAGACTGCTCCTCGCTGTACTGCTCAATAAGCTGAAGCGCATCATCGTACTGCTTGAGGTCTGCATAGGCCTTGAGAAGAACATATCGTACATTCTGGTGGTCCATGGGGTTCAGTTCAATGGTCCCTTTTAATAGCCCAACTGCAGCCGAACGCTCCCCCAATTCCCATAGTACTTGTCCCAGCCCCATGCGAGCTTGCATATATGGCCTGGTTTGCGCAACGTTCCAAAATTTACCCTTCCACTCATCGAGGTGGTTCGCAAATAAGCGTTCACCCGCCTTAACAGCCTCCTGCAAGTAGTCCCGAACCTGTTCAAGAGAATCCCCGAATTCCTGTGCCAAGGCCAGCCACGCCTCTACGCAGTCTTGCGAGACCTCTAGCGCCTCACGAATAATGGCGATTCTGCGGTCTCGATCCTCTTCTGTGGCGGCGCGCCGGAAAACATCAATCGCAGCCCCCACCTTTGTCATCCGGTCTGCCTCACTCACTACAACAGTTTCTTCAGCCATGGTCTCATAACTCCCTTATGTGTAAGCTCGGATAAACAGTTAGTTTGTCCATAGTATACCGAAGTCACATAGAAAATGCGCCGATGCAAGGAGCATCAACGCATTTTTTTAAGGCATTTGGCTGTAGAAAGAATTTATCGCATATATTCGCGTTTAGGCACCGTCTCCACAACTGTTGGTGTGATCGCGCGAGCACCACCCCTGTGAGTACGAACTGAAACCAGACTGCCCCTCTCTTTATGTACCCCCAGCAAGAACCACAAATTAGACCCTAGCACCACCATGGCCAGCGAAATCCACAGAGCTGAAAAAAGACCTGATTGCGAGAGCAAAAAGCGTGGTAGTTGAGGTACTGCCAGGATTAAAATTCCGACAGTGACAAGAAAGTGTATTCCTGGTGTCCAAATGGTTTTTGATCTGGAATGCCGAATCAAGGAAGACAACTCCTTTGTCATTAGACGAGCATATCCTACACTACGCGGGGGCAGACGCTCATAGAACAACAAGATCTTGGCGGATCGTCTTACGCATAATCCATTTGGCGAAACAGATACTACTATCGATTTTACTTCAGGAGGCGAAGCCATGAATACATCCACCAACATGACCAACACCGATGTCGACCCAGCTCTTCTTGCCGATTTCGGTAAATGGAAAGAGTTTCTGGGCGACAAAATCGATCAAGCGCATTCCGCAGGCATGTCCAATCAACAGATCGCTGATACCGCCGTCAAATTCGGCTCGTACCTCGCGAACAAGGTAGACCCGAAAAACGTGCAGGAGCGACTTCTGAAGCAGATGTGGGATGTCAGCTCGAAAGAAGAACAGCACACGTTGGCGCGTATTATCATCAACTTGGTGCAAGGACAGGGAACCACTCATTAACTTTGGGATGAAGGGCAATAAATAGTAAACAGCGTGGCGGGCGTCTCCCTTTCACGCTGTTTTAAGTATTGCTTATATCGTCAAAGATTCTCCTATGCCTAGCGGCACACCGGTGATGCCGACACCCTCTAAAGCGTGAACATATGCATTCACATCCTGAGCGATTAGGCCAAACGTATTGTAATGAATCGGAATAACCTTTTTGGCGCGCAGCCACTTTGCAGCCAAGACCGCATCGTCTGGTCCCATCGTAAAATTATCGCCTATCGGCAGAAGTGCAACGTCGATATCATTGAGCTCCCCGATGATTTTCATGTCGCCAAATAACGCCGTATCGCCCGCGTGATAAATCGTTTTGCCTTCAGCTTGAAACAAGATTCCTGCTGGGTTACCGCCATAAATGATCCCATCCGGGGTCTCGATGCCGGAACCATGAAACGCTAGAGTCAACTTTACCCGGCCAAACTCGAACTCATGTGCGCCACCCAGATGTAACCCATGCGTACGAACACCCTGATTCGCCAGCCACGCGGCTAACTCGAACACAGTAACCACAGTGGCGCCCGTCCGCTTCGCAATATCAACCGTATCCCCGATATGATCTCCATGCCCATGCGTGAGCAGGATCGCATCTGCAGGGACTTCACTCGCTTTCGCGGTTGCGACAGGATTGCCTGTCAAGAATGGATCGAACAAAATATTGTGTGAAGACGCTTCCACCAGCACCGCGGAATGACCCAAGTATGTAATCTTCAAACTTTATCTTCATCTCCTTCGATCGAGACTTCTTGAAGTACATCACTTAAAATCTTCTGAACATCCTGCATGAGTACGCCCAACTGATACTCCCCCAATAGATAGTCCCGTACTGAGTTGTGCAACTGTAAAATCTCATATAATTTCTGCAGACTCTCTTGCTCCGCTGCCGTAGGCTCCTGACCCATCAGGCGCTTGCTTTCAAACTCGAACTGTTTGATATGGAAATCAGTTAACATCCTTTTGGCTTGTGAGTCCGGGTCAATCTTCACCTTTGCGGACCTCATCGCACGAAACGGTTCCGACTCACGGATGGCACGAGCTAATTCATGTGCACGATCATAAGGATTCAATCACATTCCCTCACTTTACAAAGTAATGGATCACAACCTACGAAGGAATCGAGTGATTAGGGTTAGAACCTGTTGCGGTCTCTCGTCGAGCCATGTTCATCAAGCGTTCAGGTAGTGTCAGACTAGAATCAGACAACTGCGTAACTGGCTCCACGAAATGGTTAGGCGGCTGATCCCCATATCCAATATGCTCTAATTCTTCTCGAGGTGTGTCATGCAAGACCTGGATGAATGCATCGACCAGGCGAGCGTCAAATTGCGTTCCTTTTCCGTCTACCAACCGTTCTATAGCTTGGGGTACTGAACACCCCTTTCTATAGGGTCTATTCGAGACCATCGCATCAAATGCATCTGCCACGCTGATGACGCGTGCAACAAGCGGGATTGCTTCACCACGAAGGTTGTCCGGATAGCCACCGCCGCCGATCCACTCATGATGCGACCGCACTGCGTGCAAGATGAGATCACTAACGCCGGAGTCCCTGAGAATCTCTTCCCCTAACACCGGATGCAGCATTATCTGTGCAAATTCCTCTGAAGACAGCTTTCCCGGTTTTAGCAGGACAGCATCCGGAAGCGCAATTTTCCCGACATCATGCAATAATCCTGCAAAATACACATCCTCTGGATCCAAGCCAAGCGGCAAATGCTGCGTAATGCGTTTACCCATCTCCGCGACACGCTGAGAATGCCCAAACGTATAAGGATCACGAGCATCAATCGCGCGGGCCAGTGATGCCACTGATGCACTATAGCGCTTGCGAAGCTCATCCGCGTAGTTACGAATAGTTTTTGCATCCTTAATGCGGCGTTGCAGCATAAAGCGAATGAAAAAGTACAATACGATCACAAGAAGAGCCGATAAAGTACCGTACGCCTCGT
>JAKACY010000081.1 GCA_021821025.1 Bacillota bacterium | reverse complement strand
CTCTGCGGCGCTTTGACCCGATGTGGTATATTGCACCAGTAAGAATCGGTGTGCCAAACATCTCTTCCAAGCATATTCCTTGCGCACAAAGTTGCACCTCATCGTGTACTGATGTATGCGCGTGGCTATGCTTATACTCGACTGGGAAGATGCGCCCGCCTTGAAATTCCACGACGTCGCATTTGCCATAAAGTCCATAGCGATCAGACCACACGGTGAGGCTGCGCAACTCGGTGACATCGCCTGCGTGTGCCTCTCCCTGTGTATCTGGCCGTTCGTGCGCGAGACGCCCGTGCATGGTGAAGTAGTTTTCTTCGAATAATTGTTCCCTATAGATCAGCGCGTACTGCCTCTCGCAGTAGCTATAGTGCTGTATGGCAGAGAGTGTAACCCAGTCTTCATCTGAAAAAGGCTTTACGTTCGAGGAAACCATATCAACCTTGGCTGTCCTTTCTAAAAATCCAACTCTATTAGCATCTTGGACTACGATTCGCGAGTTTATACGTGCAAGGGGTTGAGTCAGTATCATTGGACTAAATTCAGAGGGTATCAGAATCAACTGTCCTGGTGGCAGACGAGCATGGCACCCTGGTTAGGCGGCAAGTGAATGTTCGCAGCGTCGAACCACTCGCGGCTGCGCTGATCGTAATCACCATGTTGGTCGCAATTTTTACGGTACAGGGGAGGAATGGTTAGTGGGTCGACAAAAATGGCATTGAGTGTCCCTTAATGTTAATCGCAATCGCTATTGGATTAACACTCGTTGGACCTGGCGTATATGTACTAACACTATGACGATGCGAACTCGTGAGTGAAGCGAAGCTTCCGACCTTAACTATTGAAGCATACAAAGGCTCCCGCTTCTTATTGATTGCCCTTTGTTAAACGATCCCTACAGCGCACCAAAGCAAGAACTGCGGTCGCAAACGACATCAACATGCGCTTAATGAAGTGCTGGCGCAGTAGTCAAAGCGTGTCATTGTAGAAGATTTAAGAGCGAATAATAAGTGGAAAACGAGCCTGAACAGGTGTAGGTAAGTCTTCTATAACGGTATAATAGTGAATAGCGGTAAGAAAGTTTCGAACCCATTTGTTCCTTACCAAAGCAACAGTAATTCATGGATTCAGGAGGTTGTTTAATGATCACTGCACACGCACGCGCTACATTCAGTTCGGATGGTCCGTTCAAGCTTACGACGATTGAGCGTAGGGACCTTCAAGCGCACGATGTTCTCATTGAGATTCAATATGCTGGTATTTGCCACTCTGACATTCATACAGCTCGAGGCGAGTGGGGTCCGATAAACTATCCCCTCGTTCCAGGCCACGAGATCGCCGGAATTGTCACCGAGGTTGGTTCGCAAGTCACAAAATATGCCGTTGGCGACCGAGTCGGGGTAGGCTGCATGGTTGACTCCTGTCGAGAATGTGATAACTGCCGTAAGGGAGAGGAGCAGTACTGCCTCAATGGAATGACGGGCACCTATGCGGCCGTAGACAAGTATGGGCAATATACGCAGGGTGGTTATTCCACTCACATCGTCGTAACGGAAGACTTCGTGGTCCGGATTCCGGACAATATTGAGCTTGACGCCGCTGCTCCGCTCTTGTGTGCTGGCATCACAACGTACTCGCCACTGCGCCATTGGGGTGCTGCGCCTGGCAAGAAGGTCGCTGTTGTTGGACTTGGCGGGCTGGGACACATGGCTGTGAAGCTTGCTCACGCCATGGGAGCAGACGTCACCGTACTATCGCAAACACTGAAGAAAAAAGAGGATGGTTTGCGTCTTGGTGCGAGTTCTTATTATGCCACGAGCGATCCGAAGACGTTTGAGAAACTGGCTGGTTCGTTTGACCTCATCGTGAATACAGTCAGCGCGAAGATCGATATGAATGCCTACCTTTCGCTGCTGGCGCTGGACGGTACACTGGTCAACGTCGGCGCGCCGCCGGAACCGTTGTCCGTGAACGCCTTTTCACTGATCGGTCAGCGTCGGTCGTTTGCTGGATCGATGATTGGCGGCATTCGCGAAACGCAGGAAATGCTGGATTTCTGCGCAGAACACCACGTTGCTCCGGAGATCGAGGTTATTTCCGCCGATCAGATTGACCAAGCCTGGAAGCGGATATTAGCTTCAGATGTCCGGTATCGATTTGTGATCGACATCAGCACGATGGGGAACGAATAATGAGTAATCCTCATTAAAGTTTGAATTAGACTTGAAATGCCAAATAGAAACACTCGTTTCTGCAGCGGACACGACTACAGTGTCCGCGTTCCCTATTTCCCAAGAAAAAGAATTCAAAACATGCCTCTGCTGGTATATGGGAATTGGATAGGCTGAAGGGGATACGAAGTGCAAACAAATCAAAAGCGAGTCCTGGTCGTCGATGATGAGCCAGACATCGTTTCGTTTGTCAAAGAGGCGTTGGAGGCGGAGGGCTATTACGTCGATAGCACCTTTGATGGCAGAGATGCGATCAAAAAGGCGCTCCAGGTGCAGCCGGATCTGATCTTGCTCGATGTGATGATGCCGGGGGCGGATGGATATGAGGTGTGTCGCGCGATTCGGCACACGGTATCATGCCCGATCGTGTTTTTGAGTGCGCTCGACCGAGAGGATCAACGTGTGAGAGGCCTGGTAGCAGGCGGCGATGACTATATGGTCAAGCCGTTTGGCGTAAAAGAGCTGCGCGCGCGGGTACAGGCGCATTTGCGGCGAGAGGAAAGGGCCCGAGAGGGTCAAGGAAAAGCAGATGCAGCCCTTTACTTCGGGGAGCTTGTGATCGACATCAAAGGCCGTTCTGTGACCTTTCGAAGAGAAAACATCCCATTTACGCATCGGGAGTTTGATCTGATTGAACTGCTCGCTTTGCACCCTGGAAGGGTATTTTCAAGGGAGCAAATCTACGACACCGTGTGGGGCATCGATGCGGTGGGTGATGCCACAACGGTGACCGAACATATTAAGAAGATTCGAGCAAAAATGTCCATGATCGCTCCTGAACACTCGTATATTCAAACGATTTGGGGCGTGGGGTATAAGTGGGACGTCAGTTGAGGGTGAAGCGGTCGATCAAGAGTCAGGTGATTCTCAGCGTCGTGCTCATCGCCATATGCAGCATCTTGGCGACTTTTTTCACGTACATCGTCGTTTCACGACTGCTGCCGGCACATGAGCAAAGCGTCGAGTATGCCACCGAGGCACAGGCGCTCATGAAAAAACTTGGTGTCTCCGTAATGTCGCCCACGAATCAGCGCGCGTTTGAAAAGGTGCTACCCTTACCTTGGGCCAAGTATCAGGTGATGACGGCAACTGGGCAGCCACTTTACGGCAGCGAGTCTCGGCGGTTATTTTCATCAAAAGCGGCCGTGGTGCGAGCGCTTAACGTGCGCAGTGTGGTGGATCAAGGAGGCCTATTTCGCGCGAGTGAGTGGATGCTGTCGCCGATTCTCAATGCCCGCGGCAATCTGGTTGGAGCCGTGTACGAAGAGTACCCGCTGCGGGTGCGCTTTTCAACACTGGACCCGTCGTGGCTGCAGGGGACGATCATGTTGCTCCTCTTGGCGACGCCTTTCATATTTATCGGCTTGTTCACGTATCTGTTCGCGCGTCGTCTTAGTAAAAACGTCAATAAGCCCATTGCGCTCTTGATCCAGGCGGCTCAGAAGATTCAGCAGCGTGACCTCGATTTTCGCATCGAGTATCAGGGGCAAAATGAGCTCGGTCAACTGGTTAACGCCTTCGAAGATATGCGCCAAGGATTGCGAGATTCGCTGATTCGCCAATGGGCTTTGGAAGATGAAAGGCGTAACATGCTTTCTGCGATATCGCATGACGTTCGGACACCGATTACAATCATTTCCGGGCATGCGGAGATGCTTCAAGAAATCGAGGATATTCCAGCACATGCCAGAAAGTATGCGGATGCAATCTTGCGCAATGCCAAGCGGGTGGCTCGACTGATGAGTGATTTTCATGCGGTCACCGACGTGGATAGCCCTCACTTTGTGTTGCGGCCTGTGGCTGTCGACATTCCGGCGTTCGTTTCGCAAAAGGCGGTGGAATATGACGCCTGGGCTGAAAAGGAGGGTGTTCAGATCAAACTTTCGTTGACAGATGCGCGTGGGCAAACACCATCGATGCGAGTTGACTCTGACCGACTCGCGCAGATTGTGGATAACATCGTGGGAAATGCCATTCGTTTCACGCCCCAAGGTGGTGTCATCGACTGGAGAGTGACGATCGCTGACGATGAGATTTATATGTCGATACATGATTCTGGTGCGGGATTTCACCCAGGGGACGTTGATAAGGTGTTTCGTAAATTTTATCAAGGGGACGCCTCGCGCTCTTCCGGGAAGGAGCATTCGGGACTTGGGCTGTATATCGTCCAGGCGCTGATCGAAAAGCATGGTGGCACGGTTCGTGTTCGTAACGATGTGAACGGCGGTGGGGTGGTGGAATTTTCGATTCGCGCGATATGAGGGCGAGGGGGTGGGCTTCACCCGATGTTCATCATGGGTATTCAACATGGCGCATGCGAACGTCTGGAAAACGCTATCAAGATGTGGTAGATTTAAATCAATTATATTACTTAGTAACCTTAGATTAATTAATTAGGAGGCCCCCAAGACTATGGCTGAAGTCAAGCAGATGATCCACGACTGGCGCTTCAAATCCCATGACATGGGTTGGATGCCTGCGCGGGTTCCGGGATGCGTTCACACCGATTTGTTGCGAAATGGCAAGATCGCCGCGCCATTTGCCGGCATGAATGAAGGTGATTTGCAGTGGATCGATAAACAGGACTGGGAGTATCAGGCGGAATTTGACGTATCGGCAGACCTCTTGAGGCAGGATCGCGTGAACCTGGTGTTCGCTGGACTCGATACGTATGCGGATGTGTACTTGAATGACCAGAAGGTGATTTCAGCTGACAATATGTTTCGCACGTGGCAGGCTGATGTCAAACATCTGTTAAAAGAAAGCGATAACATACTTCGTGTCTATTTTCACTCTCCGGTAAATGTCGATCTGCCAAAGCTTGAGAAACTCGGCTATGCATTACCGGCCACGAACGACCAGTCCGAGCGCGGTGGTCTCGGTGATAAAAAGATCAGCGTCTTTGCCAGGAAAGCACCGTATCACTATGGCTGGGATTGGGGTCCACGTTTTGTGACGAGCGGCATATGGCGCGAGGTGCGCTTGGAAGGGTACTCGCTCTGTCGCGTGACGGATTTATATATCCAGCAAAATGAAGTCAGTGCCGCCTCAGCTAAGTTAACGGCAGTTCTTGAAGTGGAGGCATCGGTAGACTTTGAAGGTCAGATCAGCATCCAGTCGGACGGTGTGCTGATCGAGCAACAGGTGTCGCTGGGTGTGGGGCAACATGAGGTGCGCGTGGATTTTGCAGTAGAACACCCGAAACTTTGGTGGTCGCGCGGACTTGGGGAGCAGCACCTGTATGAGTTTGTGGGAGAGGTGACAAAAGCGGGTGAGTTGGTGGCAAGTAAGCGCGTGAAAACGGGCCTGCGTTCGCTGCGGCTCGTACAGGAAGATGACGAGCGCGGGACGTCGTTTTATTTTGAGGTCAATGGCGTGCCTGTGTTTGCAAAAGGGGCCAACCACATCCCGAATGATAGCTTTTTGACTGAGATAACCTATGATCGCTACCAATATGAGATCATGACAGCATCTGAATCGAACATGAACATGCTTCGGGTCTGGGGCGGCGGTATTTACGAAGAGGATGATTTTTATAACCTTTGTGATGAATACGGCATCCTCGTATGGCAGGACTTCATGTTTGCATGCAGCATGTATCCGGGCGATGAGGCATTTTTGCAAAATGTGAAGATCGAAGCAGAGGAGAATATTAAGCGGCTGCGCAACCATCCGTCGATCGCTTTGTGGTGCGGCAATAATGAGATGGATACCGCCTGGTCCGAATATGATGAAAACGCAGGGTGGGGCTGGAAGCAGCAGTACGCACCTGCGGTTCGCAAAAAGATCTGGCATGATTATGAGGCGATCTTCCACCGCATTCTGCCTGATGCGTTATCCACACTCGCGCCGATGGCGGATTATTGGCCATCGTCGCCCATGCGCGCGCTCACGCGCGATAAAGATCAGCATGCAAAAAATGACTCGGCAAAAGGCGACATCCACTACTGGGGCGTATGGCACGCTGTGGAGCCATTTTCCAACTACAACGTGTACCTCGGTCGCTTCATGAGTGAGTATGGATTTCAGTCGTTCCCAGAGCTAAAGACGGTGCAGACGTATGCGCAGGAAGAAGATATGGCGCTAGAGTCGGACGTGATGCGTTGGCACCAAAGAAGCGGGGATGGCAATCGGTTGATCAAGCAGTATATGGACATCTATTCGAAAGAACCGAAGGATTTCCCGTCGTTTTTGTACATGAGCCAAGTGCTGCAAGCAGAAGCGATCCAGTCGGCGATGGAGGCGCATCGGCGTCAGAAACCATATTGCATGGGAACCTTGTTCTGGCAGATTAACGACTGCTGGCCTGTCGCTTCGTGGTCTAGTATGGACTACTATGGCAGATGGAAGGCCTTGCAGTATTTTGCAAAAAACAGCTACCGCGATGTCATGCTGTCCGTCGATTCTGCCACGGCCGCTTCAGGCACCGTGGATGTGCATGTGGTGTCAGACGTTCTGAACCCGATTGAGGCGAAAATCGAGGTCAAGGCATTTGACTTTGGCGGTGCGCTTCTTCATGAAGTATCGCAGGCGATCGTGATCGGCGCCAATACTGCCCAAAAGGTACTGACACTTACTCAAGCCGACGCGTTGCAAGGCCGTGATGCGAGCGAGGTGGTGCTATCTGCGCAACTCGTGCAGGGTGACGAGGTGCTTGATGCTAAAATTCACTACCTTGTGTCGGCCAGAGACATTCGGCTTCAGGCGCCGAACATCAAGATGACGGCGGTAGATGAAGGAAACGGCAAGGCTTATATCCTAGAAACGGACGTGCTCGCCAAAAACGTGTGGCTCTCGTCTGATTTTGAAGGGATATTCTCGGATAACTACTTTGATCTGATCCCGGGGATCAAAAAGCGTGTAACGTTTATGAACTATGCGCCAGGGCAAATGGAGTTTGTGCTGGCAGACGCTGGGCAAGTGCAGGTGCGCTCGATGGCCGACTTCGTGAAGGTTCTGGGGTAACAAGCGGTTTCGCTGCGGCGATGGTAGCGGCGGTAGAAATCTTGAAGCAGCTCGATATGGTTGTGAGCTGGGGATTAGGGAATTAGCATATAGGAAGTTAGTGAGACGACGCAAAGCTGAAAGCTTGCGTCGTCTTTGCATAACCACAGTACTAAGTATGCGGTTTCAGAGCAACAGCTAGCTGGATCTAGCGTGTGAAACAGGCCTGTTGCACGTGATTAGAATGACAAAAATCGGTTGACTATAACATATTCCTACAGTAATATATGCTTGTTGGCGTAAAAGGGGGGGACATGATGTGGCAATTGAGACGGTTCTTGAAACCGTATAAGATGTCGGTAATTCTCGCGCCTCTATTTATGGTTTTGGAAGTTTACATGGATTTGTTGCAGCCAAAGTACATGGCGGACATCGTCAACCAGGGCGTTCTGGGACATAACGTGCACGTGATCCAGTCGACGGGGCTTTGGATGATCGGTCTCGCCTTGATCGGGTTCTTTGCGGGCGCGGGTTGCAATGTGTTTGCAAGCATCGCGTCGCAAAACTTTGGGGCGGACGTGCGCGAGGCGGTCTTTAGCAAAGTACAGACGTTTTCTTTTCGTAATCTCGATCGATTTTCGACCGGATCACTCGTCACTCGGATGACCAACGATATCGTGCAGCTGCAAAACTTGGTGCAGATGGCGTTGCAGATCTTGGTCCGTGCTCCGCTGTTGGCTATTGGCAGTATCTTTATGGCGCTGACGATCAGCATGCGGCTTGGGACGATCCTCTTGGTCGCAGTTCCTATTTTAGTGGTGATCCTCATTATCTTGATTAGGTACTCTTATCCTCTATTTGGCAAGGTGCAAGCAAAACTTGACGCGGTCAACACGGTGCTACAAGAGAATCTCGCAGGCATTCGCGTCGTGAAAGCGTTTGTGCGCGCGGGCTATGAAATCACTCGCTTCGGCAGGGCCAATGACGATTATACGGGCGTGGCGATCAAGGCGTCGCGGATCATGGCGATGACTATGCCGATGATGATGCTCATCATGAACCTTAGCATCGTGGCTGTGCTTTGGTACGGTGGTTATCAGGTCTGGGCTGGATCGGTTCAGGTGGGGGATCTCATCGCATTTATCAATTATGTGACGCAGGTGCTATTTTCACTCCTCATGGTCAGCATGATCATGGTCAATATCTCCCAAGCGAAAGTTTCGGCTGACCGCGTCACACAGGTGCTCAGCACCGAACCTGAAATCGTGAGCGAAGATCGCGCATTGAAGGACGTGATCGCAAAGGGGCATGTCATATTTGACGGCGTGTGGTTCTCGTACGGTCACGCCAAGGATGAAGAGTGGGTTCTTGAAGACATCCGCCTCGATGCACATCCTGGGGAATTGGTCGCGATCATCGGCTCGACAGGATCTGGAAAATCAACGCTCGTCAACCTTATCGCGAGGCTCTATGACGCGACGAAAGGTCGCATCTTGATCGACGGCGTCGATATTCGTGAGATGGACTTGCACCATTTACGTAGCCAGATCGGATTTGTGCTGCAAGAGTCTATCCTGTTTTCGGGCAGTATTTTAGACAATATCCGCTTTGGGAGGCCCGATGCACCGATTGAAAAAGTTGAAGCGGTGGCGAAGGCTGCACAGGCGCATGATTTTATCAGTAGCATGCCGGACGGGTATGATACGCAAATTGGGCAGCGCGGCGTAAACCTCTCCGGCGGGCAAAAGCAGCGCTTGGCGATCGCGCGAGCTTTGCTCGTATCTCCACCGATTCTGGTCCTCGATGACAGCACGAGTGCGCTCGATGTGGGCACCGAAGCGCGGCTGCAGGCGGCCCTGCGGCAATTGCGAAGAACGAGCACCACATTTTTGATCGCGCAAAGGATCTCTTCCGTCATCGACGCACAGCAGATCATCGTGCTAGAAGATGGTCAAGTGGTCGGGGAGGGCACGCATGAAGAGTTGATGGAAACTTGCGTGGTGTACCAAGATATCTATGATTCCCAGTTAGGCAGGGAGGTGGCTGTACATGGCTGAACCGAACGCACGCCACACGCCGCGTCAGGGGAATCCTTTTCACATGGGCTTTGGAGGAGGCCCCAGCCGCATGATGGTGCCACACGAGCGTCCGAAGAGCGCTGCAGCGACGTTGCTTCGCGTATGGAGCTACCTCGGGGGACAACGAATTGGTCTCGTGATCGTTTTTATCGCGACGGCGCTCAGCACGATTTTTGCGCTGATTGGACCTTATTTGCTAGGGAAATCTGTGGACGAGTTTATCATACCGAGAGATCATAACGGGTTTTGGCGTATGTGCCTGCTTCTGATCGCCGTCTATTTGATTGGGACGATCGTATCATGGATTCAGCAGTATGTCATGGTGGGCGTCTCACAAAATACTGTGAACGTGATGCGCAGAGATCTGTTTGTCAAATTACAAAGCTTGCCTTTGCGGTATTTTGACGCGAAGACGCATGGGGAACTCATGAGCCGAACGACCAATGATATCGCGATGGTGTCAAACACTTTGAACCAGAGCGTGATCCAGCTCATCTCGAGCGCATTTATGCTTGTAGGGAGTCTCGTGATGATGCTCGCAACAAGCGTTTCGATGACACTCGTGACGATCATCACCGTGCCCGTCATCGGCTTAGCCACGCAAAGGATATCGAAATACACGCGCAAATTTTTCGCTGGTCAGCAAAAGAGTCTCGGTGAGATCAACGGGTTGATAGAAGAAACCATTTCTGGGCAAAAAGTTGTAAAGGTGTTCTGCCGTGAGCAAAAGGCACTACAAGAGTTTCGTGCGATCAATCAGCGGCTTCGCGAGTCTAGTGTCAAGGCGCAGAGTCTTTCTGGGATCATGGGTCCTATGATGAATGCGATGGGTAACCTCAGTTTTGCGATCATCGCGCTCGCGGGTGGGTGGCTTGCGATGGATCAAGTGATCACGATCGGCGTGATCGTAAGTTTTCTTAATTACTCCAGGCAGTTTAGTCAACGCATCAATCAACTGGCGAACCAGTACAATATGGTACAATCCGCGATCGCTGGCGCCGAACG